>DATEHU010000027.1 GCA_035279405.1 Gammaproteobacteria bacterium
TGTTGTAGCAACGTGATTCTGTCACCCTAACGGCAACATAGAAATGTCACCCCCTGATGGCTGAGTGCTCGAGACGGGTATCGCCGTAGTAAAACGAAAGGCGTCCATCGAGAGCCTGATAGATGTGGATTTTGGCTCCCGCAAAGCTGAAGCGTTTGGCCTGCTGGGGGATTTGGAAGCGGTGGCCATCCCACTGCACGACATTGTCGTTGCTGACGATGCGTTCGTGCACGAAGCAGCAGATGCGTTCGAGATTCTCCGGAGCCTGGCGCCAGGCGGTTGCGGTTTCGCGAGGCAGTCTTGCGAAGCGGCGGTTGTAGTCGGCGATGAACTTGCGGAGCACAGCATTGGCCGAGTCGATGTCAGCCGCTTTGGCCAGACGGAGTTCGCTGGTGAGACGATCTTGCAGCACGCCCCAGAGACGTTCGACGCGGCCTTTGGCCTGCGGGCTGTTGGCGGCGATGAAGGTGACGCCGAGTTGATCCAAGGCGCGGCCGAACTGAGTGGGCTGGCGTTTTCCGGCGAGTTGTTCTGGGACAGTCCAGTGATCGTCGTTGCGGAGGAAGATGCCACTGCGATCGCCATAGAAAGCGAGGGGCAGGCCGTGACGGCGGAGCAGCTGGCGAAGCAAGCGGAGATAGCCGAAAGTGGTTTCCGAGGGGAAGAACTGGGCGGCGAGGATTTTGCCGGAGGCATCGTCCTGCATGCCCAGAGCGGTGAGCAGCGGGCCGCGGCCTTCGAGCCAGTGGTGCGGAGAGCCGTCGAGTTGCACCAGTTCACCGACGCGCGCCGAAGGCAAGCGGCGTTGGCGGTGAGCGGGCGGGCGTCGTTTACGCGGCGAGCCGAGGCCGCTTTGGCGCAGCAGGCGGCGTAGGGTTTCGCGGCTGAGCGAAAAGCCCTCGTGTTCGACCAACTTCTCGCAGAGGTGATGATCGTTGAAGCCGGCGTAGCGGGAGCGGGACAGCTGGACGATCCGCTGGCGCACGGCGTCGGGCAAACGGCGGTGGCTGGGGCGACCGCGGCTGGCGTGAGCCAGAGCCGCTGCGCTGCCTAGCCGATAGCGAGCTTTGAGGCGTTTGATATGCCGAGGAGATAGGTCGAGCAGCTCCGCGGCTCTGGCACACGCCAGGTTCCCTTGAATGCATTGTGAGATGACGGTCCCTCGTTGCAACTCTTTCTGACTCAACGTGCATGTCTCCTGTCTCATGGGGTGACATTTTCACGTTGCCGTTAAGGGGTGACAGAATTATGGAGCTAAGACAT
>DATEHU010000028.1 GCA_035279405.1 Gammaproteobacteria bacterium
TCCGCCACTTCCCTGGCTGACATCACCAGGTTCGGCATCGCGCCGGCCCTGATCACGAACTTCTCGTTTTCCTTGGCGAACTCCTGCAGCACCTTGGCAACCGCCACCGGATCGCTCGAAATGCCGTACGCGAGAGGCCCCACCATCTTCTCGGAGAGCCCCTTGAACGGCGTCTCGGCGACTGCGCGACGCGCCAGGGTGTTCTTCAGCACCCGCAGGTACACGCCCGAGTTGCGCGCCTTCTTGCGCAATTCGGTCATGTCCTTGACCGGGATGCTGCGGTACTCGGCCAGTATCACCGTCTGGGCCTTGGCGAGCTGCTCGCTCACCTCGGCCACAACCGCCTGCTTCTGCTCCAGATTTAGACTCAAGGTCTATCTCCTTTCACGAAAACGGCGACCGGTAATACAGGAGTCAGATACAAAACCTGTTTCGGGTACACCGTCTGCGTAGGATTTCCGGTTTCCGGCCGCTGGCCCGGCTTCATCGACTGCGTTGGAGGCAGTCTGTGACCCCGTTGCCGGCTTTCCGTTCCTCAAAAAATTAAACCTTCGCAAACTCCAAGGTTCCTACGGTCTTTGACAACCCGCCGGCGGTACGCCTCCGGCAGCCCAAAGTTCTTTCCCGGATTTCCACCGGGACCGGAAGCACGGAGACATCCCCGCGCTCCCTGAATTTATTGCTGCTGCAGCAAGCTCGCCTGGTCGACGCGCACGCCCACGCCCATGGTGCTCGAGACCGAGACCTTCTTGAGGAAGATCCCCTTCACGCCCGCGGGCTTGGACTTGTTCACCGCGTCCACCAGCGTCTTCAGATTCTCCGACAGCGCCTCGACGGTAAACGAGGCGCGGCCGATCGTGCATTGAACGATGCCGGCCTTGTCGGCGCGGTACTGCACCTGGCCCGCCTTCGCGTTCTTGACCGCGCCGACGAGGTCCTGCGTGACCGTTCCCACCTTGGGATTCGGCATCAGGCCGCGCGGCCCCAGGATCTGGCCCAGGGCGCCGACGACCCGCATCGCATCGGGGCTGGCGATCACCACGTCAAAATCCATCTTGCCGCCCTTGATGTCGTTGGCAAGGTCGTCGAAGCCGACGATGTCGGCGCCAGCCGCCTTGGCCTGTTCGGCCCTTTCGCCCTGCGCGAACACGGCGACGCGAACGCTCTTGCCGGTGCCCTGCGGCAATACGACCGAGCCGCGCACCGTCTGGTCCGACTTGGAGGCGTCGATGCCGAGGTTGATCGAAACGTCTACCGATTCGTTGAACTTGGCGGTCGCTCCGTCCTTCACGAACTTGAGCGCTTCCTGCACCGCATACGACTTGTCGCGGTCGATCTTCGCGCGCATGGCGCTATAACGCTTGGAAGCCATTTACAGTCCCTCCACGTCCACGCCCATGCTGCGGGCGCTGCCGGCAATGGTGCGCACCGCGGCGTCCAGGTCCGCGGCGGTGATGTCCGGCATCTTGATCCTGGCAATCTCTTCCAGCTGCTTGCGCGTGATCTTGCCGACCTTGTTGGTGTTGGGCGTGGCGCTGCCCTTGTCCAAACCGAGCGCCTTGCGGATCAGCACCGAAGCGGGCGGCGTCTTGGTGATGAACGTGAAGCTGCGATCGTTGTAGACCGTGATCACCACCGGGATCGGCAAACCCGGCTCCAGCTTCTGCGTCTGGGCGTTGAACGCCTTGCAGAACTCCATGATGTTGACGCCCTGCTGGCCCAGCGCCGGACCCACGGGCGGAGCCGGATTGGCCTGCCCGGCCGGGATTTGCAGCTTCACGAATGCCTGAATCTTCTTAGCCATACCTGCTCCTCGCGGGTGCTAACGCCTGGTTTTAACAGGCTCCCCATGTTCAATGCGTCGCGGCTGAAAGCCGCTCCTGCAAATAAGCGTCAGGATTTCTCGACCTGACTGAACTCCAGTTCCACCGGCGTAGAGCGGCCGAAAATCAGCACCGCCACCCGCAACCGGTTCTTCTCGTAATTCACCTCTTCGACCACGCCGTTGAAATCGTTGAACGGCCCCTGAATCACGCGCACCACCTCGCCTGGCTCGAACAGCACCTTGGGGCGGGGTTTTTCGGCACCTTCCAGCACACGATGCAGAATGGCATCGGCTTCCTTGTCGGTGATCGGCGCGGGCTTGTCCGGAGTGCCACCGATGAAACCCATGACCTTGGGCACGCTTTTCACCAGATGCCAAGTCTGGTCGTCCAGCTCCATCTGCACCAGCACGTAGCCGGGGAAAAACTTGCGCTCGCTGCGGCGCTTCTGGCCCTCGCGCATCTCCACGACTTCCTCGGTGGGCACCAGGATGTCGCCGAACTTTTCAGCCAAGCCGGAGCGTTTCACGCGCTCCGCGAGCGAACGTTTGACCGTGGACTCAAAGCCCGAGTAGGCATGCACCACGTACCACCTGAGCGACATTTCTCAGCTCCCCTGCCCGGTGATGCCGTGCAACGCCCAGAACAGAAACATGTCCAACAGCCACATAAGCACCGCGGTGATCAGCACTACCACGATGACCGCGACCGTGGTCTGCAGCGTCTCTTCACGCGTCGGCCACACCATCTTGCGCACCTCGGTGCGCGAGCTGGAAATGAAACTCCAGGTAGCATGACCAAGCTGCGTCTGCCACGCGAGCAGCGCCGCCAGCACCAGCCCCGCAACCACATACGCCGCGCGCAACAACTGATTCTGGGTGCCGAACCAGTAATACGCCACGATGCCGGCAATGATCAGCAGGATCGCGCCAATGAGTTTGATCGTATCCAGGCCACTGCGCCCGGGTTCCATTACATCGTTCATCTAACCGTCAACCTGTTGCGCGCCTGGCGCTCAATCTGGCAGGCCAGGAGGGAATCGAACCCCCAACCTGCGGTTTTGGAGACCGCCGCTCTGCCAATTGAGCTACTGGCCTGTAAACCTCTATCAATCGCCGCCGCAGGCCACTCCTACATTGTGGGAGCGGCTTTCAGCCGCGATTACTTACTCAAGGATTTTCGCCACCACGCCGGCGCCGACGGTGCGGCCGCCCTCGCGGATGGCAAAGCGCAGTCCGTCCTCCATGGCGATCGGGCTGATGAGCGACACCACCATCTTGATGTTGTCGCCAGGCATCACCATCTCCACGCCCTTCGGCAGGTCC
>DATEHU010000029.1 GCA_035279405.1 Gammaproteobacteria bacterium
TGCGCGGCGGCCTGAACTTTAAATTCGGCGGCTTCTGAAACTTTGAACTGGACTCGGCTGGGGTGTCGGGGGACGAGCGCGGGGTGAGCGAGCAGCCGCTGGGCAAACCAGTGGAAGCGCCCTCACCCTGCTTCCTCGACAGAGCGGCCCGGCGGTGGGGAACGCCGGGACGGCAAGGGTCGGCTGGATGCCGGCCCTTGTCATTCCTATGGACCTCATCCTGAGGCGCTCGGCGCGAAAGCGCCGAGCCTCGAAGGAGGAGGCCGCGCCTCGGCCTGCATCCTTCGAGGCTCGCTGCGCTCGCGCCTCAGGATGAGGAACAGGTTGTGGGGATACCCCATCCCACACTGGCAAATTCCTCGCGTTCTCACTACGTTCGGCGGATGCACGACAACACGGCGCCCGGCCCGCACGGCGGAGCGTTGTCCTCCCGAGTTCCGGCATGAACGACCTGTTCGACAAAGCGGCGAAGGGTTCGGAGCAGCGTCGCGTCAGCGCCGCCGCTGTTGCCGAGCGTCACGCACAGGACCGCCGCATCATCGCCATCCGCGGCGCGCGCGAGCACAATCTCAAGAACGTCGATCTCGACATTCCGCGCGACCGGCTCGTCGTCCTCACCGGCCTGTCCGGCTCGGGCAAATCATCGCTCGCCTTCGACACCATCTATGCCGAAGGCCAGCGCCGCTACGTGGAATCGCTCTCGGCTTACGCGCGCCAGTTCCTCTCGATGATGGAAAAGCCGGACGTGGACCACATCGAGGGCCTGTCACCGGCGATTTCCATCGAGCAGAAATCCACATCGCACAATCCGCGTTCCACCGTGGGCACGGTCACGGAAATCCACGATTACTTGCGCCTGCTGTTCGCGCGCGCCGGCATCCCGCGCTGCCCGGAACACGGCATGGACCTGACCGCCCAGACCGTGAGCCAGATGGTGGATCAGGTGCTGGCCCTGCCCGCGGACACCCGGCTCATGCTGCTCGCGCCCGTGGTCGAGCAGCGCAAGGGCGAGCACCTCGAACTCATCGCGGAACTCCGCGCCCAGGGCTTCGTGCGTGCGCGTATTGACGGCGAGGTGGTGGAACTCGAGCAGGCGCCGAAGCTGGACTTGCGCAGCCAACACAGCATCGAAGTGGTGGTGGACCGCTTCAAGCTGCGGCCGGACGTGGGCCTGCGCCTGGCGGAGTCCTTCGAGACCGCGCTGCGCCTGGCCGACGGCCGCGCGCTCATCGCATTCATGGACGAACCCCGGCGCCGGCCGCTGGTATTTTCCGCCAGGTTTTCCTGTCCGGTCTGCGGCTACAGCCTCGCGGAACTGGAACCGCGGCTGTTCTCCTTCAACAATCCGGTGGGCGCCTGTCCGGCCTGCGACGGTCTGGGCGTGAAGCAGTTCTTCGATGCGGCACGCATCGTCGTCAACCCGCACCTGTCGCTCGCGGGCGGCGCGGTGCGCGGCTGGGACCGGCGCAACGCCTGGTATTTCCAGTTGCTGCAAAGCCTGGCCAGACATTACCGCTTCGATATTGAAACGCCGTTTGACGAGCTCTTGGAAAAGATCCGCAAAGTGGTGCTGTACGGCAGTGGCGACGAGGTCATTTCCTTCCGCTACGTGAACGAGCGCGGCGGCACGTATGCGCGCAAGCACGTCTTTGAGGGCGTGATTCCCAACATGGAGCGCCGCTATCACGAGACCGAGTCGGAGATGGTGCGCGAGGAACTGGCGAAATACCTTTCCAGCCGTCCGTGTCCGGAGTGCGACGGCACGCGCTTGAGAAAAGAAGCGCGCTTCGTGTTCGTGGGCGGCGAGAACCTGCCTGCGGTTTCCCGGCGCTCGGTGGGCGCCGCACTGGCGTTTTTCGAGAAGCTCGCACTCCCCGGCTGGCGCGGCGAGATCGCCGGCAAGATCGTCAAGGAAATCCGCGAACGGCTCTCGTTCCTGGTGAACGTGGGCCTGGATTACCTGTCGCTCGATCGCAGCGCCGACACGCTCTCGGGCGGCGAGGCCCAGCGCATCCGCCTCGCGAGTCAGATAGGCTCGGGGCTGGTGGGCGTGATGTACATTCTCGACGAGCCGTCCATCGGACTGCACCAGCGCGACAACGCGCGCCTGCTGGACACGCTCGTACACCTGCGCGACCTCGGCAACACCGTGATCATGGTGGAACACGACGAGGAAGCCATCCGCCACGCGGACCACGTGCTCGACATGGGTCCGGGCGCGGGGGCGCACGGCGGCCGGGTGGTGGCTCAGGGCACGCCGGCCGAAATCATCGCCAATCCGGCCTCGCTCACCGGCCAGTACCTGGCCGGGCGCCGGCGCATCGAGATCCCGTCGCTGCGCCTGCCCTTCGACCCGAAGCACACCCTGCGCATCCGCAAGGCGCAAGGCAACAACCTGAAAAACATTGAGGTGGAAATTCCGCTCGGAATCATGACCTGCGTCACCGGCGTGTCCGGCTCCGGCAAATCCACGCTGGTGAATGACACGCTGTACCGTTACGCGGCGCGCAAGCTCAATGACGCCTCGGAGGAGCCCGCTGCCTGCGACGGCATCGAGGGTCTTGAACAGATTGACAAGGTGATTGACATTGACCAGTCTCCCATCGGGCGCACGCCGCGCTCGAATCCGGCCACCTACACCGGGCTGTTCACGCCAATTCGCGAGCTGTTTGCCGAAGTGCCGGAAGCTCGGGCGCGCGGCTACACGCCGGGACGTTTCAGCTTCAACGTCAAGGGCGGACGCTGCGAGGCCTGCCAGGGCGACGGCGTCATCAAGGTCGAGATGCATTTCCTGCCGGACGTGTACGTGGCCTGCGACGTGTGCAAGGGCAAGCGCTACAACCGCGAAACCCTCGATATACGCTTCAAGGGCAAAAACATTAGCGAGGTGCTGGACCTGACGGTGGAGGACGCGCATGCGCTGTTCGCCAACGTGCCCGTGGTCGCTCACAAGCTCGAGACCCTGACCGCCGTGGGGCTCACGTACATCAAACTTGGCCAGAATGCCACCACGCTCTCGGGCGGCGAGGCCCAGCGCGTCAAGCTTTCGCGTGAACTCTCCAAGCGCGACACCGGCCGCACTCTATATATACTGGATGAACCCACCACCGGCCTGCATTTCCACGACATTGACCAGCTGCTGCGGGTGCTGAAGCAGTTACGCGACGGCGGCAGCACCGTGGTGGTGATCGAGCACAATCTGGATGTCATCAAGACCGCCGACTGGGTGATTGACCTCGGCCCCGAAGGCGGCGACGGCGGCGGCCGGGTGGTCGCGACCGGCACGCCCGAGGACATCGCGGCGCAACGCGATTCCTACACCGGCCGGTTTCTGAAGCGCGTACTCGAACGCGGAGAACCGCGCACGGCGGCGCGGGAAAAACGCCAGGCGGTCAATCGCTGAGCGTCGGCCGATGTGCCGCAGCCGCCCGGCAAACCGCCCAGAAGCTACTGATCCGGACAAGTCTGCATCCCATTACGCGACCCCCTTTGAAAAGGGGGTGTGTTCCACGTGGGGAATTTTGAAAAATCCTCCCTCTTTCAGGCTGCGCATTCCAGCTCCGCCTGAAAGTCCAGGGCGACCATCCCTGGTCGCCCGTTCGCCGCTACGCGGCTCACCCTCCTTTTTCAAAGGAGGGCTTCAAACACGGCTGTGGTTTCGTCCCCCTTTGAAAAAGGGGGTGCGCTCCGCGCAGGGGATTTTCAATAAAATCCTCCCTCGCCATCCTTTTTCAAAGGAGGGAACAAGAGACGGGTGGAGGATTGCGGCGGCCGCGTTCTGCAGAACGTATCTACCGACAGCAGAATAAATTACGCGCCGTAGTAAGTCCGGTACCAGTCCACGAAGCGCCGCACGCCCTCCTCGATGGAGGTCCGCGGCCTAAAGCCCACTGCGGCCTCCAGATCGTCAATGTCGGCGTAGGTTGCGGGTACGTCCCCGGGTTGCATGGGCAGCAGGTTCTTCACGGCGCTGCGCCCCAGGGCTTTTTCCAGCACCGCGATGAGATGACCGAGTTCCACCGGCCGGTTATTGCCGATGTTGTAGACGCGATGCGGCGCGCGGCTCGTGGCCGGATCCGGCCGTTCTCCCGACCATTTGGGATCGCGCGCCGCGGGTTTTGCCATTACGCGCACCACACCTTCAACGATGTCGTCTATATAAGTGAAGTCGCGGCGCATGTTGCCCTGGTTGAAAACATCAATGGGCCGGCCCGCGAGAATGGCTTGGGTGAACAGGAACAGCGCCATATCGGGGCGGCCCCAGGGTCCGTACACGGTGAAAAACCTGAGACCCGTGGCGGGCAAATCAAACAGGTGGCTGTAGGCGTGCGCCATGAGTTCGTTGGCCTTCTTGGTGGCGCCGTAAAGTGATACCGGATGATCGGTGTGATCGTGCACGGAGAACGGCATGCGGGTGTTGGCGCCGTACACCGAGCTGGAGGAGGCATATACCAAGTGCCGCACCTTTTGGTGACGGCAACCCTCCAGCACGTTCACGAAACCTGCGAGATTCGCTTCCACGTAAGCGTGTGGATTCTTGAGCGAGTAGCGCACCCCGGCCTGGGCAGCGAGGTTCACGACGATTTCCGGCTGGACGCGCGCGAACAGCGCTTCCATGCCCGCGCGGTCGGCGAGATCCAGCTTTACGAAATCGAAGTTAGCGGATTTCTTAAGCCGATCAAGACGCGCCTCCTTGAGAGTGACGTCGTAATAGTCGTTGAGATTGTCGAGTCCGGTGACTTGCAGGCCGTCGGCCAGCAGGCGCTGGCAGAGATGAAAACCGATGAAGCCGGCCGCGCCGGTTACTAATATTCCGCCCATTACTCACTCCAAAAATTCCTCGAACCAATTACCGGATTTGTGCCACCACAAATCTACAAATCCCCCTTGCCCCCCTTTTCAAAGGGGGGAAGCGCGCTTGCCCGTTCGCGAAAGGGTGCGCAGAACCCACCCTTTTTTGCAAAGGGAGGCGAAGGGCGATGCCCCGAGCGGGCAGCCACTGACGGCTGCCCTGGACTTTACGGACGCCGCAGGATCGCGTAGTCCGAAAGCGGGGGATTTCAGCTGCGCGTTGCGGTCATCGCCGCTCATTTTGTCAGATGCTCTTGCCCAAAAGCGCGGCGTCTCCCTATTGTGGGAGCGGCTTTAGCCGCGACTGGTACTCAATCCTGAAATAACCAGTGCAGATTCACAAGCGCCAGACGCGGATACCGGCGGCTTCCAGCGCCGCGCGCGGAAACATCGCCTTCACGTCCATCACCAGCGGCGGACTTTTGAGCAGGCGCTTGAGCGCCGGCGCATCGAGCCGGCGGTATTGCTCGTGGGCGACGGCCGCGACCAGCGCATCCGCGGGTTTGAGCCGCTCGAAGGGCACGAGCTTCACGCCGTACTCGTGCTCGGCTTCCGCCGGGTCGGCGAGCGGGTCCGAGACCTGGAGTTGCACGTCGAAGTCGCGCAATTCAGCGAGGATGTTCGCCACCTTGGAGTTGCGCAGGTCCGCACAGTTTTCCTTGAAGGTCAGGCCGAGCACGGTGACGGTGGCGCCGCGCAGTTCATGACCGGCCCGCACCAGTTCCTTGATGGTGCGCTGCGCGACGAACTTCCCCATGCTGTCGTTGATGCGCCGGCCGGCCAGAATCACCTGAGGGATGTAGCCGATCTTCTCGGCCTTGTGGGTGAGATAGTACGGATCCACGCCGATGCAGTGGCCGCCCACGAGTCCGGGGCGGAACGGCAGGAAGTTCCACTTGGTGCCGGCCGCTTCCAGCACCGCCTGCGTGTCGATGCCCATGCGGTCGAAAATCAGCGCCAGTTCGTTCATGAGCGCGATGTTGAGATCGCGCTGGGTATTCTCGATGACCTTGGCCGCTTCCGCCACCTTGATGCTGGGCGCCTTGTGCACGCCGGCCTCGACCACGCTCGCGTAGGCCTCGGCCACGATCTCCAGCACCTTCGGCGTCTGGCCGGCCACGACTTTCCGGATGGTGGTGAAACGATGCGCCTTGTCGCCGGGGTTGATACGCTCGGGACTATAGCCCACGAAAAAATCCACCCCGCACTTCAGGCCCGATTCGCGCTCCAGCACCGGCACACAGTCCTCCTCGGTGGCGCCGGGATAGACGGTGGATTCGTACACCACGATGTCGCCACGCTTGAGCGCTTTGCCCACCGATACAGAGGCCTTGAGTACGGGTGTCAGGTCCGGCTGGTTGGCAACATCCACCGGCGTGGGCACCGCCACGATGTGGAAATCGGCTTTCCTTAAATCCGCGGTGTCGCTGGTAAACAAAATGCGAGTTTGCCGCAGTTCGGCGTCGGCAACCTCACCAGTGCGGTCGCGTCCGGCCTTCAGTTCCGCGATGCGCTCGGGTTTGACATCGAAGCCGATGACTTCGGCCCGGTGTCCGAAGGCGACCGCCACCGGCAGGCCTACGTAACCGAGTCCGATGACCGCTACTTTGCGCATATTGCTCCCCAAGGAGGGCCGCTTCAGCCAGCGGCCGGAAAGGCACGGCATTTTACCGGAGCCGGCGGTTCCGGGCGACCGACAGCCGCGTCATGCATAAGCGTCGGGATTCTGCCGTTGCCAACGCCAGGCGTCGCGGCACATGTCGTCTAAACCGAGTGCCGCATGCCAACCGAACAGCTCGGCCGCCAAGCGGGGATCCGCATAGGTCACGGCAGTGTCGCCGGGCCGACGCGCAGCCATGCGGTGCGGAATCGTGATCTGGTTCACGCGTTCAAAGGTTTGCAGCATCTCGAGGACGCTGGTGCCGCGACCGGTGCCGAGATTGATGGCGGAAAATCCCGGCGCGCGTTCGAGGAAATACAGCGCCTGCAGGTGTCCGCGTGCCAGGTCCATGACGTGGACGTAATCACGAATGGCGGTGCCATCCGGCGTGGGGTAATCCTTGCCGAAGACCTGAAGCTCGGGCAATTTCCCCGCGGCTACCCGGCAGATGTAGGGCATCAGATTGTTGGGCGTGCCCTGGGGCGCCTCGCCGATGAGACCACTCGCATGCGCGCCCACCGGATTGAAATAACGCAGCGCCACGGCGCGGAACTCCGGGTCGGCGATGCACAGATCGCGCAGCATCTCCTCGATCATCAGTTTGCTGCGGCCGTAAGGATTGGCCGGTGCCGTGGCGGCCTGCTCGCTAATGGGCGAATCCGCCTGCGCGCCGTACACCGTGGCCGAGGAGCTGAACACCATGCGTTTGATCCCGAATGCGCGCATCGCCGCGAACAGCGCAAGGCTGCCATTCACGTTGTTGTCGTAGTACTTGAGCGGATCGGCCACCGATTCGGCGACCGCCTTGACGCCCGCGAAGTGCATCACGGCAGCCACCGGATGCCGCTGCAACAATGCACGCACACCTTCCACATCGCGCAAGTCGAGCTTGTGAAACACCGGCGGCTTGCCGGCAATGCGCCCGATGCGCTCCAGCACCGCGATTGAACTGTTGGAGAGATTGTCGGCGATCACCACCTCATGCCCGGCGCGCAGGAGTTCCACGCAGGCGTGCGAACCGATGTAGCCGGTACCGCCGGTGACCAGGATCTGCATACTCTGCGTCATCAGCCGGGTCGCCCGCCGATGAGTTGCAGAAGTTCCGCGGTGCGCGCCTTGAGCAGTGCCGTATCGCCGCGGGTCTCGACATTCAGGCGCACCAGCGGCTCGGTATTGGACTTGCGCAGATTGAAGCGCCAGTCGGCAAACGCCACGCTCAGGCCATCCACGCGTCCAATGGCCGTAGCCTGCGTCCCGAAATGCGCTTCGATGCGCTTGAGCACCTGGTCCGCGTCGTCCACGGTACGGTTGATCTCGCCACTTACCGGGAAGCGCCGCTGACGCTCTGCCACCAGCGCGGACAGCGGCACAGGTTCCGTCGCGAGCCGCGCCAACAACAACAGCCACGGCAGCATGCCGCTGTCGCAGTAGAAAAAATCCCGGAAATAATGGTGCCCGCTCATCTCGCCGCCGTACACGGCATCTTCCGCGCGCATGCGCGCCTTGATGTACGCGTGACCGCAACGCGATTCCACCGCCACGCCGCCCGCACGGTTAACGATGTCGAGCGTGTTCCAGACGAGGCGCGGATCGTGAATGATTTTCGCACCCGGAAACCGGCGCAGGAAATACTCGGCGAACAGCCCAATCAGGTAGTAGCTTTCGATGAACGCGCCGGTCTCGTCGAAAATGAAACAGCGGTCAAAGTCCCCGTCCCAGGCAATGCCGAGCGCGGCGTGCCCGGCACGTACCGCGCTCGCCGTCGCCGCACGATTCTTCGCCAGCATCGGATTGGGCACGCCGTTCGGAAACGTGCCGTCCACCGCATGCGCGAGGCGCACGACCTCGAGCGGCAACCCGGCCGCCAAAGCATCGAAAGCGGGACCGGCCATGCCGTTGCCGGCATTCACCACTACGCGCAGCGGACGGATGGCATCTTTGCCTGCGTAGTTTCGCAGATGGCGCACATACTCCGGCCGGGTATTCACCGCGCGAAAAGCACCCTTTGGGGTGCCGCGGCCGGCTTCCGGATTGCCCGCCACCCAGTCCGCCAGCGCCGCGAGCCCGGTGTCGAAACTCACCGGGCGCGCACCCGCGGTCACGAACTTCATGCCGTTGTATTCGGGAGGATTGTGGCTCGCGGTAATCATCACGCCGCCGTCCACGCCGAGATGCGCGGTGGCAAAATAGATTTCCTCGGTACCGCAAAGCCCCAGGTCCAGCACGCTCACACCCTGCGCGCGCAGTCCGTCCGCCAGTGCGCCCGACAATGCCTCGCCCGAAGGCCGCGCGTCACGACCGATCACTACCTGTTTGGTGTTGAACAGCGTCGCAAAACCCGCGCCGATGGCGCGCGCCATCTCCACGTTGAGTTCGTCCGGCACGCGCCCGCGGATGTCATAGGCCTTGAATGCCGCTTTGGGATTCATGCCGGTGTCGTGCGGCTGTATTGAAAATCGGGTCGCATGAGTCTTCCTTCCGGGACTGTCTGCCGGATTGACCGCGTCACTGGGTTATCCGCGCGTGCGTAACAGGTCCACCAAACGCAGGATATCATCCTCGCCCAGGCCGGGTTCGCAATGGGTTTCGATGATCTCCCGCGACGGGTCACTCGTGTCATGCAGACCGTGCCTGATTCGCTTCAGGCCGGTGCTCGCACAGTGTGAGTACTTTCCCGCCGCCGCGTACCGGCCAGTCGCTGGCCGGCAAACCTAGATGGCTTCCGTCGCGGCGCGCAGCGCAGCAGCGCGCGGCAAACCGCCGTGCGCCACGGGTCACAGGGCGGCAAATTTCAACTGGGCAACGATGTACGCCCCCATTGAACCGGCAGCTTGGCCGGTGTGGCTGGCGTCAGCGGATTTCGATGGAGGAATAGCTAACCCGCGTGGAACCGGACCATCTGCTCTTCGCCAAGCGGTAGCGCAGGTCCAGGTAGGTCATGGCGCGCTCCTTGACGGCCGGCCCGATGAGGATGCGCGAACCCGGAGTACTCAACAAAAACGGTTCGGTTTCCACATACAGCCGCCCCGGATCGGTGGACTCGTCACGCTGGACGCAATCAGAGGCAATGTCGAAGGCCACGATCAGACGCGCCTCGCGCTCGCCCTGATAGGCCTCGGGTTTGAAAAAGTACAGGATTTCGCTCACCAGAATCCTGACCAGCGCATCCACGATGCCGCCACCGCTGGTGAGCCGTTCCTTGAAGGCCTGAATGGCCGCCAGATGCGGCTGCATGTCCTGCAGGACGTGCACCACCGCCGCCGGGTCGTACTCCATGCGGTACAGCACGGGCACAATGGCACGCGGCACTCCGCCCGGCGCGGTCGCCGGTTCCGCCGCCGCAGCCGGGGCGACCGTGAACGGCAAGCGTTCCCGATCCTGGGCGAACGCCGCGAGCGGCGTCACAATGCACACGCCCTCACCGCTGCCACCGTGCGCGCGCCACAGGTCAAGGTAATCGGCGCGCAGATTGAAGGAGCCGAGATACACCGAATATTCGCGCCCGTCCCAAGGCGTGGTCAGCGGCCAGTCGTGCGAGCGCTGCTCGGGGAAAAAGCCGCGCAGCAAGGCGGCCGCAGGCGAGTCATGCACATCAAACAACAGTCGCCCGTCCTGCATGTCCTTGAGATATGCCGCGTTGTAGAGACGCAAGCTGTTGCCGGTGCTGTTCTCGACGCCCGCCGTCAGGAGCGAACGCAGCATCGCGGCGCTGGTGAAGTGCGCGACCCCTTCCGGTGCTTCGCGTACCAGATGCGTGCTCTTGATCTTGCTGACTTCCGCCTGCAGGCCCATGAACGGTTCGAGCGCCGTGTGCAACTGCGCCGGTTCGATTTCACCGTCGCGCTCGAGATCGAGCAGTCCGAGGAGCACAAAGGCGGCTTGATCGCCCTCGCCGGACGCCGCTTCCAGCCAGCGGCGACAGGCATCCAGATCACGCTCCGTGCCCTCGCCATCGTGATAGGCGAGCGCCAGCCGGCGCTTGGCGATGACATCGCCTGCATCCGCCGCACGCTTGACCCAAGTAAAGTAATTCAGTGCATCGGGAGCGCCACTGGGAGGGTTGCGGTACAGGTCGGCAAGATCCGTCATCGCGACCGCGAGACCGGCGTGGGCCGCGCGTTCCGTCCACTCGCGCGCGAGCTTCAAATCGCCCAACACCCCGAGACCGCGCCGGTGCGCCATGGCAAGCAGGTACATGCCCCGCGGGTCCCCGGCTTCAGCCGCTGCCGTCGCGAGCTGCTCAAAGCGCGCACCGCGTGTGGCCTGCTCAAAATCCAGCGCGTGCCGGTCCTTCAATGCCAGCCGGAAGTAGTGCACGGCCAGCTCGACTTGTGCGTGGGAATGACGCAGTTGGGACGCTTGCCGCAGCCATACCAGGTACTGCTCCTGGCTGCGCGCTACGCCCAGACCGTCACGATAGGCATGCGCGAGGTTGAACATCGCACTCGGTTCGCCGGCCTGGGCCGCACGCGTCAGCAGTTCAACGTGACGTTTGGCATCGAGCGCCACACCCACGCCGTGCAGGTAGCGCAGCGCGAGGTTGTTCATGGCCTGCGCATCGCCAGCGTCGGCGGCGCGCATCAGCAATCGGTGGTATTCGGCGGCATCCGCCTTGACGCCGATGCCGTCGCGGTAGGCGAGCGCCAGCTCGAACAACGCGGGCGGACAATTGCGGTCCGCCGCTTTGTTCATCCAGCGAAAGAAGGCCGCGTTGTCTACCTCGGTGCCGATGCCGTCGCGGTAGGCCTCGGCCAGGTTGAACATCAGCGTCGGATCGCCCGCCTCGGCACCCTTGTGCGTCCATTGGAAAAAGCTGTCCGGATCGCGCTCCGTTCCCTCACCGGTGAGATAACGGCTGGCGAGACGCTGAATGGCCGCGGCATCGCCGGCAGCCGCCGCGCGCCGCAGCCAGATGAGTGCGCGTGCCGGATTCTCACCTACTCCCTGCCCAAGTGCGTAGGCATCGCTCACCAGACGCATGGCCGCGGGAGAATTTGCCGCCGCCGCGTGCAGTGCCCAGCGCAGCATTTGCTTGAAATCGCGCACCAGTCCCTGCTCGCCATCGCGGTAAGCGCGCGCCAAGAGCAACATGCAATCGCGGTTCCCGCTTTCAGCCGCGCGTTTGACCCAGTGCAGGGATTGCACGGAATTTTCGGGACTCGCGGCCTGGTTGAGTTGCGCGCTGGCAAGTTCGGATATGGCACGGTCATGTCCCGCGTCGCCCGCGCGCGTCAACCACTCGAGCGCCTGGGCATGATCACCGCGCCGGCGCAATTCGAATGCGTAGTCCACCATGGCATCCAGATCGCCATCGATCGCCAGGTGCTGCACCGCAGTGAATTCCTCGTCGTCCATGGGGCGCGCGAAATCCGTGAACGGCACATGCGCCGGTCCCGGGTCGGAGCGCCACGCAGGCATGCGCGCGCCGGCAACCTTCGGGTCATCGCCCGCGGAAGTCGGTTTCGGGTCGGTCAACATTGGTCTTGCGCTCACGATTTCCGTGACACTCCCCCGCAATCGCGCCCCAATCCTTCTTGCAGCCAGCGCCGCTGGCATTGGGCAGGCAGGCCGCTGTTCATCTCATCCAACCGGCTTGTCGGAAGGTCCCAACGCCCATCAAAGGATTTACATAATATAGCGGCTTTTCGCAATAAAGCCAGCCCCACTGCCAGCCCCGGTTTTCGGGGCAAAATCCAGTATCGCTCAGTTCCGCGAGGCCGGAGTGCCAAGGCATTTTTCAGTGTAGCCCGGAAGTGGCTTGCCTGATGTGCAGGCCGAATGCGGCGATCAGTACCTGATGGCATGGCCGCTCAGACGGGCCCGCGCCAGCCACCGGTAAAAATCTGCGCAAGCACCTCTTCGCTACCGCACTGGCAGACTGCACCCGGCTCCGCACCCGCGGTGGGACTGTCTGATGCCACATGCGACGGGTCGTCTGCAGCCGCATACGCGTAATTTTCGGTACACCGTGCCGGGAAAAGAAAAAGCCGGGCGGAGCCCGGCTTTCTGTCTTCGGTGGTTGGCCGCTTATTTGTCTTTTTTCTTCGCCGCGCGCCTGAACAGTGATTTCTTCTCGGCTTTCCCGGCCACGGGTTTTTCTGATTTGGCGGCGGCTTTCTTTTCGGTCTTGGCCGCCTTCTTGGTGTCTTTGCTTGCCGGTTTGGCGGCCTGCTCCGCTTTCGCGTTCTTCCCGGTCTTGGCGGGTTTCTCCGCCTTGGTTTTCTTTGCCGGCTTTGCGGGCTGCTCGGCGGCAGACTCTGCGGATTTCGCCGCGCGTGCCTTGCGTGCTTCGGTATGCTGATCGGCCAGCGCGGCGATCTGGGCTTCGCGATCCACGAGCTGCATCACCGCCATCGGCGCCTTGTCACCGGCGCGCAGGCCGAATTTGAGGATGCGCGTGTATCCGCCGGGACGCGCCTTGAAGTGCGGCCCGATGTCGGCAAACAATTTGCTGACCACCGCGTCATCGCGCAGCCGCGCGTAGGCCAGCCGTCGCTTGGCCACGTTGTCGACTCTCGCCAGCGTGATCAGGGGCTCGACCACGCGCCGCAGTTCCTTGGCTTTGGGCAGCGTGGTGCGGATGCTCTCGTAACGCAGCAGCGCGCCCGCCATGTTGCGCATCAGCGCCGCGCGGTGCGCGGAATTGCGCGAGAGTTGCCGGCCGGTATTCTGGTGACGCATGCGGCGGATTCCTTACACGACCACGGGCTTTTGCAGGCTCGCGGGCGGCCAGTTCTCGATTTTCATGCCGAGCGTCAGGCCGTGCTGCGCGAGCACGTCCTTGATCTCGGTGAGCGACTTCTTGCCGAGATTCGGTGTCTTCAGAAGTTCCACCTCGGTCTTCTGTACCAGGTCGCCGATGTAATTGATGTTCTCGGCCTTGAGGCAGTTGGCAGAACGCACCGTGAGCTCGAGCTCTTCCACGGGTTTCAACAGCACCGGATCGAAATGCGTTTCACCGCCCGCGTGTCCCGCATCCCGGCCCTTGAGGTCCACGAAGGCGGCGAGCTGTTCGGAGAGGATGGTGGCCGCACGGCGGATGGCTTCTTCCGGATCAATCGTGCCGTTGGTTTCGATGTCGATGATGAGCTTGTCGAGGTCGGTGCGCTGTTCCACGCGCGCGCTTTCCACCGTGTAGGTGACGCGGCGCACCGGGCTGAAGGACGCATCCAGCAGCAGGCGGCCGATGGGGCGCGATTCCTCTTCGAACTGCAGGCGCTGATTCGCGGGCTGGTAGCCGCGGCCGCGCTTGATCTTGAGTTTCATGTTGAGCGAACCGGCGCTGTTCAGGTGCGCGATCACCAGTCCCGGATTGACGATTTCAACGTCGTGATCCAGCTGGATGTCGGCGGCCGTGACCACGCCCGGCCCTTTCTTGACGAGCGTGAGCATCGCCTCGTCGCGCGTGTGCATACGAATCGCGAGTTGCTTGAGGTTCAGCAGGATGTCCACCACGTCTTCCTGCACGCCTTCGATGGCGGTGTACTCGTGCAGCACGCCCTCGATCTCGGCTTCCACCACCGCGCAACCCGGCATGGACGACAACAGGATGCGTCGCAACGCGTTGCCCAGCGTGTGACCGAAGCCGCGTTCCAGCGGCTCGAGCACCACGCGCGCCTGTTGATCGGACTGCGCCTGCACGCCTACCAGGCGCGGCTTCAAAAATTCCGTGACTGAACCCTGCATGGGATGATTCCCTCGTTAAATGCTGAAACAACCTGAACCATTACTTGGAGTACAGCTCGACCACCAGGTTCTCGTTGATGTCGGGCAGGATGTCGCTGCGCTCCGGCACGCGCTTGAACTTTCCGCTCAATTTGGTCTCGTCCACTTCCACCCACTCGATGGGCGGCAACTGCTTGGCAATGGCGAGCGCGTTCTGGATGCGCAACTGCTTCTGGGCGCGCTCGCGTACCGTAATCGCATCTTCGGCCTTGACTTGATAGGACGGTATGTTGACGACTTTGCCGTTCACTTCGATGGCTTTGTGGCCGACGAGCTGGCGCGCTTCGGCGCGCGTAGCGGCAAAACCCATGCGGTACACCACGTTGTCCAGGCGACACTCGAGGATCTGCAGCAACGCCTGGCCGGTGGCGCCGGTGCGGCGTGAGGCCTCCTGGTAGTAGCGGCGGAACTGGCGCTCCAGCACTCCGTACATGCGCCGCAATTTCTGCTTCTCGCGCAACTGGCCGCCGTAATCCGACAGGCGGTTGCGCTTGGCGCCGTGCTGTCCGGGTTGCGATTCGATGCGGCACTTGGACTCCAGCGGACGGACGCTCGACTTGAGGAACAGGTCCGTGCCCTCGCGCCGCGAGAGTTTGCATTTGGGTCCGAGATAACGAGCCATCAATGAACCTCTGGATTAGACGCGGCGTTTCTTGGGTGGACGGCAGCCGTTGTGCGGAATGGGCGTGACGTCCGAAATGTTGGCGATCTTGAAGCCGATGTTGTGCAGCGAACGCACCGCCGATTCACGACCGGGGCCGGGACCCTTGACCTGGACTTCCAGGTTCTTGACTCCGAACTCCTGGGCCTTGAGGCCGGCCTTTTCGGCCGCGACCTGCGCGGCGAAGGGCGTGGACTTGCGCGAACCGCGGAACCCGGAACCTCCGGCGGTGGCCCAACAGAGCACGTTGCCCTGGCGGTCCGTGATGGTGATGATGGTGTTGTTGAACGACGCATGCACGTGCGCCACCGCGTCCACCACGGTCTTCCTGGCGCGTTTGCGCGGCGCCGGAGCCGCGGCCGGTGTTTCGCCCGCCGTCGCCGGAGCTGCGGGCGCGGCTTCTTTGGATTCTTTGACTGGTTCGGCTTCTTCTGCCATTTACTTACCCTGCAATCTTTTCACTTACGTTGGCGACTTGACGGTCTGCTTGACGGTCTGCTTGCGCCGACCCTTGCGGGTGCGCGCATTGGTACGCGTGCGCTGGCCGCGTACCGGCAGGCCCTTGCGGTGGCGCAGGCCGCGGTAACAGCTGAGGTCCATAAGCCGCTTGATGCTCATGGAGACTTCGCGGCGCAGATCACCCTCGACCTCGAACTTGGTGACGTTGACGCGCAGCGCTTCGACTTCCGCGTCGGTCAAATCCTTGACCTTGGTTTCAGGTTTGATGCCCGCCACCTGGCAGATCAGGCGCGCGCGGCTGCGGCCGATGCCGTAAATGTTCTGCAGGCCGATTACGGCATGCTGGTTGGGCGGGATATTGACCCCGGCTATGCGGGCGGCCATGCGCTGTCCTCACTCGGCGCCGCATTTTGCGGCGCGAAAACGGATAATTTTGCCTGAATTTCCCATATGAATCAATGCAAACCTTCGGTTCACCCTTGACGCTGTTTGTGGCGTGCGTCACTGCAGATCACGCGCACCACGCCGCCGCGCCGCACGATTTTGCAGTTGCGGCAGATTTTCTTGACCGAAGTACGTACTTTCATCGCTCCACTCCCGCGGCAATCCTGAGCCGCACGTTGATCCTCATCGCAGCCCGGTGCCGCCGTAACCCTTGAGATTGGCCTTGCGCAGCAGCCCTTCGTACTGGTGAGACATGAGATGCGCCTGCAACTGCGCCATGAAATCCATGACCACTACCACGTCAATCAGCAGGGACGTGCCACCGAAGAAGAACGGCACGTTCCAGTAGGTAATCAGAAACTGCGGTAACAGGCACACCGCGGTCACGTAAATGGCGCCCCAGAACGTCAGCCGGGTGAGCACGCTGTCCACGTAGGCGGCCGTCTGCTGTCCCGGGCGGATGCCGGGGATGAAGGCGCCGGATTTCTTCAGGTTCTCCGCGGTTTCCTTGGAGTTGAACACCAGCGCGGTATAGAAAAAGGTGAAGAATATGATCAGCGCGCCGTAGGTGATGTCGTAAACCGGCTCACCCGGCGACATGGCCGCGGCGAATTTCTGCAGTGCAAGCGCGAGCCAGCCCCCGGACTGCGAACCGAACCAGTTGCCCACGGTTGCGGGAAACAGGATGATCGAGGACGCGAAGATTGGCGGAATCACGCCCGACATGTTGAGCTTGAGCGGCAGGTGGCTGGTCTGCGCGGCGTACAGCCGCCGGCCCTGCTGGCGCTTGGCGTAATTCACGGTAATGCGCCGCTGGCCGCGCTCCACGAACACCACGAAGGCCGTCACGCCGAGCACCACCGCGAGCACCACGATGGCGATGATGGGGTTCATCTGCCCGGTGCGCACCAGGTCCAGCGTGCCGCCGAACGCCGACGGCAGGCCGGCGACAATGCCCGCGAATATGATCATGGAAATGCCGTTGCCCACGCCGCGCTCGGTCATCTGCTCGCCGACCCACATGAGGAACAGCGTGCCGGTGGTGAGCGACACCGTAGCCACGAACACGAAGGTAAATCCCGGGCTTACCGCCACGCCTTGGCTTTCCAACGCGAGCGCCGCGCCCAGTGACTGGAACAGAGCGAGCACCACCGTGCCCCAGCGTGTGTACTTGGTAATCACGCGCTGGCCGGCCTGACCTTCCTTGCGCAATTTTTCCAGGCTCGGTACCACCACCGCGAGCATCTGCATGATGATGGAGGCGGAGATATAGGGCATGACGCCGAGCGCAAACACCGACAGGCGCATGAGTGCGCCGCCGGAGAACATGTTGAACATGCTCAGCAGCCCGCCGGAATGCTGGCTGAACAGCCGTGCAAGCGCCGCCGGATCAATGCCCGGCACCGGGATGTGGGTACCGATGCGGAACAGCACGAATGCGCCCACCAGGAACAGCAGACGCTTGCGCAGATCGTGGAGCTTCCCGATCTGTGACAGGGATGACATCACCCCCGTGCCGCTCGCGTTTCTCGACACTTAGTCCTCCACCTTGCCGCCGGCCGTCTCGATGGCCTTGCGCGCCCCGGCGGTCGCGGCCACGCCCTTGAGCGTGACCTTTTTCTTGAGCTCGCCGGCCAGAATCACTTTGACCCGGTCGGTCTGCAGCGGCACCAGCCCCGCGGTCTTGAGCGCCAGGATGTCGATGACATCGGCCTCGACACGGGCCAGCGCATCCAGGCGCACTTCGGCACGGCTGGGTTTCAAATGCGAACGGAATCCGACCTTGGGCAGGCGCCGCTGCAAAGGCATCTGGCCGCCTTCGAAGCCGACCTTGTGATAGCCGCCCTTGCGCGCGTACTGGCCCTTGTGGCCCTTGCCGGAGGTCTTGCCAAGGCCCGAGCCGATGCCGCGACCCAAGCGCTTCTTGACGGTCTTGGCGCCGACCGCCGGCGACAGCGTATTGAGGCGCATGTCAGTTCTCCTCGACGCGCAGCAGGAAAGAGGCTTTCTTGATCATGCCGCGCACTTCCGGGGTATCGTTGAGCGTAACGGAATGCTGCAGGCGGTGCAGGCCCAGGCCGCGCACGCAATCACGATGGGCCTTGAGGCGCCCAAACGGACTGCGCACCAGCGTGACCTTGATTTGTTTGGCAGTCTTGCTCATGGCTTAGCCCCGGATCTCATCCAGCGTCTTGCCGCGCTTCGCCGCGAGGTCCTGTGGGGAATATTGTTCGCTGAGCGCATTCAGGGTGGCCCGCACCACGTTTATGGGGTTGCGCGAACCGTAGCTCTTGGCGAGCACGTTCCTCACGCCTGCGACTTCCAGCACCGCGCGCATGGCGCCGCCCGCAATGATGCCGGTACCCGCGGAGGCGGGTTGCATGTACACGCGCGTGGCACCGTGATGTGCACGAATCGCGTAATGCAGCGTGCCTTCGCGCAGCGACACCTGGCGCAAGTTCTTGCGTGCGTGTTCCATGGCCTTGGACACCGCGTTGGGTACCTCGCGCGCCTTGCCGTAACCGAAGCCGACCTTGCCGGCGCCGTCGCCCACCACGGTGAGCGCGGTAAACCCGAATTGCCGGCCGCCCTTGACCACCTTGGCCACGCGGTTCACGGCCACCAGTTTCTCCTGCAGACCGTCGGAACTTTCCGGGAGATTCTCAATTTTTCTTGCCATGCTGCACCCTAGAACTGCAAACCGTGTTCACGCGCGGCGTCGGCGAGCGCCTTCACGCGCCCGTGATACTTGAATCCGGACCGGTCGAAGGCCACGCGCGTGATGCCCGCGTGCTTGGCCTGTTCGGCAATGGCCTTGCCCACGGCCGCCGCGGCGGCGATGTTGCCGGTATTTTTCAGGCCCTTCTTGATCTCGGCCTGGAGCGTGGAGGCCGCAGCCAGCACCTTGTCGCCCTGCGGTGCCAGAATCTGCGCATAGATGTGCACCGGCGTGCGGTGCACGCACAGCCGGCAGGCGGCAAGTTCGCGCATGCGCGCACGTGCGCGCCGTGCGCGCCGCAAGCGCGCCTGCTTCTTTTCAAAGGGTTTCTTGTCCATGATTCAACTTACCTGCTATTTCTTCTTGGCTTCTTTGAGGGTCACGCGCTCGTTGGTGTAGCGCACGCCCTTGCCCTTGTACGGTTCCGGCGGACGGAAGCCGCGGATCTCCGCTGCCACCTGACCGACTTTCTGGCGATCCGCGCCCTTGATGACGATTTCCGTCTGGCTCGGGGTCTCGATGCTTATGCCCTCGGGCACTTTGTAGTTCACCGGATGCGAAAAGCCGATGGCGAGGTTCAGGGTCTTGCCCTGCATCTGCGCGCGGTATCCCACGCCCACGAGTTCGAGCTTTTTCTGGAACCCCTGGGTCACGCCCTTGACAGCGTTGTTGAGCAGCGCGCGCACAGTACCGGCCGAGGCGTCGGCCTCGGCGTGCTCCGGCTTGACGGCCACGTGCAGCATGCCGTTCTCATTCACCACCGAAACATGCGGGTGCAGCACCAGAGTCAGACTGGATTTCTGGCCCTTGACCGTAACGTTGCTGCCCGACACGGTGGCATCCACGCCTTTCGGCAGCACAACGGGTTGTTTGGCGATTCGGGACATGGCGTATTCCAAAAGCGGTCAGGACACGTAACAGATGACTTCGCCGCCCTGGCCGGCGGCACGCGCGGCGCGGTCGCTCATCACGCCCTTGGGCGTGGAGACGATGGCGATGCCGAAGCCGCCGAGCACCTTGGGGAGCGTGGTCTTGCGCTTGTACACGCGCAGGCCTGGACGGCTGATGCGTCGCATATGGGCAATGACCGGCCGGCCGTTGTAGTACTTGAGCGTCACCACGAGTTCGGCCTTGCCGTCCTGTTCGCGGCGCGCAAAATTCTCGATGTAGCCTTCCTCCTTGAGCACGCGTGCAATCTCGCACTTGATGCCGGAGGCGGGCATGTTCACCTGCTCACGACCGACCAACTGGCCGTTGCGGATGCGGCTGAACATGTCGGCGATGGGATCAGTCATACTCATGTAACGATATCCCTCGGTGTAAACCTACCAACTGGCCTTGTGCAGGCCGGGAACGTCGCCGCGCATCGCGGCCTCGCGCAGTTTGCTGCGGCCCAGGCCGAATTTGCGATAGTTGCCGCGCGAGCGGCCGGTGAGCGCGCAGCGATTGCGTTGCCGCGCGGGGCTCGAATCGCGCGGCAGTCGGGCGAGCTTGGCGACCGCGGCGTGGCGCTCTTCGTCGCCGGTGTCCACACCGCGGATGAGGCGCTTCAATTCGGCGCGCCGCTTGGCGTAGCGCTTCACGAGCTGCGCACGCTTCACTTCACGGTTCACCATGGAAGTCTTGGCCATGTCTGCGGACCTCAGTTGCGGAACGGGAAGTGGAAGGCTTCCAGCAACGCCTTGGCTTCCGCGTCGGTACGGGCGTTGGTGGTGATGGTGATGTCCAGGCCACGCAGCGCGTCGATCTGGTCATACTCGATTTCCGGAAAGATGATCTGTTCCTTCACGCCCATGCTGAAGTTGCCGCGGCCATCGAAGGAGCGCCCGCTGATGCCGCGGAAATCGCGCACCCGCGGCAGCGCGATGCTGATCAGCCGGTCCAGGAATTCGTACATGTGCGCGCGCCGCAGCGTCACCTTGCAGCCCACGGGATAATCCTCGCGCACCTTGAAGTTGGCGATGGACTTCTTGGATTTGGTGACCACCGGTTTCAGGCCGGCAATGCGCGTCATGTCCTTGACGGCGTGCTCCATGATCTTCTTGTCCGCGGTGGCCTCACCCACGCCCATGTTGAGCGTGATCTTGGTGATGCGCGGTACCTGCATGGGATTGGCGTAATTGAACCGCTTGGTGAGTTCGGGCACCACGGTGTCACGATAATAGGTATGCAATCGGGTCATGGGCGCGCCTCAGACGTCAACCACTTCTTTGTTGGACCGGAAGATGCGCACCTTGCGGCCGTTCTCCAGGGTACGCATGCCCACGCGGTCGCCTTTCTTGGTGACCGGATTGAACAGCATCACCCGCGAGATGTGAATCGGCATTTCACGCTCCACGATCCCGCCGGTGACACCGGCATTGGGATTGGGCCGCTGGTGCTTCTTGGCCATGTTCAGGTTTTCGACGATCACACGCTTGCCTTCAATTACCTTGAGGATGGCGCCGCGCCGGCCCTTGTCCTTGCCGGCCATCACGATGACCTCGTCGCCTTTCTTGATTCTGCTCATGACTGTCCGCTCCCCACGCTCACAGCACTTCCGGCGCCAGCGAAATGATGCGCATGAACCGCTCGGTGCGCAGCTCGCGCGTTACCGGCCCGAAGATGCGCGTACCGATGGGCTCCAGCTTGTTGTTGAGCAGCACCGCGGCGTTGCTGTCGAAACGGATCAAGGAACCATCGGGGCGGCGCACGCCGCTCCGGGTACGCACCACCACGGCCTCGTAAATCTCGCCCTTCTTGACCTTGCCGCGCGGGATAGCGTCGCCGATGCTCACCTTGATGACATCGCCGATGCGCGCATAGCGGCGCTTGGAGCCGCCCAGCACCTTGATGCATTTCAGGCTGCGCGCGCCGCTGTTGTCAGCGGCATCGAGCACGGTGCGCATCTGAATCATGACTGCACGTCCGCCTGGCTGGCGGCCGCCGCCGGCTGCGCGTGCGCCAGAATCTCCACCAGCTTCCAGGCCTTGTGGCGGGAAATCGGCCGGCAGGGCGCGATCACCACGGTATCGCCTTCCTGGCAGGCATTCTGTTCATCGTGCGCCTTGATCTTGCTGCGCCGGCGCAGGATCTTGCCGTACTTGGGATGCGTGACCACGCGCTCCACCACCACGGTGATGGTTTTGTCCATCTTGTTGCTGAGCACCCGTCCGGTGACGGTGCGCTCGGGTTTCACGGCTGCGCCGCTCGTAGTCATTTGTCCACTGCCTTGGCTCGCTCGGCGAGCACGGTTTTGACGCGCGCGATGTTCTTGCGCACGTTGTGTATCTGGTGGCCGCGCGGCATCTGGCCGCTGGCCTGCTGCATCGCCAGGTTGAACTGCTCCTGACGCAGCGCCAGCAGTTCTTCCTGCAACTGCCGGTCGTTCTTGGCGCGCAATTCCTTGGCGTCCATCACATCACCTGCCGGCTGACGAAGGTCGTGGTCACGGAAATCTTGGCCGCCGCGAGGCGGAAGGCCTTGCGCGCCGTCGCCTCGTCCACGCCCTCCATCTCGTAGAGCATCGAACCCGGCTGCACCTTGGCCACCCAGTACTCGACGTTGCCCTTGCCGTTGCCCATGCGCACTTCCAGCGGCTTCTTGGTGACCGGCACGTCCGGGAATACCCGGATCCAGATCTTGCCGCCGCGTTTCACGAAGTGTGTCATCGCGCGCCGCCCGGCTTCGATCTCGCGCGCCGTAAGGCGGCCGCGATCCGTGGCCTTCAAGCCGTACTCGCCATAGGCCACGGTGTTGCCGGACTGCGCCAGACCGCGGTTGCGGCCCTTGTGCTGCTTGCGGAACTTGGTGCGCTTAGGCTGCAGCATCGGCCTTCACTCCGGCTTTGGCCTTGTCGGCGGCGGCTTCGCGACCAATGCTGATTTCACTGGCGTCCAGAATCTCGCCCTTAAAGATCCACACTTTGACGCCGATCACGCCATAGGTGGTCTTGGCTTCGGCGCTGCCGTAATCGATGTCGGCGCGCAGGGTGTGCAGCGGTACGCGGCCTTCGCGATACCACTCGCTGCGTGCAATCTCGGCGCCGTTCAGGCGTCCGGACACGCGCACCTTCACGCCCAGCGCCCCGAGGCGCATGGTGTTTTGCACCGCGCGCTTCATAGCGCGGCGGAACATGATGCGGCGCTCGAGCTGCTGCGCGATGCCCTCAGCCACCAGATAGGCGTCAAGTTCGGGTTTGCGGATTTCCTCGATGGACACATCCACCTCGGTGCCCGGCATCATCTTGATGAGCTGCGCGCGCAGCGCCTCGATGTCCTCGCCCTTCTTGCCGATCACCACGCCCGGGCGCGCCGTGTGAATGGTAATCTGGCATTTCTTCGCGGGGCGCTTGATCTCCACGCGGCTCACCGAGGCCTGTGCAAGCTTCTTTTTCAGGAACTCACGCACTCTCAAATCGGCGTGCAGGTTCTCCGCATAGGCGCGCTTGTTCGCAAACCACTTGGAATTCCAGTCTGAGGCGATGCCCAGACGGAAACCCACCGGATTGACTTTCTGACCCATGGCTTTGTCCTTACTCGTCCGCCACAGTCAGGCTGATGTGGCTGGTACGTTTCAGAATACGTGCACCGCGGCCTTTGGCGCGCGGCATCATGCGTTTCATGCGCGGGCCGTCGTCCACGCACACGCGCTTGACCTTCAATGTGTCAATGTCGGCGCCGCTGTTGTGCTCGGCGTTGGCAATGGCCGACTCCAGCACCTTCTTCAGCAACTGCGCGGCACGCCGCGGGCTGAATTCCAGGATCTTGAGCGCCTGCCCGACCGGCTGGCCGCGGATCTGGTCGGCCACGAGCCGCGCCTTGTAAGGCGTGACGCGCGCGAATTTGTGGGTTGCCGCTACCTGCATGCTTGCATCCTCAGGTCTTGGCTTCGGTGGTTTCGGCGGCCACCCTGCGCTCGCCGTGCCCCTTGAACACCCGGGTAGCGGCAAACTCGCCCAGCTTGTGCCCGACCATGTTCTCGCTTACCAGCACCGGCACGTGCTGATGGCCGTTGTGCACTGCGATGGTCAGGCCCACCATTTCGGGGGTGACCATGGAACGCCGCGACCAGGTCTTGATCGGCTTGCGGTTGCCGCTACTTGCCGCCGCCTCGACCTTCTTGGCGAGGTGCGGATCAACGAACGGGCCTTTGCGGATTGAACGTGGCACAGTGCAAACCTCAATAATTTTCAACTTTCAAACTGAAAACCGCTCACTTGGCGTTGCGCCGGCGCACGATCATGCGATCGGTGCGCTTGTTGGCGCGCGTTTTGTAACCCTTGGTAGGCTGGCCCCAGGGTGATACCGGATGCGGATTGCCCTGACCCGACTTGCCCTCGCCGCCGCCGTGCGGATGGTCAATCGGGTTCATCGCCAAGCCACGCACCGTCGGACGGATACCCTGCCAGCGGCGCACACCGGCCTTGCCGTACACACGCAGATTGTGTTCGTCGTTGCCGACTTCGCCGATCGTGGCGCGGCAGTCAATGTGCACCTTGCGCATCTCGCCGGAGCGCAGTCGCACGGTGGTGTAGGCGCCTTCGCGCGCCACCACCTGCACCGAGGCGCCGGCACTGCGCGCCAGTTGTGCGCCCTTGCCGGGCTGCAGCTCGACGCAGTGCACCTGCGTGCCGACCGGGATGTTGCGCAGCGGCAGCGCATTGCCGGGTTTCACCGGCGCATGGCTGCCGGCGAGAATTTCCTGGCCGCGCGCCACGCCCTTGGGCGCGATGATATAGCGGCGCTCGCCGTCCTTATATACCACCAGCGCCAAATGCGCGGTGCGGTTCGGATCGTATTCGATGCGCTCCACCCGGCCACTGACGCCGTCCTTGTCACGCTTGAAATCAATCAGGCGGTAATGCTGCTTGTGGCCGCCGCCTTGGTGGCGCGTGGTGATGCGGCCCAGGTTGTTGCGCCCGCCGCGCCCGCTCTGGTGCTCCAGGAGCGCTGCGTACGGCGCGCCCTTGTGCAGACCGGGCGAGGTGACCATGACCACGGCGCGCCGGCCGGGCGAGGTGGGTTTGGCTTTTTTGACTGGCATGATTGCTACCGCCTCAGGCCTTGTCGCCCATGAAATTGATGGAGCTGCCCGGCGCAAGGCGCACGTAGGCTTTCTTCCAGTTGCTCTGCGTGCCGGTGCGCTGACCGGTGCGCTTGGTCTTGCCGCGCACGTTCACAATCTGCACATCCACGACCTTGACATCGAAGAGTTTTTCCACCGCACGACGCACGCGCGGCTTGTCGGCATCGCGGCGCACGCGGAACACCACCTGATTGTGGACTTCGCCCACCTGCGTGGCCTTTTCCGACACGTGCGGTCCGAGCAGCACGCGCGTCACGGATTCGTGCTTGAGTTTCATGCCAGCCACTCCTCAAGGCGGCGGATGGACGGCACGGTCAGCAGAATCTTGTCGTAACCCACGAGACTCACCGGATCCAGTCCCGTGACTTCGCGCACCTCGACGTTCACGAGGTTGCGCGCCGCCAGATACAGTTTCTCGTCCACCTGCTCGGTGACGATCAACACGTTGCTTTCCAGACCCAGCGCCTTGAGCTTGGTCACCAGCTGCTTGGTCTTCGGCGCTTCGACGGCGAACTCGGGCAGCACCACCATGCGTTGCTGGCGCACGAGCTCCGACAGGATCACGCGCATCGCGCCCTGATACATCTTGCGGTTGACCTTCTGGCTGAAGTCGCGCGGCACCGCCGCGAAGGTCTTGCCGCCGCCGCGCCACAGCGGGCTGCGGATCGAGCCGGCACGCGCCTGGCCCGAGCCTTTCTGCGCCCAGGGTTTCTTGCCGCCGCCGCGCACCATGGCGCGGGTCTTTTGTGCCTTGGTGCCGGCACGTCCGCCGGCCATAAAAGCGGTCACCACCTGGTGCACCAGGGCTTCATTGAATTCGCGCGCGAAGGTTGCGTCCGAAAGCGTTATGGACTTCCCGCCCGCGTTGCTGTGCAGCTGCATTTCCATGTTGCGCTCCTCAACCGCCCGCTGCGGGGCGGATGATGAGGTTGCCGCCCTCCGAACCGGGTACGGCACCTTTCAGCAGCAGCAAATTCTTGTCACTGTCTACGCGCACCACTTCGAGATTGAGCGCCGTACGGCGCGCGGCACCGAGATGCCCGGACATCTTCTTGCCTGGGAACACGCGTCCCGGGGTCTGGCGCTGGCCGATGGAGCCGGGCGCGCGGTGCGACAGCGAGTTGCCGTGGGTTGCGTCACCCATGGTGAAATGGTGGCGCTTGACCGTACCCTGAAAACCCTTGCCGAGACTGGTGCCGGTCACCGACACTTTCTGGCCGGGCTTGAAAATGTCCACCTTGATTTCGCCGCCGGGCTTCAGATCCGCGCCTTCATCGGCATTCAGCCGGAACTCGCCCGACACCCGGCCCGCGCCGGTATTCGCCTTCGCGTAATGGCCCGCGAGCGCCTTGGTGACGCGGCTCGCACGGCGCTTGCCCGCGGTCACCTGCACGGCACGATAGCCGTCGGAATCCGCGCTTTTCACCTGGGTGATGCGGTTGGGTTCGACTTCAATGACGGTCACCGGCACCGACACGCCGTCTTCCAGGAAAATGCGGGTCATGCCGCATTTGCGACCGATTAGGCCGAGAGCCATCTTGTAATCCTCATCCGGTGCCGACTGCGATTGGTCAGCACGTCGTTAAACCACACGCGGCCCGGTGGGGGTGACCCCACCGGGCCGCAGCGAGCCGGGGATTATACCAGTGCGTCAGGCCCTGCAACAGGGCTGGACGCCCTCAGTTGACCTTGATGCGCACGTCCACGCCCGCCGGCAAATCCAGCTTCATCAGGGCATCCACGGTCTTGTCCGTGGGATTAACGATGTCCATGAGGCGCTTGTGCGTGCGGATTTCGTACTGGTCGCGGGCGTCCTTGTCGACGTGCGGCGATACCAGCACAGTAAAACGCTCCATCTTGACCGGCAGCGGGATCGGGCCCTTTACCTGGGCACCGGTGCGTTTGGCGGTCTCCACGATTTCCTTCGCCGACTTGTCAATCAGCCGGTAATCAAAGGCCTTGAGGCGAATACGGATGGTTTCGGTTGCCATGGCTGGATTACTCAAGGATTTTCGCGACCACGCCGGCGCCGACGGTGCGGCCGCCCTCGCGGATGGCAAAGCGCAGTCCGTCCTCCATGGCGATCGGGCTGATGAGCGACACCACCATCTTGATGTTGTCGCCAGGCATCACCATCTCCACGCCCTTCGGCAGGTCC
>DATEHU010000030.1 GCA_035279405.1 Gammaproteobacteria bacterium
CCTGAACTGATAAAACATTCTTGGAGGAATTGTTTTGATCAGATCAGAGATCGTTTTAGGACTGCCCGACTATGAGATTACCGATTTACAGATCAGCGGTGGTGGGATCAAGATCTCAGCGCGGCATACCGGGCTGAGGTTGTGCCCGCACTGCGGGAGCGACCGGCTGCGGAACAAGGGCCGATATGTGCGGCGAGTGCGGCATGAGGACTGGGGCTTGCGGCACTGTGTGGTGGAGCTGGAAGCCTGCAAGTTTCAATGCCACAGCTGCGGACGGTACTTCCGGGAGCGGTTTCCAGGGATTCAACCCTGCCAGAGATCCAGTGAAGCCTTCCAGAGAATGATCTTTCGCCAGCACCTGGATGGCATTAATCGCAGCCGGCTGGGGCGCCGCGAAGGGATCGGGGCCGCCACCGTAGAGCGCTATTTTCAGCGCGGACTCCAGCGCCAGTTTGGGGAGTGGCATTCGGGGCGCTGCCCGCAGGTGCTGGGCATCGATGAGCACTTCTTCACCCGACGCAGCGGCTACGCCACCACGCTGTGCGACCTAAGAAATCATAAGATCTATGATGTGGTTTTAGGCCGGTCGGAGCTCTCTCTGGCGGCCTATTTTCAGAAGCTGGAATGCAAGGCCGAGGTGCGCGTGGTATGCATGGACTTGGCCTCGAACTACCGCGCACTGGTCCGGCTGCATTTTCCCAACGCACTCATCGTGGCGGATCGCTTCCATGTCATTCGCCTGATCAACCATCACTTCCTGGCCTGCTGGCGGGACATCGATGGAGTCGGCGCCAAGAATCGCGGACTGCTTTCCTTGATGCGGCGGCATCGTCACAATCTCAAAGAAGATCAGCAGCTTCGGCTAGCGGCCTACCTGGCCGACCATCCCGTGCTGGAGACCATTTACCGCTTCAAACAGCGGCTCTGCTACCTGCTGTTGAAAAAGCACCGCACCCGCAAACAGTGCCAGAAACTGGTGCCACGCTTCCTCCGCGCCGTTTACCAGTTGCGCCAGGCCGGCCTCGCGCAACTGGTGCAACTCGGCCAGACTCTCT
>DATEHU010000031.1 GCA_035279405.1 Gammaproteobacteria bacterium
CCGAAGTTCTTTGGCCCCTTGATGGAAAATTGAGGCAGAGTAAGTGCTTAGCGGGTTTTTCGGCGCGGGTCACTGCCTACAGAGCGGGTATTATTTCAGTCGGAGGGGAACGCTGAGTAGATCGAAAGCGCGCTGCTGAATCGCAGTGGGTTGAGTGAGCAGATCGAAGGTGGGGATGGTTTTGTCGGCGGGCTGAATTCTGTTTTTGACGATCGTAGCCAAGTCGCCGAGCAGGGTGTGAAAGCTGTGGACCGGCAGACCATCGGCGGTTTGTTTGGTGAAGGCTTTGCGCCTGGCGCGAGCCGAGCGTTGCGCGGGAGCGACGATGGAGCGTCGCGCGGCCTGCGCTTGGGGCTTGTCGTCATCGTCAAAAAGCATGGGGGCCAGGCGTTGGCGCATGTGCCACTCCACATAATAGGCGAGCATGCAAAGCAGGATGTGGGCGCGGACACGATCGGGCAGGCGGTGGTGGATCGGGCGCACGTGCAGATCCACACTCTTCAGACTGCGGAAGGCCCGCTCCACGCCGGACAGATTTTTGTAACTGGCTACGACCTGCTGGCTGGATAAAGCTTCTTTCCGCACGCTGGTCCGAATAACGTAGATTCCGTCCAGACTTTGTTCGCGCTCGATGTTCGCCGTTTTACGCTGATACTGAAACCCATCGTCCTCGATGCGCAGTTGAAAGTGCTTGCCCATTTTGTAGCGGTTGAGAATTTTGCCCGCGCGCAGCCCGATGTTTTGCTTGCCGCGCAGCGGGCGCTTGCGGCGCTGGGTGGCCGCAACGATCTTATCCAATTGCTTCTCGGTGGCGGCCAGCAGGTCGGGCCTTTTGCGCGCGCGCTCTTCGGCCAACAGCGGATTGAAGCACGCAATCAGGCGTTCGCCGGGGAAATCCGGATGCGCGATCTCGACCAAATCGGTCTTGTCGAAAAGGGACATCTGCAAATGGCCGCCGGCAGCCAGTTTCTGAATCTGGCTGGCGCGCAAAGCGGAGATCCATTGGATGCCCTGCGAGGCCGGCAAGTCTTCGCGAATGCGGGCGCTGGTGATCATGCCGCGGTCGCCCACCAGCACGACATCGGAGAGGCCGAAGCGTTCGCGCAGTTTCTTGACTTGCGCGGCGACCGTTTTGGGATCGCCCGTGTTGCCTTCGAAAATCTCCACCGCCACGGGACAGCCCGCCGCATTGGTGAGCAGGCCAAACACGATCTGCGGTTTGCCGGACTTGTCGTCGCGCGAATGACCCAGTTTGCCCAACGGGCAGTGGCGGCCTTCGAAGTACGTCGAGGTCAAATCGTAAAGCACCAAGCCGCCGTGGGAGAGGTGGCGCTTGGCCAGTTCCTGTTCGATGCGTGCCTGCTGAGGCAGCAGCCAGTCCATGGCTTGGTAAAGTTCGGTCTCGTCGGCCGAATCCAACTGCAGCGCCTCGCCGAGGCTGTGGTGCAAAGTGTCGGCGTGAAGTCCGCGAGCGGTCGCCAGCTTGGAGGCCGGCTCAATGAGGCGGGCCACAATCATCGCCATGACCAGATCGCGCTGGCGGCCGCTCAGCGGATCGAGGATCGAATCGAGTTGCAGGTTGCGCAAGCAGCCGAGGACGGCCGCGACGTGGCCGTGGGGGAGGGAGCGAGCAATCCGGAAGGCATCCGGCAGCGGCGAGCCGGGGGCGGGCAGAGAGCCGGCGAGAGCCAGGCGCAAGGCTTCACTCTTCTGCGCGCCGAGATGGGTAAGGTTGGCGAGAGTGCGGGATTTGACCTTGCCGTTTTGGCGGTAAGACTCGCGGAGCAAGAAGGCGGGCGGGGAGTTGCGGTTGGGCACGGCAGCGACATACATGCTTA
>DATEHU010000032.1 GCA_035279405.1 Gammaproteobacteria bacterium
CTACTTTCCGTCGCAAAATAGGTGAATCGGGGCAGCCCTGATCTTGCTGCCGATGAAACGGGCGATGCGGGAGTGGGCGTTTCCGGCCGTGGCTTCGTTGCGGCAGTCCTCGTTTGCTTCCGATCGCTACCCACGGGCTGCCATCACCTTTCCCATGTTGATCAGGTTATCGGCTAGGACGCCGAGTCCCACCCATCGTTTCATGCCGTCCACGCCGCGATACAGGCAGCGTCGCAATCCGTGTCGTCGTTTCAGTACGCTGATGCGGCCTTCACATCCGGTCCTCCAGGCCTGTGCTTTCCTGAACCATCGACTCCTCTCCACTGCTTTGCGTTCCGCGCTTCGGGTGTTTCGGTTCGGCACCGCGATCCGCTTCACGCCCATCTGTTCGACGGCTTGCTCGTGACGTTGCGCGTAATAACCGGCGTCAGCCGTCACCAGCTGCGGCGCGCGCCCCAGTCGCCTGCAGTGTTCGGCCACTGCGTCAGTCAGCAGTTCGCGGTCGCTCGGCCTGTGGTCAAAGACGTCATAGTGCGTCACGATCTGGTTCTCGGCTTCAGCCACCTGCACCAGCTTGCCGAACTCAGTCGGCTTGCTGGCCTTGCCTTTGCGGATGATTTCGCTGTGCGGCTCAAACAGGCTGACGATTTTGCCGGGTAGTTGCGTGACACCGTCGAAGATGCGCGCGTTTGCCTGCTTCACTACTTGCCTCACACGCTCCGACATCGTAGTCAGTTGTTCCCGTAAGGCCCGCAAGCCGGGCTTGCGCCGGCGTTCGATCTCTCCGAGGACGCGCCGCGTGTCGTTCAGGATCTGGCGTGTGAGCCGCAGCAGTCCGCGATATTCCTTCCGGCGTTTCTGCTCGCCCGCCTCTCCCCTGTACCGGCTGGCAGTGGCGATGGCGATCACCTTCTTGTTGACGCTGCGCGTCCGATCGCGGACTCTGCGCTTCAGCTTTCCGGCTTGCTGCTCGACCTTTTTCATGGTCCGCGTCAGAACGCGTGCCCCATCGCCCAGCAGGCTGGAATCGGTCGGGTAGTGGATATTGGTCTCCACCACCGTGGTGTCCACGCGCATCTTCCGGCCCCTCACCACGCCGTGCTCCTGCGCCAACGCCACCAGCCGCTCATGCAGCTGCGCGATCACTTCTCCACCCAACGCCTGCGCGATCCGCGCCAGAGTCTTGGCGTCGGGAACCTTGTTCAGCCCGATGCGCGCGAAATCGCGATAGGCCAGGTTCAGCGTTACCTCGCGCTCTAATGTGTCGAAGCTCCAGTTGCGCACATGCTTCAGCAAAAGCAGCCGCAATACGGTCTCGGCGGGCGTTTGCGCGCGGCCGCTTGTGGCGCTGTGGGTGTGCCGCTGACCCTGAGCTTCGAAGACCACCTCGATCAGTTCCTCGTCTTCCAGCAGCCCGTCCGCCTCGATCATCCAGGGTTCCCACAGCGCTCGCACGTCTAAATCCACCACGCCTTCCCACAGGCTCTTTTGCGCTTTGGCCTTGCGTTGGGTGCTCATGTACCAATTGTG
>DATEHU010000033.1 GCA_035279405.1 Gammaproteobacteria bacterium
GGCCTGCTGGATGATGTAGTTCTTCACATCCTTGTAGAACAGCGACGCGGCCAGCACCGAGCCGGGAGCAAAGTACCACTCCAGCGACTCGTCGAAGTTCACCGACTTGTAGGGGCTGAGGTTCGGATTGCCGGCCGCCGCCGTCAGCACCGTGTCATTCGCCTGGAAGTACGGTGCCAGCTGGTTGTACGGCGCATAGGCCACGGTCTGCGATGCCGCACCGCGCAGCACCAAATCCGGGCTCAGATCGTAGGCGATGTTGAATGCCGGCAGGATGTTGGTATGCGTGCTGGTGTAGGTCAGCCAGCCGTAACCCGGCGGAAAGGCGCAGTTCAGTGTGTCGGCCGCCACGCAGTTGCCGGGGACGTTGTAACCCTGCGAGCGCAGCCGTGTCTGCACCACGCGCACGCCGGCATTGCCATGCAGCGGACCGCTGGCGAAGTCAGCCTGAAAGTAGCCCGCGTAGTTTTCCTGCACTACGTTCCAGGAGTTGTTGAACAGGCTGTTGGCATCCGGGTTGCCGGGGAAGTTGACGGTAGCGGACAACGGATTGGCCGCCATGATGGCGCCGTAACCGGCGGTCTGCACGTGCGACACCATGCTCGATGACAGGCCCAGATCCGAAAGACCCTGCAGGTCGGTGAGTCCGCCAAAGCCAAGCTGGGTCAAGGTCTTGGGCGTGAAGCCGCCATATACGTACATGGCCTGACTTTCCCAGTGGCCGGCGTAGCGGGCGCCGAAGTGCAGTTTGTTGAAAAAGCCGTCCAGATCCCGGCTGAAGTCCACCTGCCCGTAGGTGTCGCGGGCGGCGTAAGGCAGCAGCGAATGATTGCCGCCCCAGCCGTAATCGGCCCAATAGTTGGGGTTATTGGCGGTGGCGGGATTGGTAAAGCTGAAGCCCTGACCGAGATTCCAGCTGAAGCTGTCCTCGTAGGCCAGTTCCTTCAGCACCTGGCTGATGGGGTTGGTGGAATTGCTCACCCCAAGCTGCGTGCCGATGGTCCAGGTGTCACCGCTGTACTTGGTACGCCAGTCCACGCCTTTGGTGGTGATTTCCGAACCGCGGGCGAAGTTGTCGGACAGCGTGAGCGCGTCCTGGCCGCAGGCTCCGGCCGTGTCGTTCTGACAGACGGTGCCCGGCCTGGCCACGCTCGTGCCTTGCGTGACGATGCCGTTCACCACGTTGCTCAGGCTGGTGATGCCGCCGGGCCGCAACGTAGTCCACGCGTAGGTGGATTGGTTGGTGTTTTGCAGATTGTCCACCATGTACATCAGCGATACCGTGGACTCGAAGGTGTCGCTGGGCCGGTATTGGAAGTTCGCGAACACGGTGTTGCGCCGTTCCACCTGATTGAAGTTCGCGGCGGATAACTGGTTCGGTACGAGATCACTGGCTTGCAGCGTGCCGGCGGTTACTTCAGCCTGAATTGCCGGGTTTTGTGCGGCGATACTGCCGACAGTTGAATAGCCATAGTTCTCCATGCCCTGGCGGCTGATCACCTGTTCATAGTGGCCCAGAGAGACGTCGGCGCCGAAAACGCCGGAATCATTCTTCCAGCTGTAGAACACCGAGGCATTGGGTTTGCCCTGGCTCACCAGCGAGTTGTAGTTATAGGAGACTGAGCCCCGCAAGGTGTTGGATTTCACATCCAGCGGCTCAAGCGTACGCATGATGATCAGACCGCCCAGGCTCCCGGCCGGGAGGCGCGCCTCCGGACTCTTGTACACTTCCACACTGCCCACCAGCTCGGCCGGCAGCAACGAGTAGTTAAAACCGCGATTGGGTGAGTCGCCGAACAACCACATGGCTTGCGCCACCGGGTGGCCGTCGAGCAAACTCATGTTGAGGCTCGGATCCAGGCCGTCCACGCTTACGCGCTGGGTAGCCGGCATGCTGTGATCCAGCGTGATGCCGGGAATCAGGGCCAAAGCTTCCGCCACGTTCGTGGTCGGGAACTTGCCCACATCCTCGGCGGTAATCACATCCACGATGGCATTGGCCGTACGTTTGACTTCCAGGGATCGCGCGAGGCTCGCGCGAATACCGACCACGGAGACCGCCGCCAAGGTCACGTTCTGTGGTGCCTTGGTGGTGCTTTGCTGATCGCCCGAGCTTGCCTGACCGCCGCTGGTATCTTGCGCAGCCGGCGTGGCGGGCACCGGGCTTGGCGTGGCCGCCTGCCCAACCCCGGCCAATCCGAACAACGCGATGCAGCCGGCACAAAGTAGGTATTTACACTGTTTCATGACAATCTCCCGAAAGTTCCAGCCATGTTGATGAACCCACTCACGACGGCCTCGTGCCGCCTCCGAATCTATCCGGGCAAGCCGCGCAGGTAGCGCGCCTTGTCGCCCTTTTCAGCACTCGTTTGCATGTGATTCTCGAGATACCAGTTGGCTGCGCCGATCACTCCCAACTGGCCGTGTTCAACCAGCCGCACGGGCACACGCTCCAGATAGGCGCGCATCCGCCCCTTGTCCAGGAAGCGCTCCACGAAACGGCTGTGCACCAGGAAATCGCGCATGCCAGGAAGGATGCCGCCGGTCAGATACACGCCACCACGCGCGCCGTACAGCAACACCAGGTTGCCGACAAAGCTGCCCAACAGCGCGCAAAACATGTGCAGGGTTTCTTCCGCGATTGCGTCGCTCGGCTCGAGCGCGGCCGCTGTAATGGCCTCGGGTGTTTCAAGTGGAGCCGGCGCTTTGCGCACATCCGCCAGCACGCGGTACAAAGTGACCAGGCCCGGCCCGCACAACACGCGTTCGTGGGCCACATAGGTGTCAGCCTCGGCGAGGCGCGCGAGCACTTCGCGTTCCGCAGCGGTGCCGGGCGCCAGATTGGTTTGTCCGGCCTCGGTGGCCAACACCAGATCGCCGCCCTTGCCGGGAATGCACACCGCGGAGCCCAGCCCGGTACCGGGACCGACCATGATCAGCGGGCCGGCGGCGTGGTCCGGCCCCGTCAGCAATAGGGCTTTTTCCACGTTGACGAAACGCGCGGCGTGGGCCACCGCTTCGAAATCATTGATCAGCGCCAGATGGGACACGCCCAGCTCACGGCGCAGTTCGGACAGCGACAGTTTCCACGGCAGGTTGTAGTTGACGACCGCGTCGTCGAGCACATAGCCGGCGCAGGCCAAAGCGCAGTGCTGCACCGGAACCTTGGCTTGCGTGGCGAGAAAGTCCCGCAGGATGGCGCTCAGACCGGGAAAGTCGGCGCAGGCATATTTGCGGTAGGCCAGTACCTGGATACGTCCGTCACCGCTGCGCTGCACCAGTCCAACACGCGCGTGGGTACCGCCCACATCGGCAGCCAGAAACGGCTGGTCGCCGGAGCTCATGGCTCTGCGTCGCCAGAGGTCGACCGTCTCGGCCACACGCTCACTCCCTCCGTTTTTGGGCGGACCGGTTAACGATGGGGCAGGAGTTTGATATCAAAATGACAACGTTGTCAACTGGATTGGACAAAAATTTTTCTGCGTGGCATTGTGGTGACTTGGATGCCGGATCGCGGACTCCTGGCGATTCAATTGTTCAGGGTGATAAAAATAGCTTATCTTCAATCAGTTGCATAACATAGCGGGGACGCAGCTGGAGTTTTCGTGTTTAACATGCTTCAACAAGCTCAGGAATTTTGAAGGTAAAATCTGCGGCGCAGGCGGAGTCCCCGCCGGCTCTGGACAAACGGACAATTTTTTTGTCCCATTGGCAAGCCTGATTGCAACCCCGGAACCTGCGATGCCCACGAGCCCTCCTGCCCCGGAATCCCGCAAGACCAGCTACTGGCTGCCGATGTTCATCATCGGGGTGCTGTTTTTCATTTTTGGTTTCGTCACCTGGCTCAACAGTTCGCTGATTCTGTTCGTCAAGATCGGATTTGATCTGGACAATGTAAGCGCATTCCTCATTCCGCTGGCGTTTTACCTGTCCTATTTTTTCCTGGCGTTGCCGTCGGCCGTGGTATTGAAGCGCACAGGCATGAAAAAAGGTATGGCGCTGGGACTGTTTGTCATGGCCGTGGGTTCCGTGCTGTTTGCCCAGTTCATGGCCATGTATTGGTACTCGGGCGCACTCATTGGCGTGTTTGTCATTGGCGCCGGTTTGGCACTGTTGCAAACCGCAGCCAATCCCTACGTCAGCATCCTCGGCCCCATTGAAAGCGGAGCCAAGCGGGTGGCAATCATGGGCATTTGCAACAAGTTTGCCGGTGGGGTGGCGCCCTACGTGTTCGGCGCGCTGTTGCTCAGCGGCGTCGGCGCCTACGCAGACAAGATCACTACTGCTGTATCACCTCAAGCAAGGGCGGCGTTACAACATGCTTTCGTGGATCGTGCGTTCGCTCCGTACGTGGTCATGGCGGTAGTGCTGGCGATACTCGGTGTCTGGGTGATTTTTTCATCCCTGCCGGAGATCAAGCCGCAGAGTGTCCGGCACGATGCAAATATAAGCGCACCCAAAACAGGCATCTTCAGCTTTCCCCATCTGTGGCTGGGCGTGGTGTGTCTGTTCATCTACGTGGGCATGGAAGTCATGGCGGGCGATGGCATCATCGTTTACGGACAGTCCGCGGGGCTCGCGCTTGGTGTGGTAAAGCACCTGACGACCTTTACCATGATCGGCATGCTGATCGGCTATCTCGTGGGTGTTGCCCTGACTCCAAGGTTTATTTCACAGCAGCGCTACCTTGCGATTTCAGCCGTGCTGGGCGTGGTGTTTACCGTAGCGTCCTGGATCACACATGGCCCCGTGGCAGTCGCATTTGTGGCGGCACTGGGCTTCGCCAATGCGATGATGTGGCCGGCGATATTTCCGCTGGCCATAAAGGGATTGGGAAAGTTGACCGAGTTTGGTTCTGCACTGCTGATCATGGGTATCGCGGGCGGCGCCCTGATCCCGCAACTGTTTGTTAATCTCGAGCGCACCATGGATTTCCAGTTGGCCTTCCTGGTAGTGATGGTGCCAGGATACATCTACATCCTGTATTACGGATTGCTTGGCTACCGAACTGGATTGCAGCGGCAGACATTCGATCCGGAACGGTCCACTGCCGGATCAGAGGCCGGCTCCTGATGGTTGCACGATTGCTGACCTGATGCCGTCACGCCTACACTCACTGCGTGACGCATAACCGTATCGGCACCGGGTCATGTGTTTGGGAACCAAATGACAATTGCCACTATTAAAGATGTCGCACGGCGCGCACGGGTGTCCACCAAAACCGTGTCGCGGGTAATCAACCAGGAATCCGCGGTACACGCGGAAACGCGCGCACGCGTGTTGCAAGCGATTGACGAACTGCACTACCGGCCGGACCTCTCCGCGCGCAGTCTGCGCAGCGCCAAGGCCTTTGCCATCGGCCTGGTGTACGACAACCCCAACCCGCACTACATCATCAGCGTGCAGGCCGGCGTGCTGTCCGCCTGCCGTGAAATGGGCTACGGCCTGCAAATCCATCCCTGCGATTCCACCTCGCCGACGTTGGCGCGCGAACTCTCCGAGCTGGTGCGCCGCGCACGGCTCGCGGGTCTGGTGCTGGCCCCGCCGATGTCGGAGCACCTGGAGCTGATCCGGGTACTCGCGGAGGAAAACATCCCGCTGGTGCGCATACTTTCGGCGGCCGCAGATCCGGCCGACGGCTATGCCTGCGTGTTCGTGGACGACCGCGATGCGGCCTACGACATCACCGAGCACTTGGTGCAGCTCGGCCATACGCGCATCGGTTTCCTGTGGGGCGGCAAAAAACACCGCTCCAGTCCGGAACGCTTCAAGGGCTACGAAGAAGCACTGCGCTACTACGGCATACCCGTCGACAAGCAACTGATCATCGAGGGCGATTACACGTTCGACGACGGATTCCGCGGTGCGCGCCAGTTGTTCAAGCTGCGGGATCGGCCGACGGCGATCTTTGGATCCAACGATGAAATCGCCGCCGGCGTGCTCGCCGCGGCGCGCGTGGCCGGCCTGAACGTGCCTTACGATCTTTCAATTGCCGGCTTCGAGGACAGCCCGTTCTCGCGCCAGTCATGGCCGGCTTTGACTACCGCGCGCCAGGCCACCGATGCCATCGCGCGCGAGGCCACGCAGCTGCTGATCGCGCAGTTGCGGTCGGAAGGCCAGCGTCCGCCGAACAAGGGCTTCAGCCCGGAGCTGGTCGTGCGCGGTTCCACTGCGCCACCGCGTCCCCAGGACAGCCTGCAGGAAAAACTCTGACGCCCGCGGTGCCACGAGAGCGCACACGACTCCGCATAATCGACACCAAACAAATCAGGCGCTGCCGACTCCGACAATCAGTCTGCAGACAAGGTTTCCCCGCCGAGAAATCCGGTCGCAGCATTCGGCCCCAGCGTGCCGGCGGCATACGGCTGCGGCGAGTCCGCCGCATGTGCCCAGGCATGCACTATCGGATCAATCCATTGCCAAGCTGCCTCTACCTCGTCGCGATGCATGAACAAGGTGAGGTCGCCGCGCGCCACGTCCAGGATCAGCCGCTCGTAGGCATCCGGCGGGTTGCCGCCGAAGGCTTCGGCAAAGCTCATGTTGAGCGCCACCGGACGCAGGCGCAGATCGTCGACATTCGGGTATTTCACCATCAACCAGAGTTTGACGCTTTCATCCGGCTGCAAACGCAATACCAGTTGATTGGGCATGGCTGGAGCGCCGCTGCCCGAAAAAATCGAATGCGGCACGGGACGGAAACTCACGATGATTTCCGAAACCCGCTGAGCCAGGCGCTTGCCGGTGCACAGGTAGAACGGCACGCCCGCCCAGCGCCAGTTGCCGACCTCGGCGCGCAAGGCCACGAAGGTTTCGGTGGTCGAGACCGGCTTGCCCACGTCCTGCAGATAGCTGGGCACCGCCATCGCGGCGCTCACACCGGCACGGTATTGGCCGCGCAGCGTGAGGCGCGCGGCATTGCCGGCGTCAATCGGCTTGAGTGCGCGCAGCACCTTGAGTTTTTCGGTGCGCACCGCCTCCGCCTGCAGCGATGACAGCGGTTCCATGGCCACCAGACACAGCAGCTGCAACAGATGGTTCTGCACCATGTCGCGCAGTGCGCCGGTGGCATCGTAAAAGGCGCCGCGACCCTCGACGCCGATGGTTTCCGCCACCGTGATCTGCACACGTTCGATGTGGCCGGCATTCCACAACGGCTCGAACAAGGTGTTGCCGAATCGCAGCACCATGAGGTTCTGCACCGTTTCCTTGCCGAGGTAATGGTCTATACGGAAAGTCTGGTCCTCGGAGAACACTGATCCGATCGCTGCGTTGATGGCGCGCGCACTCGCGAGATCATGGCCGATAGGCTTTTCAACCACCACGCGGCTGTGGGCACCTTTTATTCCGTGTTGGCGCAGCCGCGCACATATTTCGGCATACAGTTTGGGACTGGTGGCCAGATAGAACATCCGCAGTCTTGGATCCGATGCCACGCAGGCAGAGGCAAGTTCCGGCCAGCCGGTGCCGGAGTGTGCGTCCAGCATCTGGTAGCCGAGTTGTGCAATAAACCGGATGAGCGCGTCGTGATCGACGTCCGGCGCTGCCCGCACCAATGCCTGTGCCACCGCATTGCGATAGGCGTCAGCCGACTGCGATTCCGGCGCGACGCCGAGGATGCGGCTGCCGGGAGGCAGCTGGCCGGAGTTGAACCGGCGGTACAACGCCGGCAGCAACTTGTGCATGGCCAGGTCGCCGGTGCCGCCAAAGATGATCAGGTCAAACGGTTCTACGGGAGCCATACCGCCAGTGATTATAATACCAATATAGTACCTATTGGTTATTATACGGCTGTCGTTTGAAAGATTGGTATTATATTGGTATCCTTATAGCATGGATGCGGATTTCCGTACCGAATTCAAACGCTCGACCGGCCTGCGGGCTCCCGCCTACATGCGCCTGCAGCGGCTGCTGCGCAAGAGACTGGCCGCCGGCGAGCTGGGTCCCGGCCAAGCGCTGCCGAGCGAACGCGATCTCGCGGAGCAGCTCGCGGTATCCCGTGTCACCGTGCGCAAGGCGCTCGCCGGGCTGGTACAGGACGGCGTGCTGATAGCGCGTCGTGGCGCTGGTACCTTTGTGGCCGAGCGCATCGTCAAACCGCTGTCCAAAATCACCAGCTTCACCGAAGACCTGCGCGCGCGCGGTTTAAACCCACGCTCGATTTTCCTGGAGCGTTCGCGTGGCGAAGTCACCCCCGAAGAAGCCATGGCGCTCAATCTGTCGCCCGGCAGTCGCGTGGTGCGCCTTTATCGCCTGCGCTACGCCGGGGATGCACCGTTGGCCGTGGAGCACAGTGCCATCCCGCAGGCCATTCTTGACGATCCCGCGCGCGTTGCCGACTCGCTGTACGCCGCACTTGAAGCGCTGGGTTGCCGGCCGGTACGGGCATTGCAGCGACTGCGCGCGGTGAATTTGAGTACCGAACATGCGCGTCTACTGCAACTGCCGCAAGGCAGCGCGGCGCTGGCGCTCGAGCGGCGCAGTTTTCTGGCCGACGGCCGGCTGGTGGAATTCACGCGTTCCTGGTATCGCGGCGATGCTTACGATTTTGTCGCCGAGTTGCAGGGCGAATAACATGGCCACCACCGTCAAAAATCCCGACACCACGCTGATGCACGCCGAGGCGGCCAAAGCCCCGGCGGCGGTTGCGCGCCAACTGCCCGCCAACGAGGACCTGCTCGCTGCGCTCGGGCATCGCATGCGCGCCCAGCCTCCGCGCTTCGTGGTCACCTGTGCACGCGGCAGCTCGGACCATGCCGCCACCTTCGCCAAATACGTCATCGAAACCCAACTGGGCTACGTCACGGCTTCAGCTTCGCCTTCGGCGATCTCGATTTATCACGCCACCCAGCGTCTCGACGGCGCCTTGTACATATTGATCTCGCAGTCGGGCGAAAGTCCGGATCTGGTGAGTTGTTGCGAAGCTGCACGCAGCGGCGGAGCGCTGGTCGTCGCGATAACCAACAACCAAAGCTCGGCACTGGCCACGGCCGCCGAAGTGGTGATCCCGTTGCACGCCGGCGTTGAGCGCAGTATCGCTGCCACCAAGAGTTTTCTGGCCACGTTGGCCGCAATCCTCCAGCTCGTGGCGCACTGGAAAAACGATGCGGAGCTGCTGCGCGCGCTTCGCGCTACACCGGAGGCAATGCGCAACGCCGCGGCTCTGGACTGGTCGCCATTGGTGGACGGGTTGAAAGATGCCGAACACCTGTTCGTGTTGGGCCGCGGCTTGATGCTGGGTGCAGCGCAGGAAGCGGCGCTCAAATTCAAGGAGACCTGCGGCCTGCATGCCGAGGCGTTCAGCACCGCCGAAGTACGGCATGGACCGATGGCGCTGATCGGTCCCGGATTTCCCGCACTGTTGCTCGCCCAGCACGATGCCACCCTGCCCGGCGCGCTGGAGACCGCACGCGAATTCCGCGCGCGCGGCGCACGTGTGTGGACAGCGGCGCCCGGCGACACCCATGCGGACGCACTGCCGCTCGCAGCGGCGCCGCATCCGCTGTGCGCGCCGCTGCTCGCCGTGCAGAGCTTTTACCGCGCAGTCAATGCGCTGGCGCTGGCCCGCGGCCGTGATCCTGACGCTCCGCCACATCTCAGCAAAATCACGGAGACTTTGTGAGCGCTGCCGTACTGATTAACGGCCGGGTGCTGACGCCCGATGGCTGGCGCGATGATCTGGCGGTGCACGTCGAAGGCGCGCGCATCGCCCGGCTGACTGCACAGACTGCCGCCCTAACACGCGGCACTGGCACTCACGATCTCGAGGGCCGCTATCTGCTGCCGGGATTCATTGACTGTCAGGTGAACGGCGGCGGCGGCGTGCTGTTCAATGACCAGCCGAACGTGGACGGCATCCGTGCAATCGCCGCTGCCCACCGCCGCCTGGGCACGACCGGCCTGCTGCCGACACTCATCAGTGACAGCGCTGAGGTCATGCGCAGTGCCGTGGCCGCCGTGGATACCGCCATCGGCGCGCTAACGCCCGGGGTGCTGGGCATACACCTGGAAGGCCCTTACCTCGCGCCCACGCGCAAGGGCGTGCACGACACCGATGCACTGCGCGCGCCCACGGCCGCGGAAATCATCGATATCACTTCGCTGCGACTCGGCCGCACCCTGCTGACCCTTGCGCCCGAGCGCGTGGGACCCGAAACCCTGCGCGCCCTGACAGCAGCGGGCGTGATCGTTGCAGCCGGTCACACGGCTGGAAACTATGCCGCCGTCCGCGGCGCGCTGGATCGGGGTGTGCGCGGTTTCACCCACCTGTTCAACGCCATGACACAACTCGGCAGCCGCGAACCCGGTGCCGTCGGCGCGGCTCTCGAAGATCGCGCCAGCTGGTGCGGGGTGATTGTGGACGGCCGACACGTGCATCCGGCCACGTTGCGCGTGGCGCTGGCGGCAAAACCACGCGGCAAGCTCTTTCTGGTGAGCGACGCCATGCCGCCGGTGGGTAGTACGCAGCAGACGTTTACGCTCCACGGCGAAACCATCACGGTGCGCAATGGCGCGTGTGAAACGGCTCAGGGCGTTCTGGCGGGCTCGGTGCTGAGCATGGGCGACGCGGTGCGCAATTGCGTGCGGTTGCTCGGCCTGCCGCTCGATGAGGCCGTGCGCATGGCGTCGACCTATCCGGCTGATTTTCTCGGCCTGGAAAAATCTCACGGGCGTATTGCGTCGGGCTGCCAGGCCGATTTCACCGTCATGGATGAGGATTACTCTGTCCATGAAACCTGGATCGGCGGCCGCTGCGAGCGTGCCCAATTCAATTAGCCATGGCACAATCCGCACATACAAGGTGTACCGCAGCATGCACACATTGACATCTTGGGACGTCAGAAACCATTCACCGCAAATGCGTAACCGTGCATCCGGATTTTTACTGGCAGGCACGTTCTGCGGTGCACTTTTCGGCCCTGCTGCATTTCCGGTGTGCGCGGCCCCACCGATCGCCGCGTATTTTGACGGCCGCATGACGGTGGCGGATATTCCCGCCAGCCAGCTCAGCGACATCATTTATGCATTTGGCGAACCCAACGACCAGAACCTCTGCGCCCCACCGAGCGCCGCACAGCGCAAGACTTTTGCCGAACTGCGCCAGTTGCGCCACAAGCACCCGGGCCTGCGCCTGTTGCTCTCCATCGGCGGCTGGGATGCCGCGCCGCAATTTTCCGACCTTGCCCTGACCCCCGCCTCGCGTGCCACATTCGCCCGCAGCTGCATTCGGCTGTTCGTCGAACAGCAGGGCTTCGACGGCATTGATCTTGACTGGGAATTCCCGGTGCACGGCGGCATGAACAAGTCCCGCCCCGAAGACCGCGCCAACTTCACGGCGCTGGCGCGCGAGTTTCGCAGCCAATTCGACGTCCTGGGGCACAGAACCAAACGTCACTATTACCTCACCGCCGCCACGCCGGCCGGCACCTGGCAACAGGGCGGTGTGTACTCGGTAAGCGACAGCTACGATCTCGCCTCACTGGTTCCGTACGTGGACTGGCTGAACGTCATGACTTACGACATGAACAACATCTTCAGCCCGTTCAGCGGCTTCAACACACCGCTCAACGCCAATCCGCAGGATCCCACGCCCGAACCGCAATGCGCACGCGACAACCTGAGCGCAGCCGTGAGCTACTACGAAGCGCAGGGCGTACCGGCAGACAAGATCATGCTGGGGGTGGCGTTTTACGGTCGCGGCTTCACGGGCGTCTCGCCGGAAAGTGCAGGCCTGTATTCCAAATATCAAGGCGGTTTCCCGGAGACGCCGTGGAAAACCGTGCAGTCGCAGTTCCTGACCGACCCCGACTGGGTGCGTTACTGGAGCGCGAGCGCCCAGGCGCCGTGGCTGTACAACGTCAAGCAGCACATCTTCTTCACATACGACGATCCCCAGTCCCTAGCCATCAAAGCCGGGTTCGCGCGCCGCGCACACTTGCGCGGCATCATGATCTGGGTGCTGGGCCAAGACGATGCGCAGAACTCTTTGCTAAATGCACTGGTGCGCAATCTTGGGACTGGCGACGCGCCGCGTTGACGGCCGTGAGTGCGGCCGCGGAAGTCCGGAAAAGGCAACCACGGCGGCGTGCATCCGATGGCTACAGGTGGGAGCGATGCGCAGCTTCGCGCCGGTGTACAGGGATGTACACCCAAGGCAGGCGAGCGGAGCTGGATGCGTAGCGAGCCGACGAACTATCGATCATAAATCAGCATAATGCTGAGGTCGGGTTAACGTTTGACTGCTTCTGAACCGAAATGATTTATTTTGAGTTGGTGGCTACGGGTGGGTTCGGAGCGAAGCTCCGAACGGGTTTACAGGGATGTAAACCCCGGACAGGTGGATTGTGCAGGAAAGCACAATCCATTGACGAATCCACCGACCTTATATCAGGAATAATGCTGAGGTCGGTTTAGAACCGTGGCAGTTCCATTCCCGGAAACAATCGGTAGGTATTGGTGGCTACGGGTGGACTCGAACCACCGACCTCAGCATTATGAGTGCCGCGCTCTAACCAGCTGAGCTACGTAGCCATGCGGGCAAATCGAAGGGCGCAGATTATACATTGAAGCGGAAGTGCACGACATCGCCTTCGCTGACGATGTAATCCTTGCCTTCGAGTCGCCATTTGCCGGCTTCGCGCGCACCGACCTCGCCTTTGAATTTCACGAATTCCTCGTAGGCCACTACTTCGGCGCGAATGAAGCCTTTCTCGAAGTCCGAGTGAATTACGCCCGCCGCCTGCGGCGCGGTCGCGCCCCGGTGGATGGTCCAGGCCCGCACTTCCTTGGGGCCGGCGGTGAAATAGGTTTCCAGTCCCAACAATCTGTAAGCCGCGCGAATCACACGGTTCAAACCCGGTTCACTCAGGTGCAGATCCTTGAGAAATTCCAGCTTGTCAGCGTCGTCGAGTTCCGCGATTTCCGCCTCCAGCGCTGCGCACACCGGCACCACTTCGGAATGCTCCGCCTGCGCAATTGCGCGCACCTGATCCAGCAGCGGATTGTGCTCGAAACCGTGTTCGTCCACGTTGGCGATGTACATCGTCGGCTTGAGCGTCAACAGTCCATATTCGCGCACCCAGGCCCGGTCTTCCGCGTTCAGCCCAAGCGCACGCGCCGGTCTGGCCTGGTTGAGATGCGCTTGCAGCGTTTCCAGCACCTGCTGACGCGCCAGCGCCTGCTTGTCGCCGGACTTTGCGACGCGCGCATTCCGGTCCACGGCGCGGCTCACGCTATCCAGATCCGCGAGCGCCAGTTCGGTATTGATGGTCTCGATGTCCGCGGCGGGATTCACTTTGCCGGTGACATGCACCACATCGCTGTTCTCGAAGCAGCGCACCACATGCGCAATGGCATCGGTCTCGCGGATGTGCGACAGGAACTGGTTGCCAAGGCCCTCGCCCTTGGACGCGCCGGCCACCAGCCCGGCGATATCCACGAATTCCACCGCCGCCGGCACGATTTTCTGCGGATGCACGATGGCCGCGAGTTCCGCGAGGCGCGCGTCCGGCACCGCCACCACGCCCACGTTGGGGTCAATGGTGCAGAACGGGTAATTTTCCGCGGCGATGCCGGCCTTAGTGAGCGCATTGAAGAGCGTGGACTTGCCGACGTTGGGCAAGCCGACGATGCCGCAGGTGAGACTCATGGCTGATCTTTGGGTGGATGCGCGGCGCGCTGGTCGCTGCGGCGCGCACGCGCTACCACGCCGCGGCTGTGCAGTTCGTGCATGGCTTTTTCCATCTCGCCCGCGAGTATTCGCGGCAGCTCCGCGAGCGTTGCGCCCACGGCTTCCATGATTTTTTCCTCGTCTGCCTCGCTGGCACGATGCAGCACGTAATCAATGACTTCTTCACTGATATCCGGCCGGCCGATGCCGAAACGCAAACGCACAAAACTTTCACCCAAGCGGTCAATGACGTCGCGCAACCCGTTGTGACCGCCGTGCCCTCCGCCCTGCTTGAGGCGCACCATGCCGACCTGCAGGTCCAGATCATCGTGTGCCACCAGAATGGCCTCCGGCGGCAGCTTGAGGTAGGCCGCCAGCGCCTGCACTGCCTGACCGCTGCGATTCATGTAGGTATCCGGCTTGAGTACACGCACTTCGTGGCCGGCGAGATTCAACCGGCACACCTCGCCGTTGAATTTGCGCTCGTGACTGAAGCTCGCGCCGTGGGCGCGCGCCAACGCATCCGCGAACCAGAATCCGGCATTGTGACGCGTCAAAACGTAATCGGCCCCGGGATTGCCGAGGCCGACCACGAGCTGAATGGGTGTAGTTCCAGCCATGACCAGGACCCAGTGCGCGCCGGCCCGGTGCGGGCCGGCGTACGCTTATTTCTTGTCCTTGCCCTTGCCGCCCTTGTCGGGCGCCGGAGCCGTCTTCCCGGCCGGAGCCGCCGCTTTGGCATCGGCCGCAGGCGCACCTTTGCCCGCGGCGGCGGCCTTGCCCGCCGCGGCAGCCGCCTTGGCATCCGCCGGCGCAGATTTCCCGGCTTCGGCGGGTGCGGCCGCGGCACCTTCCGCCGGAGCAGCGGCACCTTCGACGGGCGCGGCGGCCTCCGCCACCGGCTCCTCCTCGACGGTGATGCGCGGGTGATGGATCGCGACCACCGGCAGGTCGTGCGCCTCGCCGTAAGCGAGCTGCACGATGCGCACGCCTTCGGACAGTTTCAGATCGGAGAGATGCAGCGCGTGATTGATTTCCAGGGTGGTCACATCCACTTCGATGTACTCGGGCAGATAGCGCGGCAGGCAGGCGATTTCCACCTCGATCATGTTGCGTGACACCACGCCGCCCTGCTGCTTCACGCCGGTGGCATCCTTTTCGCCGAGGAAATGCAGCGGCACGTGTACGCGGATTTCCACGTCATCCTTCACGCGCAACAGATCCAGGTGCATGATCATCGGTTTGGCGGGGTGGCGTTGCAGGTCCTTGACGATGGCCTGATGCTCCCCGCCGTCCACCTTGATCTTGAGGACGTGGGAGTAGAAAGCCTCGTGCGCCAGGCTGTTGCGCAGTTCGTTGTGGTCGAAGGACAGGTCCAGCGACGGTTCGCCGGCCCCGTACAGAATTCCCGGCACCCGACCGACACGACGCAGGCGGCGGCTCGCACCTTTCCCCTTGTCGTGGCGGACTTCGGCGCTCAGATTGAAGCTGATAGCCATGTCTCGATACTCCAGTTCATGTTTGACACACTTCACCCGCGACCAGGGGAAGCACCTAGGCCCGCGGAGCGGGCCGGTGAGGTGCGAGGCCGGCGGCTGCGCCGCCTGTGAGGTGTGAGGAAGAATCGCCAGACGTCACCATCTGTCTTACTCCTCACTCCTCAATCCTCACTCCTCACTAATCTACATACAGCGATGACACCGATTCTTCATCGCTCACGCGGCGCATGGTCTCCGCCAGCAGTTGCGCAATGGATAACTGGCGGATCTTCTTGCAAGCCTGCGCCTTCGCGCCCAGCGGGATGGTGTCGGTAACCACCAGTCCATCCAGCGCGGAATTCTCGATGTTGTCCACGGCCTTGCCGGACAGCACCGGATGCGTAATGTACGCCAGCACCCGACCAGCGCCCCGCTCTTTCAGGGCCTTGGCCGCCAGGCAAAGCGTGCCGGCGGTATCTACCAGATCGTCCACGATTACACAGGTTTTGCCCGGAACGTCGCCGATGATATTCATGACCTGGGCCTCGTTGGGACGCGGCCGGCGCTTGTCGATGATCGCGAGGTCCGCATCATCGAGCCGTTTGGCCAGCGCCCGCGCACGCGCCACGCCGCCCACGTCCGGAGACACCACCACCAGGTTTTTGAACTTCTGCTGCCAGGCATCGCCAAGCAATACCGGCGAGGCGTACACGTTGTCCACCGGGATATCGAAGAATCCCTGGATCTGGTCGGCGTGCAAATCCACGGTCAGCACGCGGTTCACGCCCGCGGACACCATGAGGTTGGCCACGAGCTTGGCAGTGATCGGCACGCGTGCCGCGCGTTGCCGCCGGTCCTGGCGCGCATAGCCGAAATACGGCACCACCGCAGTGACGCGCGCTGCGGATGCGCGCCGCAACGCGTCCGCCATCACCAGAAGTTCCATGAGGTTGTCGTTGGTCGGCGGACAGGTGGACTGCACAATGAACACGTCGCGGCCGCGCACGTTTTCCATCAGCTCCACGGTCACTTCGCCGTCGCTGAAACGGCCCACCTGCACCTTGCCCAGCGGCAATTGCAGATGGTTGGAAATGCGCGTCGCAAGCTGCGGGTTGGCATTGCCTGCGAACACCATCATGCTGCTTGCTGACACGGGCATCCTCACTGACAACATCTGGCGCGGCCCATTACACCGGAACAGGCACGCGTTCCGAAAACATTCATCTGGCTGGGGCGCCAGGATTCGAACCTGGGAATGGCGGGATCAAAACCCGCTGCCTTACCGCTTGGCTACGCCCCAATGTTCAACCGGCGGGTTCCGCTGCCAGCCGGCTCAGCAAGGGCGAGCGATTGCACCCGCGGGCGACAAATGCCCTCCAGCCCCGGGGCAGTTCGCTCAGCGCACGATGCGCGGCGGCTTCACGCTCAAAGGCGGCGAATACGCAGGCACCCGAACCAGTCAAGCGCGCCGGCGCCTTTGGGCGCAACCAATCCAGGGCTTCAGCCACTTCCGGATAACGCTTGCGTACCACCGGCTCGAAGTCGTTGTGGCCTTCGCCAGCGTAAAAGCGCGCTATTGTGATGGGCGCGGAATTTCGTGTCAAATCAGGAGCCTGGAATATCTCGTGGGTGGCGATTTGGCAATCGGGCTGCACCACCAGGTACCAAGGCTCCGGCGGGTCCACCGGGGTAAGAATCTCGCCCACGCCTTCCGCCCAAGCGGCCCGCCCGCGCACGAACACTGGCACATCCGCGCCGAGTTCGAGCGCCAGCGCCGCCAGTTCGCCGGTATCCAGTCCCGCGGCCCACAGCCGGTTGAGAGCCACCAAGGCGGTAGCGGCATCCGAGCTGCCACCGCCCAGACCGGCCTGGTGCGGCAGGCGTTTGTGCAGGTGAATATCCGCGCCCTGACGCACGCCGCTGCGCGTGCGCAGCAACGCGGCCGCACGCACAGCCAGGTCGTCGGCTGCGGCAATCCCGACCGGTCCGGCCGGCCGCGTGATTTCTCCATCGCTGCGCAACTCGAAATCCAGCATGTCGCCGTAATCCAGGAACTGGAACAATGTCTGCAGCAGATGGTAGCCGTCGGCGCGGCGCCCGGTGATATGCAGGAACAGATTGAGCTTCGCGGGTGCGGGCCAGCTGCGGCTGATGGCTGCGATCATCGCGGGTTGGCGGACGTGTGGCCGACGGCCGGCCCCACCTGCCAGCTGTTGACCGCCACCTTGATGCGCGTGTCATCGCGCTGGATCAACATCCGCGTGGGCAGGTCGTAGCCGCCGAATTCGGCGTAATCCTGGTAGTTCACTTGCCAGCCGCGCTGCGTCAGCGTCACCAGTTGGCCGTGCGCATCCACGGTTTTGACGAACGGTGCATCCGGATCCGGCAGGCCTCGCATCCAGAAGCGCATGCTGCGTACCGGCAACGGCACCTTGAGGCGCGCGGCAAAATCCTTCTCGGGATCGGTGGTGATGAAATCATCGCCGCGCGAACTGCGTACCCACAACGCCCGGGTATCGCCGCGTACTTCCAATGTGCCGGCACCGAAGGGTCCGCGAAAGCTGAATGCCACCTGCAAACCTTGCTGCTGCCAATCCATGGAACCGCTGCCGCCGTGGGTTCCCGTGACGATGCCGATGCGCCCCTGCAACTCCCAATCGTTCAGATCCCGCAGGTGCGCATAGTGTGTCTGCCACGCGGCTTCATTGGGCGGTCCCTCGGGCGCGGTGCCCGGCACGCTTGCGCAGCCCGCCACCAGCAGCAGGCCGACTGGCCACAGCCATCTTGCTGTCACGGTGTAAATCGCGTCCGCAATTTGAGCAAGGCGGCATTGTCCGGATGTTGTTTGAGCGCCGAGCCCCACACGCTGCGCGCTTCCTGCCGATCGCCCACCGCCCACAAGGTTTCGCTCAGATGCGCCGCCACCTCCGGATCCGCAAGTTGCGCGTAGGCCCTGCGCAAATAGCCGAGGGCTTCGGGATAATTGCCCAGCCGGTACTCCACCCAGCCCATGCTGTCCATGATCGCGGGATCGCCGGGCTTGAGGCGCAAGGCCTTCTCTATATATATGCGCGCTTCCTGATAGCGGGTGGAGTGCAGCGCCAGGGTATAGCCCAGCGCATTGAGCGCATCGGCATTATCCGGCTGGCGATCCAGGATCAGGCGCAGATCTGCTTCGGCCTGCGCCACCTGTCCCAGATTCTCGCGCAGCAACGCCTGGCTGTACAACAGGTCACTGTTGCCCGGATTTTTGCTCAGTGCCTGCGCCAACACAGCGAGCGCTGCCTGGTTGTCGCCGCGGTCGCTGAACAGCTGCGCTTCCGCGAGGCGGAATTGCACGTCATCATCTGGATCGTCCGCGACCAGCTTGTCCATGTAGGCACGCGCTTCGGCCGGATTGTGCTGCTGCATGAGCACCCGCGCGGTGGCAATCTGCGCCGGCAGCCAGTACTGACCGCCATCCACCTGCTGATACCACTGCAATGCCGGGTCGAACTGTTTGGCTGCCTCGGCGGTATTTCCGAGGAAATAAAAGGCATCGTTCTTGCGCTGTCCGGTGGCAAGCAGGCGCATGAAGTAGCCGCGCGCGTTTTCCAATTGATTGGATTGCAAACTCAGCAGGCCGAGCGCGTACAACGCATCCGGATTGCGCGCATGCCGTTTGAGAATGGCGTTGAATTCATCCGCGGCTGCGGCATCCTGTCCGGCTTCAGCCAGCAGGCCGGCATAGGCCAGATGCAGGCCTATGTCATCCGGCGCGCCCCGTACTCGCGCCTGCAACAGCTGCACGGCTTCCGGTTTGCGGCCGGCGGCGACCAGCGCCTGGGCTTGCAGCACCACAGCTTGAGTCCAGGCCGGCTTGAGCCCGGCGGCGCGTTGCGACTCGCTGACCGCCAACTCGGTTTGCCGGGCCTGCAGCGCCACTTGCGCCAGCATGAAATGGGCTTCAGCCGATTGCGCGTGAGCCGCTACAAGTTTTTGCATGACCGGCAGGCTGCGTTGCGCCCCGGTCTCCTCGCCCAGCACCTCCCCGATCAGCATAAAATTGTACCCGTGCACGACCTGCAGCAGGGTCTCGAAATCGCGCACGGCGGCATCCACATTGCCGAGCCGCGTATCGAGAACGGCTCCCAGCTGGAGTGCGTCACTGCTGTTTGGGGCCAGCAGCCGCCAACGCCGGGTCAGCTTCAGCGCCAGCACATCATCGTCTAGACGGTAAGCCATCAACGCCGCGTATTCGGCCAGCTGCGGATCGCGGCTGAGTTCTGCGGCCTGCGCATATTGCTGCGCGGCGATGTGACGCTCGCCACGCTGCCATGCCAGCTCGCCCATGAACACGTGATAGGTCAGCGACTGCGCGGGAGTGGCGGGGGGACTTTGGGCGGCAAGCGCGACCGGATGAGGCGCAGGCACAACCGCGCAGCCGCCCAGAACCAGGGCCGCACATGCGAGTCCGGCATACGCAAATGTTTTCATTGGTGAAACGCGCTCGTCCTGATGCGCACTATACTCTGCCGCCGGCCGCCGCCCCAGACACGCGCGGAAGTAAGTGCTTGTTCGAAAGCGAAATTTCGCCCAAAATCTGCCCCCCTGCCCGATCCGTACACCATGTCATTCTTTGCCCTAGGTATCAGTCATGCCACCGCACCGGTCGCCCTGCGTGAGCGCCTGAGCTTCGACGCCGAGCAGATTCCCGAAGCGCTGCGTGCGGTCGCGGCGCTCGATGGCGTCCATGAAACCGCGATCCTGTCCACCTGCAACCGCACCGAAATTTATGCGCAACTCGAAGATGGCGCGGGCGCACGCCTGACCGACTGGCTGACGCGGCTGCGCAGTGCCGACGATCCCGACGTGCGCGCGCGCTTCTATACACATCAGGGCGAAGCCGCGGCCCGCCACCTGTTCCGCGTGGCCTGCGGTCTGGATTCGATGATCCTCGGCGAGCCGCAGATTCTCGGCCAGATCAAGCAAGCGTATGAATTGGCACAGGAGAGCGCCGTCACCGGCCAGCATCTGCATCGCCTGTTCCAGTATGCCTTCTCGGTCGCGAAACTCGTGCGCACCGACACCGCCATCGGGGAAAATCCGCTGTCGGTGGCGCACGCCACGGTGCTGCTGGCACGGCGCATTTTCGCGGATTTCCGCACACTCACGCCGTTGCTGATTGGCGCCGGCGAAACCAGCGAACTCGTGGCCCACCACCTGCACGAACAAGGCGCGCGCCGCCTGATCATCGCCAACCGCACGTTCAGCCACGCGCATACGCTCGCCGAGCGCTTTGGCGGCTATGCCATCGGTCTACACGAGATTCCGGCGCATCTGGAAGAGGCCGACATCGTGATTGCCTCGACCGGCAGCCTGGAACCCATCCTCACGCAGGCGGCGGTGGCCGCGGCATTCAAGACGCGCAAGCACCGGCCGCTGCTGATCATCGACATCGCGGTGCCGCGCGACGTGGAGCCGGCCGTAGCGAAACTCGCGGACGTGTATCTGTTCACCATTGACGACTTGCGCGGCATCGTGGAAAACAATTTGCGCTCCCGCCAGGCGGCGGCGCGCGAAGCGGAAAGCATCATCGAAAGCCAGGTCGCGCGGTTCATGCAGGAATTGCGTGGCCTGGATGCGGTACCGACCATCCGCGCGGTGCGCGATCATGCCGAAGAGCTGCGCGATCACACGCTGGCCCAGGCGCAACACCTGCTCGCCAGCGGTACCCCGTCCGAGGAAGTCCTCAAGTTTCTGGCTGAAACCCTCACCAACCGCCTGCTGCACGCACCCACCGCGTATCTGCGCCAGGCAGCTCGAGAAGGCCGTGACCACATCATGCGTCAGGCGCAGGCGCTTTTCGGCCTGAAGGACGCCGGACCTGGCTCCGATAAAGATGAGCACTCCTGAGCGTCCATGAAAGATTCCATCCGTCAAAAACTGGAGCGGCTGGTGGCGCGCCACGAAGAGCTGGCGGCACTGCTCGCAAGTCCTGCGGTCATCGGTGACCAGAAACAATTCCGCGACCTGTCCCAAGAATATGCGCGTCTCGCTCCACTCACGCAAGGCTTCCGCACCTGGCAATCCGTGGAAACCGACTTGGCCAGCGCTCGCGCCATGGCCGGGGATGGCGATGCCGCGTTGCGCACGCTGGCCGAAGAGGAACAGCGCGCGGCTGAATTACGGCTGGCCGCGCTCGAACCGCGGTTGCTGGCCCTGCTGTTGCCCAGCGATCCGCACGATGCCGGCAATCTGTTTCTGGAAATCCGTGCCGGAACCGGTGGCGACGAGGCTGCGTTGTTTGCCGGCGACCTGTTCCGCATGTACGCCCGCTACGCCGAGACGCGTGGCTGGCGCCTGGAAGTGATGAGCGAGAATCCGGGCGAGCACGGCGGCTACAAGGAAATCATCTCGCGCGTTATCGGCCAGGGCGCCTATTCGCGGCTGAAATTTGAATCCGGAGTGCACCGCGTGCAACGTGTGCCGCAGACCGAAGCCCAGGGGCGCATCCATACCTCCGCCTGCACCGTGGCCATCCTGCCCGAAGTCGAGGCGCTTGAAGATGTCGAAATCAATCCCGCCGACCTCCGGGTGGACACCTTTCGTTCCTCAGGCGCAGGCGGCCAGCACGTCAACAAGACGGATTCCGCCGTGCGCCTGACGCACATTCCCAGCGGCATCGTGGTGGAATGCCAGGACGAGCGCTCCCAGCACAAGAACCGTGCACGCGCCCTGTCGCTGTTGAAGGCCAAACTGCTGGAGACCGAGCGCGAGAAACAACGCAGTGCGCAGGCGCAGTCGCGCAAGCTGCAGGTCGGCAGCGGCGATCGTTCCGAACGTATCCGCACCTACAATTTTCCGCAGGGCCGGGTCACCGACCACCGCATCAACCTGACGCTCTACAAGCTCGACGACATCCTGCAGGGCAAGCTCGATGAGCTGATCGTGCCGCTCATGAACGAACATCAGGCGGAGCAACTTGCCGAAATGGCAACTCAGTGAACTGCGGCACGCGCCTGCAGATTGCGGTATTGCACGTAGCACACCGCCAGCACATAGCACCACACGCAAGCGCCGACCACCGGCATCAGGCCGAGGTCGTACCACAGCTTGGGCGGCACTGATGCGGTCAACAGGTTTCCCGAACCCAATTGTTGTACCGCACCCATGATGTCCGGCCAACTGGCAATGACATCGTAAATCAGCAGTACGATCGCGGGCGCCGACAGCACCGCCGAACTGCGCCACCACTGCGGCCAGGCGAGCGCATGACTGTAGCCGAGCGTTTCCAGCAGATTCTTGCGATCGAGAACCGCAGCGTAGGCAAAGAACGCCCAGGTGGTGCCCAGGATCACCCCCGGCACGATCAGCAGAAAAAACCCGATCCACGTGACAATGTTGTACAGCAGGTCTCCAATCAGGATAGCCACGGCTGCGCGCACGCCGATGCGCAAAGCGTCGGCATAGGATCGGGTGGCGCCGCTAAAACAATCGTCCAGCCGCTGGATGGCAGCGCCGTAGAGCGCACTTTCCACCAGCCAGCAGATCACGGTGATCGCGATGGTGGTGCGACTGATCGAGATTCCCAGCGTGCCACCACCCGCAAACACGCCCGGAAGCGCATTGATCACACCGGCAACCCACAACGGCAAAAAGATCGCCGGCAGGGATTTCAGAAACAGGCGCCAGCCGGCCTCCAGTGCCGCACCAATCGGAAGTTGACCCAGCTCGGGGGACGCAGGCAACGGCGGTCAGGCTTGCAGGCTTGCCGTGGGCACGGAACGAGCTGCGCGTCGCACTTTGAGGTCGCGATACAGGACGTACAGAATCCCGACCACGAACGGCGTGAACACCGCCGTGCCCACCAGCCGCAGCACGCCCTTCACCAGCAGCGAGCGGCCGGTGTCGGCCCCGGCCAGCGGATGCAGCCAGGCTGCGAATGGGATAGACAGCGGCAGCATCACGACCACGACGCACAGCACGACCACGACGACCGTGATCAACAGCACCAGGAAGGTGCGCCACCAGTTATGGAACACCAGCGCGCAACTGTGGTTCAAGGCGGCCACCGGACCCTTGCTGTCGAGCACGATGGCAAACTGGAAAAACAGCAGATTGACCATGATGAACACCATGGCGGCAAACAAGCACACTTGGGTAAACGCCACGGCCGCACCAGCGCCGAGTGCAGCCCCCAGCAGCGCACCCAGGATGCTACCCACGAGAGCCGCAATCAGCAGACCGATCATCAGAGTGACGAACACCAGGATTCCGGCCAGTACCAGCGCCGGCAGCTTGCCCAGCGCAAATCGCAGTTCGTGTGATGCCGCCGTGCCGGTCACAGCGCGCTCCACTTGCCGGATGATGAGCGCGTTCACAAATGAAGCGCACACGAGCACCAGCAATTCCACGAGCAGGAAGTCGACAATAAAATGCGGAGAACGCAGCAGTTCCAGCAAGCGCTCGCGCGTGAGCGTGGCGTCACCCAGCTGCTCGGCAAAATAAAGCGTGGGCAGCAGGCCGATCAGGCCGAGCAGCGCCGCCGGACCGAACAGCCGGCCGAAACCCAGCTTGCCGAGTTCCAGTCCCCGCGACCACACCCGGCCAGGGCGCTGCGGAGTGGTGTCCAGTTGAAACATGCGTGAGTCTACCGCGCCGCTTGCAGGTGAAATCAGTGTGCCCGAGGGCCGGGGCGCCTTCAAGCTCGCCGACGCAACCAGCCGCTCAGGCTCAAACGCGCGCGCGTTGCCGGCCGTACCTCGTGGGGTGTATCGGTACTGGCAAACAGCACCAGCGTCCCGCCACGCGGCAGTATCGGAATGCGGGCATGGGCAGATGATTGCCCACGATACAGGCACAATTCGCCACCTGCGGCGGGCTGCCAGTGCGCATTCAGGTACAGAACCACCGAAACTTGGCGTGCCTGCGTATCCCGCAGTTGGTCGAGGTGGCGCGCATAAAAAGCGCCCACGGGATAGCGCGCCAAATGGCCTTCAAATTCAAACAAACCCAGGCAGGCGCTGGCATTCAGCGCGCAGCGCACTGCTTCGAGTTCTTGTTCCACAAATTGACAGGCCGCCGGCGTTCGCTGCCGGTCAAGCCACAGGGTGTAATCACCGCGAATCCGGGTCTGCAGGCGACGCGCCGGGTCGCGACCGATACCTGCTTTGTGGAACGCGTCCTGCGTCCAGAGTTGCTCGGCCTCGATCGCGAGCGCACGCCAGCGCGCCATAGACAGGAAATTTCCCTGTACTGCCCATCCGTGTTCAACAAAATGCTCGGCAAGACCCCGAGCGAGCATTACGACGCGCTCATTGGCTGAGTCGTTGTTTGAGCAGGAGACGGGTCGCTTCAACGTTTGCCCGCGGGCTATCGCCATGAACTTTCCCGCACGATGTAACCCGATGATTCCAATAATAAAATAAAAATATCCGCTGCAAACCTTATGAATTTTGCGCAGATTCGCTAGAATTCGCGCCCGATCGTACGGTTTGCATTCAAATCGTCGAGTAGTATCATGAATTTACGTCTTCCCCGCACATCCTGGTGGTAATCAACATGAAGAAGTATCTGGTTGTCCTTTCCGCTGCCGCTTTGGCCTGTGCCCTGGCCGCCTGCAGCAAGACTGAAAATGCCGCTTCATCGGCTCCTGCGGCGTCCACCGCAGCCCCGGCGGCTTCCACGGCTGCGGCGCCTGCAACGAAGGCCATGGCTCCGGCGGCGAGCACTGCACCGACGGCCACCACAAAGCACTGATAACAGCTGGAATCTGATCCGGTTTTAGAGACCGGAGGGATTTTGGGCCGTCCATTTCGGGCGGCTACGGTGTTTGTCACAGGGGCAGGCTGTCAGCAGCCTGCCCTTTTTATTGATCCTGAGACTCAAGAAGCCAAGGCCTGCTCCAGATCGGCGCGCAGGTCGTGGACATCCTCAACCCCCACCGACAGGCGCACCAGCGAGTCGCTGATGCCAAGTGCCTTGCGCGCCTCCGGCGGTACCGAGGCATGCGTCATGATGCCAGGGTGTTCGATCAGGCTTTCCACACCGCCCAGGCTTTCCGCGAGCGTGAACAGCTTGCAGCGCTCCAGGAAACGGCGCGCTTCCGGCTCGCCACCTTTGAGGAAAATCGTGAGCATCCCGCCCCCGGTGCGCATCTGCTTTTTGGCGAGCGCATGCTGTGGATGACTGGGCAGGCCCGGATAAATAACGCGCTCCACCTGCGGGTGTTTTTCCAGCCAGCCGGCCAGCTCCAGTGCGTTGCCGCCATGGCGCTCCATGCGCAGCGCCAGCGTTTTCAAGCCGCGCAGTGCCAGGAAACTGTCGAACGGCCCGGCCACCGCACCCACGGAGTTTTGCAGGAATGCCAGCTGTTCGGCGAGTTCGGGGCGCGCGCCCACCACCAGCATGCCGCCCACCATGTCGGAATGCCCGTTGAGATACTTGGTGGCCGAGTGCATCACGATGTCAAAGCCGCGTTCGACAGGCCGCTGGTTGTAGGGCGAGGCAAAAGTGTTGTCGCATACCGTCAGCAGCCCGTGGTGGCGCGCGACTTCCGCGATCATGTCAAGATCCACCAACTTCAGCATTGGATTGGTCGGCGTCTCGATCCAGATCATTCGGGTTTCCGGCCGGATGACGGCTTCGAGGATCTTGCGCTCGCGCACATCCACGAAGCTGAATTTCAGGCCCGCCGAGCGCTTGCGCACCCGCTCGAACAGCCGGTAGGTGCCGCCGTACAAATCGTCCATGGCGATCACATGGCTGCCGGAATCCAGCAGCTCCAGCGCCGTGGCGGTGGCCGCCATGCCGGATGCGAACGCGAAGCCGCGCGCGCCGCTTTCCAGATTCGCAACGCAGCGTTCGTAGGCCATGCGCGTCGGATTCTGGGTGCGCGAATACTCGTAGCCCTTGTGCTTGCCGGGACTTTCCTGTGCGTAGGTGGAGGTCGCGTAAATCGGCTGCATAACCGCGCCGGTCGAGGGATCCGGCGTCTGGCCGGCATGGATGGCGCGCGTGGCAAAACCCGGTTTTGTGTTTGATGTTTTCATGGTCATGGGCCTGGTTGATTGTAGGAGCGGCGATCTCCGCCGCGAAACAAGCGGTCAATGCTGCAAGCGTAAGCGATTGAGCAGGTCGCTGCGCGTTACCAGCCCGAGAAATTCCTCGCCGTGCATGATGGCCGCGGCGGTTTTCCCTTCCAGCAGTGTGAACAAGGCTTCCGGTGCCTGACTCGCGGCAATACGCGGGAAATCCGCGTCCAGTGCCACGCGCACGTCCTGGGTAAAGCCGCGTGCATCGCCGCGCACTGCATGAATCAAGTCGTTTTCTGTGACTGCGCCGAGGAACTTGCGGCCCTCGATCACCGGTAATTGCGAGATGCCGTTGTTGCGCATGCGTGTATGCGCGGTGGCCAGCGTGTCCGCGGGACCCACGTACACCGTGGCGCGTTCCCAGTAGGGCCGACCCACGTAGTCGCCCAGGTCGCCGCGCCGCGGCCGCTCCATGAATCCCTGCTCGATCATCCAGAAATCGTTGTAGAGCTTGGAGAGGTACTTGTTGCCGGTATCCGCACCGATGGTCACGACACGCTTGGACGTTTTCTGCGCTCGGCAATAGCGCAGCGCCGCCGCAATCAGCGTGCCGGACGAAGAACCGAGCAGCAGACCTTCCTGCTTCAACACTTCGCGCGCCGTGGCGAACGCCTCGCTGTCCGGAATGGTGTAAGCGTGCTTGACCACCGACAGGTCGCAGATATCCGGTACGAAATCCTCGCCGATGCCCTCCACCAGCCACGCGCCCTTGGGTCCAAGCTTGCCGGTGCGCAGGTAGTCCGCCAGCACCGATCCCTGCGGATCGGCGAGCACCATCTCCACCTGTGGTGCGGCCTTGCGGAAGAAATGGCCGATACCCGTAAGCGTGCCGCTCGAACCCACCCCCACCACCACGGCATCGAGCTTGTGCTCCATCTGCTCCCAGATTTCCGGGCCGGTGGTGGTTTCATGCGCCTTGACGTTGTCAGGATTGCCGAACTGGTTGATGAAGAACGCACCCTGCTCCGCCGCCATGCGCCGCGCGAGGTCCTGGTAGTACTCCGGATGGCCCTTGCTCACATCCGAGCGCGTGAGCACCACTTCCGCACCCATGGCGCGCAGATTGAAGATTTTTTCCTGGCTCATCTTGTCGGGAATCACCAGGATCAGCCGGTAGCCCTTCTGCGCCGCGACCAGCGCCAGGCCCAGACCGGTGTTGCCGGCGGTGGCCTCGATGATGGTGCCGCCGGGTTTCAGGTCGCCACGCTTTTCGGCTTCCGCAATCATCACCAGCCCGATGCGATCCTTGATGGAGCCGCCGGGATTGAGCAATTCGAGCTTGAGAAACAGCCGGCAGGGTCCGGCATCCAGGCGTTTGAGTTCCAGCATGGGCGTGCGTCCGACCATCTCCAGCACGTTCGCATAGACTTTCATGTGGTTTCCGGTCCGCAATGTGCGCCGCCAATTGCAGGCGCTATTGTACGGAAGCGCTTAAAATAAGCCCACTTCAGCGGCGAAAAACATGGACGCCAGCGTAGCCACCTTGTTGCACACGGCCGGCACCCGGCTTGCCAAAATCAGCGCCACGCCGCATCTGGATGCGGAGTGCCTGCTGGCGCACGTGCTGCAAACACGCCGCAGCCACCTGTTTGCACACCCGGAGCAATGTGTTGAGCGCAACACCTTGCGTCAGTTTGCACGGCTGGTAGGTGCACGCAGCCAGGGCCGGCCGGTGGCGTATCTGACCGGCGAGCGCGAGTTCTGGTCCCTGAATCTCAAGGTCAATCGCGCCACGCTGATCCCACGACCGGAAACCGAAATTCTGGTGGAGCAGGCTCTGCTTTTGGTGCCGACCGCTGCGCGCTGGCCTCTGCTGGACCTCGGTACCGGCAGCGGCGCGATCGCGCTGGCGCTCGCCAAAGAACGCCCGCAATGCCTGGTCACGGCTACCGATATCAGCCGCTCAGCGCTGGCTGTGGCGCGGGAAAACGCCGCGGCCCTGGGAACAGCCAATGTGGAATTCCTGCGAGGTGAATGGTTCGCGCCCCTGCCCGGCCGGCGCTACCGCGTAATCGTTTCGAATCCGCCCTATGTGCCCGACGGTGATCCGCATCTGGATGCCGGTGATCTCCGCTTCGAACCGCAGCGCGCACTCAACGGCGGATCCGACGGCCTGGCGATGATCCGCAAGATCGTCCCGCAGGCGCCGGCACACCTCGATCCCGGCGGTGTGCTCATGCTTGAACACGGCCACGATCAGGCCGCACGCATGCGCGAGCTTTTGTCCGCCGCGGGTTTCAGCGGGATACAGACATACCGCGATCTGGCCGGCACTGAGCGGGTCAGCGTCGGCCGGATGGCAGCTTGAACAACTTCACCCACAGCTTCGGAGTCCTTCCATGATTCAATTGACCACCAGCCTCGGCGACATCACCCTGGAGCTTGACGCTAAAAAGGCGCCTATCAGCGTGGAGAATTTCCTGGCCTACGTGGACGAAGGCTACTACGATGGCACCGTATTCCACCGCGTGATCCCCAGGTTCATGATCCAGGGCGGCGGCTTCGACTCCGACATGCGGCAGAAGAAAACCCGCGCGCCCATCCAAAACGAAGCGGCCAACGGTCTGACCAACGCGCGTTACAGCATCGCCATGGCGCGCACTTCCGACATCCACAGCGCCACCAGCCAGTTCTTCATCAACGCGGCGGACAACGCCTTCCTGAATCACGGCGGCCGCGACTTCGGCTACGCGGTATTCGGCAAGGTCGTCAAGGGTACGGAAATCGTGGACAAGATCGCCGGCGTCAAAACCGGCCGGCACGGTCCGCACGGCGACGTGCCGGTGGAACCGGTCGTCTTGTTGTCCGCCAAACGTCAGCCCTGAACGCAGCCGCAGGGTTCAAGCGCAGCGACGGCAATTTCCTCCTTAAAGATCGGCGTGTCATGAACGACCGCGATTACAAACTGCGCTACAGCCGCCATTTGGCGCTGCCGGAGTTCGGCGCAGCGGGCCAGGAAAAACTCAGGCAGGCACGCGTGTTGATTGTCGGCCTGGGTGGACTCGGTTCACCCGCGGCGCTGTATCTCGCCGCGAGCGGCGTGGGCACGCTCATGCTCAATGACTTCGACCGCGTGGATTTGTCGAACCTGCAACGCCAGATTCTGTACTCCAGCGCCGACATCGGCCGCGAGAAGACCGCGGCTGCCGCCGCTACGCTCACTGCGCTCAACCCGGACTGCCAATTGGAGCTACTGGACCAGAGGCTTCAAGGTGCTGAACTGGAAGCGGTTGTCAACCGGGCCGATATCGTGCTCGACGGCAGCGACAACTTCGGCACGCGCTTTGCGGTGAACGCGGCCTGCGTCAAAACCCGGACGCCCCTGGTTTCCGGTGCTGCGATCCGTCTGGAAGGTCAGGTCACGGTGTTCGATGCGCGCGATGCCGCGAGTCCCTGTTACGCCTGCGTGTATCCGGAAGCGGGCGAAGAACTGGAAAACTGTCGCAGCAACGGCATTCTTGCGCCCGTAGTGGGTGTGATCGGCAGTTGCATGGCGCTGGAGGCCGTAAAACTCATCGCCGGCGTGGGCGCGCCGCTTACCGGCCGGTTGCTGCGACTGGACGCCAGGAGCGGCACGCTGTCCATGACCAATATAAAGAAGGATCCGGCATGTCCGGTGTGCCGCTCACGCTAGATCCGGCCGCAGGCCAGCGGCTCGAAGCTTATCTGCACGCACACATACCGCTGGTGCACCACATGCAGGTGCGGGTGGACACCTGTAATGCAGCCGGCCTGACGCTGAGTGCGCCGCTGGCCGCCAACCTCAACCATGAGGGCACCGCCTTCGGCGGCAGTCTCGACAGTCTCGCCATGCTCGCCTGCTGGGGGCTGGTATGGCTGTTGCTCGAACACGAACCCGCGGTGCATATCGTTGTGGCCGAATCGCGCATGCAATTCCTGCGTCCGGTCACGGACACATTGGTCGCACGCTGTGCGCTTCCGGAGGCCGCGGCACGCCAGACATTTATCCAGACCCTGCAGCGCCGCAACAAGGCGCGCCTTGAATTGCAGGCCGAGATAACTCGACCCCACGCGGTATGCGCGAAATTTGCAGGTTACTTTGTCGCCCACCGGAATACCGCCCGTGGCGGATGACACGCTGCGGCTGCCGCGGACGCTGGTGAATCAACTGCTGCGTCAGGCGCAGCGGACCGCCGGGCTGGCACAAGGCTTCGTGCTCCGCGATGGTCGCGGCCGTTACCAATGTGAGCCGCTCCCAGCCAATGCCGATCTGCACGCAGCCGCACTGCAGGCACGCGCGCATGCGCCGCTGGCGTATTACCGCAGTTCCAATACGCCGCTGCCATTGTTGGCAGATGCGCAAACGGCGGCGCTCGCGGATTGCACCGGATTGTTCCTGGATATCGCGCTCGATACCAAGGGTGTGCTGCAGTTGCGTGGCTGGCGGCTGGCGGGCGGTCACGTGACACCGCTCGAAGTCACCATCACGGAATCGGCGCAGTCCGGCCTTGCGAAGTAGGCATCGCGGCTGACGCTGCTCCCGGAGAACCGGAATCTGCCGCGACCTGCGGCATCACCGCGCTGTGCGTTTCAGTGCAGCTGCCCGGGTGTTGTGGCCATGGGCGCAGACGCAAACAGGCCCTCCACGTCCACTTTGTCGAAGTCATAACCGCGTCCGCAGAATTCGCAGTCCACGTGTACCTTGCCGAATTCGCGCAGCACATCGCGCACTTCCGCCTCGCCCAGCGCACGCAAGGTGGTTTCGATGCGCACACGCGAGCATTGGCAACGGAACGCGACGGGCGCGGCGCCGAACAGGCGCACGTCGTCCTCGTGGTACAGCCGGTGCAGGAGTTCCTGCGCCGACAGAGTGCCAAGCTCGGCGGGTTTGAGCGTGTCGGCCAGCACCGTCACGTGCTGCCAGGCATCGGCAGCCGGATCGCGTCCCGGCACGGTCTGCAACAGAAAGCCGCTGGCCGGCCCGTCCCCGGCATACAGCCACAGGCGCGTGGGCAGCTGTTCGGAACGCGCGAAGTAGCCTTCCAGTGAGGCCGCCAGACTGTCGCCTTCCAGCGCCACGATGCCTTGATAGCGCTCCACCTGGCGGGTCTGTTCGATGGTGAGCGCCAGCTGTCCGTCACCCACGAGTTGGCGGAAGCCGGCATCCTCGGCAAGTTCTCCGCGCCAGTGCGCCAGCCCGCGCAGGTGCAACCCGCTGGTGCATTGCACCACCAGCAAATGCACCGGACCGCCACCGCGGATCTGCAAGGTGAGAGCGCCCTCGTATTTGAGCGTCGCGGACAGGAGTGCCGCCGCAGCCAGGGCCTCGCCCAAGAGCTTGCGCACCGGCTGGGGATAGTCCTGGTGTTGCTGAATCGCGCGCCAGCTGGCATCGAGATGCACGTGGCGGCCCTGCACCGGCAACTGCTCGAAGATGAATCGCCGCAGCGTGTCGTGCTCGGCAGCGGAGTCGTTGGGCGATTGAAGCGCGAAACTTGGCATGTGGCTGTTTATGGGGCCATCATCGGGCGGTTTCAATACGCGCGCCAACTCAACCCGCGAGCTTGCGCCTCAGCAGTTCGTTGACCTGCTGCGGATTGGCCTTGCCCTTGCTGGCCTTCATCACCTGGCCGACGAAGAACGCGAACAACTTGTCCTTGCCGGCGCGGTAAGCGGCCAGCTGCTCGGGATTGGCCGCCATGACTCCGTCAATGACTTTCTCGATGGCCGAGCTGTCGGTGATCTGCGTGAGACCACGCCCGGCGATCACCGCGTCGGCCTCGCCCTCGCCGGCCCACATGGCCTCGAACACTTCCTTGGCAAGCTTGCCGGACACGGTGTTATCCAGCACGCGCTTGATCAGGCCGGCCAGTGTCGCGGCACTGACCGGGCTCGCGCTGATGTCCTGATTGCCGCGATTGAGTGCCGCCGCGAGTTCGCCCATGACCCAGTTGGCACAGACTTTCGGCTCGCCACCCGCGGCCTTGACCACCGCTTCGTAGTAATCCGCGAGCTCGCGGCTCGCGGTCAGCAGTCCGGCGTCGTAACCGGACAAGCCGTATTGTCTGGCAAAGCGCTGTCGCTTGACATCCGGCAATTCCGGGAGGGTCTCGCGCACCGCCGCGATGAGCGCCGGCGCGATCTCCAGCGGCAGCAGGTCCGGATCCGGGAAATAGCGGTAGTCGTTGGCCTCCTCCTTGCTACGCATAGAGCGGGTTTCGTTCTTTTTGGAATCGTACAGCCGCGTTTCCTGCACCACCTGGCCGCCGCTTTCCAGCACTTCGGCCTGGCGCCCGATTTCGTAGTTGATGGCCTTCTCCACGAAATGAAACGAATTGATGTTCTTGAGTTCCGCGCGCGTGCCGAATTTCACTGCGCCTTTGCGCCGCAAGGACACATTTGCGTCGCAGCGAAACGAGCCTTCCTGCATGTTGCCATCGCAAATGCCGAGATAGCGCACCAGCATGTGGATCTTCTTCATGTAGGCCACGGCTTCCCGGGCCGAGCGCATGTCCGGCTCCGACACGATCTCCAGCAGCGGCGTACCGGCGCGGTTGAGATCAATGGCGGACACCCCCTCGAAACCCTCGTGCAGCGACTTGCCGGCATCCTCCTCGAGGTGCGCGCGCGTGATGCCGATGCGCTTGCTCTCGCCGTCCGCGAGCTCGATTTCCACGCTGCCCCGGCTCACCACCGGCAACTCGTACTGGCTGATCTGATAGCCCTTGGGCAGGTCGGGATAGAAGTAATTCTTGCGCGCGAATACCGAGCGCGGCGCGATCGTGGCGCCGATGGCCAGCCCGAACTTCACCGCCATGCGTACCGCCTCCTGGTTGAGCACCGGCAGCACGCCTGGATAGCCCAAATCCACCAGGCACGCCTGGGTATTCGGTGTAGCACCAAAGGCCGTGGATGCACCCGAGAAGATCTTGCTCCGGGTCAGTAGTTGGGTATGGATCTCAAGCCCGATGACGGTTTCCCATTCCATTTAATCGTTCTCTAATTTGGGCGTGGCCAATGCAAACTCAGGATTTCAATCTCGGGCCTTTGGTGAGGAGTGAGGGGTGAGGCGAGAATCACAAAAGCTCTGACTCCTCACAGGCGGCGTAGCCAGCGGCCTCACGCCTAACATCCTCACTCGAATCCCTTCGGGATTCGAGTGTGCCAGTCCGTTGCGCGCTGGTATTGGTGCGCGGCGGCCAGCATGCGCGCCTCGTCGAAATAATTGCCGATGATCTGCAGGCCGACCGGCAGGCCGTCCACGAAACCCATGGGCACGGACAATCCGGGCAGACCGGCCAGATTCACGCCATTCGCGTAGATGTCATTGAGATACATGGTGACCGGATCCTCGGTCTTTTCGCCGAGCTTGAACGCCGGTGTGGGCGTGGTCGGACCCATGATAAGGTCCACATTTTTGAACGCTTCGAGGAAATCGCGGCGGATCAGCGCCCGGGTCTTCTGGGCCTTGAGGTAATAGGCATCGTAATAGCCGGCGGACAACACATAGGTGCCGGTCATGATGCGGCGTTTGACTTCGGCGCCGAAACCCTCGCCGCGGCTGCGCGTATACAGGTCCATCAGGTCCACGGGATTCTCGCAGCGGTGGCCGTAACGCACGCCGTCGAAGCGCGACAGGTTGGACGACGCCTCGGCCGGTGCCACCACGTAATAGGTGGGCACCGACAGGCCGAAGTTCGGCAGGCTGACATCCTGCACGCGCGCGCCGAGCTTCTTATATATAGAGAGTGCCGCCTGCACCGCCTGGCCTACACGGGCATCCAGCCCGGCGTCGAAGAATTCCCTGGGCACGCCGATGCGCAGACCCTTGAGCGGTTGCTGCAGCGCCGCGGTGTAATCCGGCACCGGCCGGTCCACGCTGGTGGAATCGCGCGCGTCAAACCCCGCGATCACAGAGAGCAACAGAGCACTGTCTTCCGCGGTATAGGTGATCACGCCGGCCTGATCCAGACTCGAGGCGAACGCGATCATGCCGTAGCGCGATACGCGCCCGTAGGTGGGTTTGATGCCGGTCAGGCCCACGAGTGCCGCCGGCTGGCGGATGGAGCCGCCGGTGTCGGTGCCGGTGGCCGCGGGTGCGAGGCGCGCGGCCACCGCTGCCGCCGAACCGCCGGAGGAACCGCCGGGCACGCGCGTCCGGTCCCAGGGATTTTTCACCGCTCCGTAAAAACTGGTTTCGTTGGACGAGCCCATGGCGAATTCGTCCATGTTGGTCTTGCCGAGCAGCACCGTACCCGCCTGCTTCAGGCGCGTCACGATGTGCGCATCGTAAGGCGCGATGAAGTTGTCGAGCATCTTCGAACCGCAACTGGTCTTCACGCCCGCAGTGCAGAAAATGTCCTTGTGCGCGATGGGGACGCCCGCGAGCGCACCCGCGTCGCCTTTCGCCAGCTGCGTATCCGCAGCGCGCGCCTCGGCCAGCGCCGGCTCCCGCAACACGGTGATCCAGGCGTTGAGCTCAGGGTTGAAGCGCTCGATGCGCGCGAGATAGCCGCGCGTCAGTTCTTCACTGGAGATTTTGCGCGCCTTGAGGTCGCGTACCAGCTCGGTCAGGGTTTGAGTGTGCATACTGCAAATTCGAACATTCAAAAGATCGTACACAAAACTTGTGGGAGCGGCGGTCCCCGCCGCGATTTCATACCAGTTACTCGATGATCTTGGGCACGATGTACAGGCCGGCCTGCACCTGCGGTGCATTCTGCTGGAACACATCGCGTTGGTTGGTCTCGGTAACGGCGTCCTCGCGCAGGCGCTGCGCCATGTCGAGCGGATGCGCCATGGGTGCGATGTCGCCGGTGTCGGCCTTGTCGAGCTGCGCCACGAACTCCAGGATGCGCGACAGGTTGCGGGCGTACTGCGCAATGTCCTGCTCGCCGACGGCAAGGCGCGCCAGGCGTGCAATGCTCCTGACCTCGGCGGGGGTTAACGCCATACTCGTGCTCCATGGAGTGACCCGGAGAAAATCCGGTGATTTTCAGCAAATTATGCCATGAACCGGCTTGCCGCCACCGGCCGCCGTTGTTAGAGTAATGCGCCATTTAACCGGGACCGTGATCCCGAGCGACCAAAACTCAAAATGCCCATGTTCAAAAGCATGCGTGGATTCTTTTCCACCGATCTGTCCATAGACCTCGGCACCGCCAACACGCTGATCTACATGCGCGGCAAGGGCGTGATTCTCAACGAGCCCTCGGTGGTGGCGATCCGCGAAGAGCCGGGACGCGGCAACAAGGTCATTGAGGCCTACGGTGCCGACGCCAAGCGCATGCTGGGGCGCACGCCCGGCAACATCGTCGCCATCCGTCCGATGAAGGACGGCGTGATTGCCGACTTCACGGTCACCGAGCAGATGCTCAAGCACTTCATCCGCAAGGCGCACGGCAACCGTTACTTCCGGCCCACGCCGCGTGTGCTGGTGTGCGTGCCCTACGGGGCCACACAAGTGGAGCGGCGCGCGATCCGCGAATCCGCCGCCGGCGCCGGCGCGCGCCGCGTGTACCTGATCGAGGAACCCATGGCCGCGGCCATCGGCGCCGGCCTGCCGGTGCACGAGGCCAAGGGTTCGATGGTGCTCGACATCGGCGGCGGCACCTCCGAGGTCGCGGTGATTTCCCTGAACGGCATCGTGTACGCCGCGTCGGTACGCATCGGCGGCGACAAATGCGACGAGGCCATCATCAGTTACGTGCGCCGCAACTACGGCACGCTCATCGGCGAGGCCACCGCCGAGCGCATCAAACACGAAATCGGCTCGGCTTACCCCGGCAAGGAACTGCGCGAACTTGAAGTCAAGGGTCGCAATCTGTCGGAAGGCGTGCCACGCACGTTCGTGCTCAACAGCAACGAGATCCTGGAGGCCCTGCAGGAGCCGCTGGCCGGCATCGTGGGTGCGGTACGCACTGCGCTGGAGCAGACTCCGCCGGAACTCGGCTCCGACGTGGCCACCAACGGCATCGTGCTCACCGGCGGCGGCGCGCTGCTGCGCGACGTGGACCGGCTGCTGCGCGAGGAAACCGGCTTGCCGGTGATCCTGGCCGACGATCCGCTCACCTGCGTGGCACGCGGCGGCGGCAAAGTTCTGGAACTTATTGACGAATTCGGCCCGGAGACTTTTGCCGTCGAATGACGGCGCCCGCCGCACTCGCCACGCTTGTGCGGCGCTTGCAGCCGCCGCCCGCTCCCCGGAGAATCATGGCCGCACCAGCGGCGCCTGAACTGCGCCCGGAGACCGGTTTGCCTGCTCTGCTGTTTCCCATCCGCGTAGGCGGCCGCAAATGCGGCCGCACGGTCTGACGCGCATGCTCAGACTGCACCGCCTGCAGCGTGCGCCAAGATTGTTCACGCGCAATCCCGCGGGTGCATTGCGTACTCTGCTGTTGATTGCCGCGTGTATCCTACTGATGTTTTACGACCACCAGCGCGGCCACTTGGCGCGGGTGCATGCCGCGCTCTCCACCGTGGTCTATCCCATTCAGGCGGCCGTAAACGCGCCGTACGCAGTGGCCAACTGGGCCGGAGAGAAACTGTCTACCCACGGCACGCTGGTGCGTGAAAACACCGCCCTGCGCCAGCAGTTGCTGGCGGACTCCGCGCAGTTGCAACAATTCCAGGCGCTGCAACAGGAAAACGCCAGCCTGCGCGACATGCTGCAGGCTGGCAAGCGCGTGAACGGACACGTGATGGCCGCCACGCTGCTGGCCGTGGACATGGACCCCTTCCGCCACGTGATGACCATCGACAAGGGTACGCGCGCCGGGGTGTTTGACGGCCAGACGCTGCTCGATGCGCGCGGCATCGTCGGCCAAGTCATCCGCGCCGATCCGTGGTCGTCGGAAGCCGCGCTCATCACCGATCCCAATCAGGCCATACCGGTGCAGATCAACCGCACCGGTTTGCGCACCCTGGCGGTCGGCGGCGTGGACGTCGACGCGCTGTCGCTGCCCTATCTGGCCAACAACGCCGACGTGCAGGTGGGCGATCTGCTGGTGACCTCGGGTCTCGGCGGACGCTATCCCGCCGGCTATCCGGTGGCGGTGATCACACGCGTGCAGCGCAATCCGGCGGAACCGTTCGCCAGCGTGAGTGCCCGGCCGGTCGCCGAACTGAACGGCGGCCATGCGGTATTGCTGTTTTTCCCCGCGGTTACGCCGCCCGCAGTACCGCCGCCGCCGGAACGCAAGGTAAAAACTCCCCCGCGGAAGAAGCCGCGATGAACTCCGTATTGCACCGCCGCGCCAACTGGGTCATCGTCCTCACCTATGTGGTGGCGCTGCTGCTCAGCATCTGGCCGTTGCCGGATTGGGCGGAACCGTTCCGCCCGGCCTGGCTGTTGCTGACCACGGTTTTCTGGTGTCTGTTCCTACCCAACCGCGTAGGATTGCTGGTGACGTTCTGCGCCGGCATTCTCTTCGACACGCTCACCGGCTCGCTGCTCGGCGAGCATGCACTCGCGCTGCTGTTGGTCGCCTGGGTGACACTCAAGCTGCACCTCCAGATCCGCGTCTATCCCTGGTGGCAACAGACGCTGGTGGTGTTGCTGCTGATGCTGCTCTACACCTTCGTGCTTTTCTGGATTGACGGCATGCTCGGCTTCAGCCAGGGCGCGCTGCTGCGCTGGATGCCGGTGCTGATCACCACCCTGCTGTGGCCCTGGACCATGCAGCTCCTCGGCATGTTGCAGCAGCGCTTCCAGGTCAGTTGACGTGGCGCGTATCCGCATCCGCAACGAATGGCTGGAGCGCCATCAATTCAGTCTGCGCGTCATCGTGGTGGGCAGCATCGGGCTGATCTTGATGCTGGCGGTGGTGGCGCGGCTGTTTTACCTGCAGATCGTCAGCCATCAGCACTACGCGACCCTGGCCGAAGGCAACCGGCTGCGCAGCGAGCCGGTGATGCCGCCGCGCGGCCTGATCTACGACCGCAACGGCGTGCTGCTGGCGGAAAACCGCCCCAGCTATGAACTCGACATCACGCCGGAACAGGTGCCGAATCTCAAGGCCACGCTCGCGGCGCTCGGCAAGATCGTCGACATCCGGCCACAGGATCTGAAGCAATTCGACGACCTGCTCAAGACCAAAAAACCGTTCCAGCCGCTGCCGATACGCACCAATCTGTCCGACGCCGAGGTGGCACGCTTTGCCGTGAACCGCCAGGATTTCCCGGGCGTGGACATCCGCGCCACGCTCAGCCGCTATTACCCGCTGGGTGCGGTAACCGCGCACGTGATCGGCTACACCGGCATCATCAGCCCGGACGAACTCGCCAAGCTGGATCCCGAGCAGTACATAAGCACCTCGCAGGTCGGGAAGATCGGCATCGAAGGCGCTTATGAAAGCCTGCTGCACGGATCCGTGGGCATCCGCCAGGTGGAAACCGACGCCCAAGGCCGCGCGGTACGCATCGTCTCGCGCACTGCGCCGGTGCCGGGCAAAAGCCTGTATCTCAGCCTGGACGTACGCCTGCAGGAAGCCGCTGAGAAGGCGCTGGGTGACAACAGCGGCGCGGTGGTGGCCATAGACCCGCGCAACGGCGAAGTGCTGGCGCTGGTGAGCACGCCGTCCTTCGATCCCAATCTGTTCATCGGCGGCATCAGCCCGGCGGATTTCGCCAAGCTCAACAGCGACCCGATGCAGCCGCTGTTCAACCGCGCGCTGCGCGGCCAGTATCCGCCGGGTTCCACCATCAAACCGTTCCTGGCGCTTGCCGCGCTCAACTACAAGGTGGTGGAACCCTTCAAGAACCTCATGTGCCCCGGCTACCTGTACGTGTCTCCCAATCCGCATCCGTACCGCGACTGGAAAGCCGGCGGTCACGGCGAGATTGACCTGCCGAACGCCATCACCCAGTCCTGCGACGTGTACTTCTACACCGTCGCCATGAAGCTCGGCATCGACCGCATCCATCAGTACCTCACCACGCAGCTCGGCTTCGGTGAACCGAGCGGCATTGACCTCATGGGCGAGCGCGACGGCGTGGTGCCCTCGCCGCTGTGGAAACGCCAGACGCAGCATCAGCCGTGGTATCTGGGCGACCTAGTGATCATCGGCATCGGCCAGGGGTATCTGCTGGTGACGCCGCTGCAACTGGCCGACGGCGTGGCGACGATTTCCATGCGCGGCCAGCGCTACGTTCCGCACCTGCTGGACGCCATCGGCGATCCGCTCTCCGGTGCCATCACCGACACCCAGCAGCATGCGTTGCCACCCGTGGAGGAATCCTATGCGGGTGCCTGGAACATTGTGGTGCAGGCCATGAAAAACGTGGTCGCCACCTGGCAGGGCACGGCACACAGCATCGGCATCGGCGCCAAGTACAGTATTGCCGGCAAGACCGGCACCGCCCAGGTTTACCGCAAGCGCCTCGGGGTATTCGGCGAAGAAAGCGAAGCCGACATTCCCAAAGCGCTGCGCGACAACGCACTGTTCATCGCGTTCGCGCCGGTCAACGATCCGCGTATCGCGGTAGCCGTGGAAGTGGATCACGGCGGAGGCGGAGGCGCCACCGCCGCGCCCATAGCACGCGCGGTTATGGACGAGTATCTTTTGCATGAACTCCCCAACGCGCCCAAGCCGCCATGATGTTCAGCTTCCTTGCCCCCGCTGCGCCCCGCGGTGATGTCAGCCTCGGTGAACGGGTGCTGCAGCGCCTGCACCTCGACGGCCAATTGCTGCTGGCGCTGGTGATCCTGGCGCTCGCCGGACTTGCGATTCTCTACGGCGCCAGCAACCAGGATGCCGGCCTGGTGTACCGGCAGTCGGTGCGCGTGGCCGTATCGTTTGTGGTGCTGCTGCTGGTCGCGCAGATCTCGCCGCAGGTCCTGCGCTTGTGGTCGCCATGGCTGTTCGCGCTCGGCCTGCTGCTGCTACTGTTCACGCTGCATTCCGGCCACATCGGCCGCGGTGCGCAACGCTGGCTGAGCCTCGGAGTGGTGCGCATCCAGCCGTCCGAAATCATGAAGGTCGCCGTGCCCATGATGGTCGCATGGTACCTGCACGACCGGCCGCTGCCGCCCAACTGGAAACAATTGTTTCCACTCGCGGCCATGATTTTCATTCCCGTGCTGCTGGTCGCGATCGAACCGGATTTGGGCACGGCGCTGCTGATCCTGAGCGCCGGCGCCTTCGGCGTATTTCTGGCCGGGCTGCGCTGGCGCGTGATTCTGCTCATCGCCCTGGCGCTGGCGATCACCACGCCCATCGTCTGGCACTTCATGCACGGCTATCAGCGCGAACGCCTGCTGAGCTTCCTCGACCCGCAACGCGATCCGCTGGGCGCGGGTTACCATATCATCCAGTCGCAGATCGCAATCGGCTCGGGCGGGGTGTTCGGCAAAGGCTGGCTGCACGGCAGCCAGTCGCAACTGGACTTCCTGCCGGAAAGCTCCACGGATTTCATCTACGCCGTGCTCGGCGAACAATTCGGTTTCATCGGCGCGATCGTGCTGCTGGCCATGTACGGTTTCATCATTGCGCGCTCCTTGCTGATAGCGTTGCGCGCCCAGGACACTTATTCGCGGCTGCTGGCCGGCGCACTCAGCATGGCGCTGTTCACTTACGTGTTTATCAACAGCGGCATGGTCTCCGGCATCCTGCCGGTCGTGGGCGTGCCGCTGCCGCTGGTGAGCTACGGCGGCAGCTCGCTGGTGACGCTCATGGCCGGTTTCGGCATGCTCATGAGCATCCATTCGCACCGCAAGCTGCTCGCGACATGAAGCGCGCGTGCACTCCGGCAACATTCATGTTGCTGGCCGCAGGCGTGCTGCTGGCCGGTTGTGCCCACCTGGTCAAGCCACCGCCCGCGGTGCCGCGGCACCCCGTACCGCCCACACCGGCGCCAGCGGTACCTGCCGATTACACAGCGCGCGCCGAGGTGCAGGCGTTCATCGCCAAACTGGTGCAACAGCACGGCTTCGAACGCGCCTGGCTGGAAAAAACCCTGGGCGCGGCGCAGAAAAACGACAATATTCTCGCCGCCATCGCCAAACCGTACGAAGCCAAACCCTGGTATCAGTATCAGCCGCTGTTCGTGAACAACTCGCACATCAAGGCGGGTGTCGAATTCTGGAACGCGCATGCCGCGCTGCTTGATCAGGTGCAGACGCAATACGGCGTACCGCCTGCCATCGTGGTGGCCATCCTGGGTGTGGAAAGTTTTTACGGCCGCCAGAAAGGCGGCTATTCGGTACTCGATGCGCTCAGCACGCTGGCCTTCGACTACCCGGCGCGCGCAAGCTTTTTTCAATATGAACTCGAACAATATCTGCTCATGTGCCGCGCCGGGCACCTGGATCCGCTCAGCCTGAGCGGCTCCTACGCCGGCGCCATGGGCGCGCCGCAATTCATGCCGGACAGCTACCGGCGCTACGCCGTGGCCTTTGACGGCCACGATCCACCTGACATCTGGAATGACTGGGCCGACATCATCGGCAGCGTGGCCAATTACCTGCACCTGCAGGGCTGGCAGCCGCAGGGACTGGTGGCGGTGCCGGCAGCCGTGCCCTTGGTGATTGCCAATCCGCCCGCCACACTCACGCCCACTACCGTGGGTGCGCTGCGCACCGCGGGTGTAATGACCAGCACGGGATTGGCAAATGACACGCCGGCGATGCTGGTCGCGCTGCAGTTGCAGGACGGCACGCAGTACTGGCTGGGGCTGGACAATTTCCGTGCCATCCTGCAGTACAACAGGAGTCCCCTGTATGCGATGGCCATCTACGATCTGGCGACGCGCATCAGCCAAGCGCGCGCATTGGCAGGCCAGAGTGCGCCGCCCTGAAGCCTGCGCAGTGCTGGCGGCATTGCTGCTGCTTAGCGGCTGCGCGCAATTCCCCGCGCAGGATCATGGCCCGGCCAATCCTGTGGACCTGTCTCACATACCGAACGCGGTCCCCCAGTTCGTGACGCCGAGCCGTTACGGCAATGCCTCGCCGTACACCGTCAATGGCCAGACGTACAGCGTACTGCCGAACTGTGCGGGCTACCACGAGCGCGGTATCGCCTCCTGGTACGGCAGCAAATTCCATGGCGGGCGTACTTCCGACGGCGAGACCTACGACATGTTCGCCATGACCGCGGCCAGCAAGGAACTGCCCCTGCCCTGCTACGTGCGGGTCACCAATCTGCAGAACGGGCAAAGCGTGATCGTCAAGGTCAACGACCGCGGCCCGTTTGTCGCCAACCGCATCATTGACCTGTCCTACGCCGCGGCCGCGCGCATCAGCATGCTCGGCACCGGCACCGCGCTGGTGGACGTGAACGCGGTCACCCCGGGTGAACCGCAGCCGCCCACCGGACCGGGCAGTAACCTGCCGCCACCCGTAGGCGCCTCACCCGTGCCGGCCGCGACCGGTATGGCCAGCCAGCCGCAGCTCTTCGTGCAGGTCGGCGCGTTCGCGACCGAGAGCAACGCTACGCGCGTGCTCGCGCGCCTGCGCGCCGCTTCCGTCAGTCCTGCTTTTATCCTCGCGGAAGTCCAAAACGGCATCACGCTTTACAAGGTGCGTATCGGCCCCATCTCCGACGTTACTCACGTGGATGCACTCACCGCGCAACTCGGCACCCTGGGATTTAGCGACGCCCAAGTGGTGATTCCGTAACCCGAAATCGTGGGCTTATTCCACCTGTCGGGTTAAAATTGCGCCCCCGGCCGGCGCAAACCGGCCGCCTTTTCGCCCGCCTGATCCGACGAGGTGATGTCTTGAGAAGCCAGCGTTTTGTCGCTTACGCACTGGGTTTGTCGTTTGTCTTTGCCGGTGCCGCGCAGGCGCTGCCCATTCCCGCGCCACCGCAGTTCCAGACCAAGAGCTACGTGCTCATGGACGCGAACAGCGGCCAGGTGCTGGCCGCGAGCAATCCGGACCTCAAGACCGAACCCGCCAGCCTCACCAAGCTCATGACTGTGTACGTGGTATTCAACGCGCTCAAGGACGGCGTGATCAGTCTCGACACGCCGGTCAGCATCAGCGTCAAGGCCTGGCGCATGGGCGGCTCACGCATGTTTGCCAACGTGGGCAGCCAGGTAAGCGTGGAAAACCTGTTGCAGGGTGTAGTCGTGCAATCCGGCAACGACGCCGCCGTGGCGCTGGCCGAACGTGTCGGCGGCAGCGAAGACAGCTTTGTGGGGCTCATGAATGAGTACGCCAAAAGGCTGGGGATGCAAAACACCCACTATGTGGATGCCTCCGGCCTGACCAACGATCCGGCCCATCACACCTCGGCACGCGACCTGGCGCTGCTCTCGCAGGCCATCATCAACCAGTTTCCGGACTATTACCGGCGGTTCTTCTCCGAAAAGAGCTTCACTTGGGATCGCATCACCCAGCCGAACCGCGTATCGCTGCTGTTCACCGATCCGTCTGTGGATGGCCTCAAGACCGGCTTCACGGATTCGGCCGGCTACTGCATGGTGGTCTCGGCGCTGCGCAACGGCATGCGCCTGATTGCCGTGGTCATGGGCACGCCCTCGGAAAAAGCCCGCGCTATTGATGACGAAGCGCTGTTGAATTACGGCTTCAATTTCTACGAAACCCACCGGCTGTACGCCGCCGGTACGGCGGTCACTCAGGTCAGGGCCTGGAAGGGCGCGGACCGCCGCGTGCCGGTGGGCGTGATGCACGACCTGTTCGTCACCATTCCCAAGGGAACGTACAAGCAATTGTCCGCCAGCCTGCATGCGCGCGCGGGCCTGGTGGCACCGATCGCGGCGGGTGCGCCGGCCGGCCAGATTGAGGTGAGCTACGACGGCAAGACGCTGCTGGATGCGCCGCTCTATACCTTGCACGCCGTGCCAGCGGGCAACATTTTCCGGCGCATCATAGATAGCGTGCACCTGTGGTTCACGAAAAAAGATAATGGCTGAACCGCTGGCGCACGCTTACTTCAACGGCAATTACCGGCCGCTCACGGAAGTACGCATCTCACCGCTCGACCGCGGCTTCCTGTTCGGTGACGGGGTGTATGAAGTCGTCCCCGCATACGCGGGCCGGCTGTTCCATCTGCCCGCTCATCTGCAACGGTTGCAATCCAGTCTGGACGGCATCCGTTTGCATAATCCGCATTCCGCGGATGAATGGTCCACGCTGCTGAATCAACTGGTGCAGAAAAACGGCGGCGGCGACCAGGCGCTGTATCTGCAAGTCACGCGTGGCGCCGACCGTGGCCGCGATCACGGCTTCCCGCAGGGCATAGCGCCTACGGTATTCGCCATGTGCGCGCCGCTCGCGCCGCTGCCCGCGGAGCTGCTGCAACACGGCGCGCACGCCATCACCCTCGAAGACATCCGCTGGCGGCGCTGCGACATCAAAACCACGGCACTGCTGGGCAACGTGCTGTTGCGCCAGACGGCGGTGGAAGCGCATTGCAACGAAGCCCTGCTGGTACGCGACGGCTACGCCACCGAAGGCACCGCCAGCAGCCTGTTCATCGTCCAAGACGGAGTAATTCTCACGCCGCCCCGGAGCCAGGATCTGCTGCCGAGCATCACCCGCGACGTGGTGCTGCAACTAGCGCACCAGCAGCATTTTCCGTACCGGGAAGCGCGTATTCCCGCCGCGCAGGTCCGTAACGCCCAGGAAATCTGGTTTGCCAGCTCCACCCGCGAGGTGTACGCAGTCACTGAACTGGACGGCCAGGCGGTCGGCGACGGCCGGCCGGGAGCGCTTTGGCGGCGCGTGTACGATCTGTTCCAGCAGCACAAACGGCAACTGGCCGCGGCCTGACACCGTGAACCAGAGTCCAGGCCTGAAATTTCCGGTGGAATTCCCGGTGAAGATCATGGGCCGGGACACGCATGAATTCCACGCCGCGGTAGCCGCGATTCTTGCCGAACACGTAGCGCCGATGGAATCCCTGAACGTGACGCGTCAGGCGAGCTCGGCCGGCCGCTTCGTGTCGCTCACCGTGAGCTTCACCGCCGAGAGCCGCGCGCAACTCGATGCGCTGTACCGCGCGCTCAGCGGCAATCCCCACGTGCTCGTGACACTGTGATGCGCGTCCTCGAGCCACCGCAGCTGCGCGATCTCGGCCGCGTGGACTACGCACCCACCTGGCGGGCGATGCAGGAATTCACCGCGCGTCGCGGCCCCGACAGCCGCGATGAAATCTGGTTTCTCGAGCATCCTCCGGTGTTCACCCTGGGACTCACCGGCAAGATGGAGCATGTGTTGGCGCCCGGCGACATCCCCGTGGTCCACATTGACCGCGGCGGCCAGGTGACCTACCACGGTCCGGGCCAACTGGTGGTGTACCCGCTGCTGGACCTGAAACGCCTGGGTCTCGGCGTGCGCGCGCTGGTGCAAGCCATCGAGCTCAGCGTCATCGAGACACTCGCTGGCTTCGGCATCCCGGCGCTCGCCCGACGCGAAGCTCCCGGTGTTTACACGCCGGACGGACGCAAGCTGGCCTCGCTGGGTCTGCGCGTCCGGCACGGCTGCACTTATCACGGCCTGGCGTTCAACGTGGCCATGGATCTCGAGCCGTTCGCGCGCATCAATCCCTGCGGCTACCGGGGCCTGCAAATGACTCAGGTGCAAGACTTGGGCGGGCCGGCGGATGTAGCGCGCGTCGCGGAGGTGCTCAAACCCAGACTGGTCAAATGCCTGGGGTACAATACGCGGCCATGGTCATCGGGCAGCCGCGCTGCCGGCCAGTTCTGAGGAATGCGTGTGAGTGAATCCCCGCCGCCTGCCCGCGCCCGGCTCGAACCCGGCCAGAAGCTGAGCGCGGCCGAAAAAATGGCGCGCATCCCGGTCAAGATCGAGCCGACCGTGACCCCATTGCGCAAACCGGCCTGGATCCGCGTGCGTTCCTGGGCCACGCCGGAAGTCGCACGCTTGAAACAAATCCTGCGCGCCAATCATCTGCATACCGTGTGCGAAGAGGCGTCCTGCCCCAACATCGGCGAGTGCTTCGGCAAAGGCACCGCCACCTTCATGATCATGGGCGACATCTGCACGCGCCGCTGCACTTTCTGCGACGTGGCCCACGGCCGGCCAGCGGCGCTCGACTCCGCAGAGCCACTGAACCTGGCCCGCACCATCAAGGCCATGGGCTTGCGTTATGTGGTTGTCACTTCGGTGGACCGCGATGACCTGCGCGATGGCGGTGCCGGGCATTTTGTCGCCTGCATCCGCGCCATCCGCGCGCTGAGCCCGCCGACCCGGATCGAGGTGCTGGTGCCGGATTTCCGCGGGCGCATGGACGTGGCACTGGGACTTGTGAACGACGCGCCACCCGACGTATTCAACCACAATCTTGAAACCGTGCCGCGTCTGTATCGTGAAGTCCGCCCCGGTTCTGACTACCGGCACTCCCTTGCGTTGCTCCAGCGTTTCAAGCAGACACACCCGCAATTGCCGACCAAGTCCGGAGTGATGCTGGGACTGGGTGAAACCCTGGAAGAAATCCAGGGCGTGATGCGCGACCTGCGCGCTCACCAAGTGGACATGCTGACGGTCGGGCAATATCTGCAACCGAGCCGCTTCCATCATCCGGTCGTGCGCTATGCCACCCCGGAGGAATTCGCGCAGCTTGAAGCCTACGGATATGACATCGGCTTTCAGCATGTGGCCAGCGGCGCCTTGGTACGCTCGTCCTACCACGCCGACCAACAGGCCGCGGGCCTGGTGCACGTGGCTTGATGCATGCTGTTGTCCGCATCGGTCTGACAGCCCCAGGTAAACTTTAACCGCACCGGAGCGTTGCACAGTTCCGGCGCAAAGACACTACAGGAGCCCAACACCGCATGCCTGCGATACCAAGAAAACTGTGCCTGCTCGCCATGATCCTGATGCTCGCCGGCTGCGGCGGCGGTGGCAGTTCACAGGTGATCACGCCGACCATCACCCTGGTGACCCCCATCGCTACCACGATCGCGGCCGGCAGCCAGTTGCAGCTCAATGCCGTGGTGTCGAACAGCAGCAATACCACGGTGCTGTGGTACGTGAATTCCATCCCCGGCGGCAACAGCGTCGTCGGCACGATCACGCCCCAGGGGCTGTACACCGCACCGAACATGCCCACGTCCAACGGAGCGGTGGTGATCAGCGCCTCGCCACAAGCCTATCCGGCGGCCGCCACCTCGGTAACCATCGGCATAACGTTTTCCAACGCTTCGCTCAACGGCAACTACGTGTTCACGCTGAAGGGTGTGCAAGCGGGCAGCCCGTGGTCCGTGGTCGGCAGCTTTAGCGCCAACAACGGCCAAATCAGCAACGGCGTGGAAGACATCAACGGGTCCGCCGGTGTATTCCAGGCGCTGCCGTTCACCGGCAGTTACTTCATGGACGCCAGCGGCATCGGCATTGCCACATTCACCAGCTCGCAGGGAACCATCACCCTGGACTTGGCGTTCAATACCCAGGGACAGGCGGTGGTCATGCGCACGGATAACGGTACGGCCGCGAGCGGCATTTTCTATCCCCAGCAGTCCACGGCGCTGACGCTCACCAGTCTGGATGCGCCTTACGTGTTCAGTTTAAGCGGTAACGATGCGTCCGGCACATCCGTCAACGCCATTGGCATCTTTGTGACCGACGGCTCGAATACTTTGAGCACTGCAGAACAGGATCTGAACGTGGGTGGCAGCATTGCCAACGAACCGCTCAGCGGCTCCTACAGCATTGGCAGCAATGCGCGCGGCACCGCAAGCTTCACCGATGCCGCCGGCACGCGTACCTACAGTTTCTACATCGTGTCACCCGGTCAGCTGGAATTCATCGAGACCGATGCGCAGGGCAATCTCAGTGGCTCGGCTTTCGAGCAACAGTCGGTAACCGCAAGCACCACGCTCACGGGCAGCTATGTGTTCTACGCCGCTGGCAGCAGCGGCAGCGCAGCCTTTGGAACGGCCGGGGGGTTTGCCACCAGCACCACCACCGCCGACAGCATCAGCGCCGGGACCTCCGATCTCAATGTGGGTGGAATCCCCGCCAGCAACCAGACGTTGACCGGAAACTTCACCTTCGGCGCCAATGGCCGCGGCACGGTCACCTTGAGCGCTGCCAGCGGAACCAGCAATTACGTGTTTTACGCCATTACGCCGATTTCCGCGTACTTGCTGTCCAGCGACCCCGGCATCAACGCCAGCGGCCAGCTGCTGCTGCAATCCGGCGGCTTTTCCACCGCGGTGTACAACGGAAACTTCACCCTGTCCCTGGCGAGCCCGGTCGGCGCCACCCCGAATCTTGCCGTCGGGGTGATGAGTCTCAACGGGCTTGGCGCCATCGTCGGGTTTGAAAACCAGAATACCAACGGCACCGCATCCGGCCAGCTGTCCGTCGCCGGGGTGTACTCGATAACAGCGCCGACCACCACCACCTCGACACGCGGCCTGATGACGCTGACCACCAACGGCGGTGCCAGTACCAATTTTGCCATCTACCCCGTCAATGCCGGCTCGATCATTGTGCTGGGCGCCGGTGCTACTCCGGTGACCGGCTTGCTGGTCGGCCAGTACTAAGCAGGCGGCATGCCTGCATGTGGATTTTGCTGCAAGTGACGCAGAGGCGTGAATATCCCATGGTAATGAAAAGCTTAACGGTTCTTGCAACGTTGTTGGCCGCCGTGGCACTCGCAGGCTGCGGAGGCTCCAGCAGTTCGCCCAGTACGCCCGCGGCGATCCTGTTCGTGGTCCCGGGTCCTTGGTCGGGAACCTACAGCCTCAACGGCGGCAGTCAGGTCGCAGCCACCGGCGCCGTGTCCGCGGGCGGCTTCGGCTATTTTGCCGACAACCAGGGCAATGTTTTCATGCTGCAATCGGTACCCAATACCACGCCGTTCACCTCCTTGCTGATCGGAAGCCCGGCGCCCGGCACCAGCTTCCCCAAAAGCACGGGCGTAGTGACATTCCAGGTAAAAGGAGAGTACGCATCCACCAGCACCTCCACGGCGATGCAGGGCACGCTGACGGCGGTTGATCCCACCACGGGCCTGGCCACCGGCCTGAACGGCACGTTCAACCTGACCACCAGCAGCCCTTACACCGGCACGCCATCGGTCGCGGGACTGCAGGGCCAGTGGGACGGTTTCTACCTGGGCAAGGCCAGCACCGCAACCGATCTTATCTTCAGCACCAACGGCAGCTTCACCGGTAACGACGCCAACGGTTGCGCCCTCAGCGGCAGCGTGGTGCAGCAGGATCCCCAATCCAATCTGTTTTACGTGAATTACACCGCCACCGGCAGCGGCTGCCCGGGCGTGATGAACGGCCTGGGATACCTGAGTTCCATACCCGTGTCGGGAAATTTCGGCTCTGCCGCCGGCACCTACCTCGAACTTGGAATCTTCGGGCTGAGCGTGGCCTACACCGCGGAACTCAAGTTGCAGTAAAGCGGGGCCGCCGGTGCGCAAGTGTAAAATTCCGGTACAGGCCTGCAGACCAACGTACATGTCGCTCACTGTGAGATTCCACGTTTTGGCCGCCGCCGTGCTGGCGCTCGCCGCCTGTGGGGGTTCCGGCGGTTCCTCTGTATATGCCAGCGTGAGCGTCTCGCCCTCGGTCGCACTCGTGCTCGCCGGCTCCACCCAGCAGATGACCGCCACGGCCAGCGATGGTGGTATGACATTTATCTGGCAGGTGAACGGCACAACCGGCGGCAACGCCACGGTCGGCAGCATTTCCACGAACGGCCTGTATACGGCTCCGAATCTGCCCCCTGCAGGTGGCACTATCACGATCACCGCCGTTGAGCAGAACGCGGACAACACGTCGGGCTCTGTCGTGCTCAATGTCGCGTTTTCTGCGGTTTCCCTGAACGGAAACTATGTATTCAGTCTCAAGGGATTCAATCAGGGAAAGCCATTTGCCGAGATCGGCGAATTCACCGCCGACGGCAAGGGCCATTTGAGCAATCTGCTGGCGGACATCAACAACGGTGCAAGCGTACAAATCAAATCGTCACTAACCGGCAGCTACAGTGTCCTCGCACTTGATAACGGCACCGGCCGCATCTTTTTCGGTCCGCTTGAGTGCTGGTATGCATTCCGAGCCGGGGGCAGCGCGCAGCTGCTCAGTATAAGTGGCAACATGGTGCTCACCGGTACGATATGGCTCCAGGATAGAAGTGCCGCCAACATGAATGCACTCACCGGACCATGGGTACTGGCTGCGAACGGTCGAAACGCGGCATCCCAGGCATTCACACGGCTCGCATTGCTCAATGCCATCGCGTCCGGCAGCATCCCGTCGGGCACTGAGGACGTCAACGGACCCGCGCCACTAACGCGCACCGCCGTCAGCGGTAGTTACACATTTGACAGCAATGCCCATGGCACGCTCAGCGTAACGGACACCGGCGCGCATCTGTTCAGCTTCTATGTCATCTCCCCAAGCCAGCTGGCCCTGCTCTCGACCGACCCCTCCGCGCCGATAACCGGCGGCCTGTATGCCCAGCAGCCCATTGCCTACTCAGCAGCCTCGCTTGATGGCCCGTACGTGTTCACGATGAGCGGCGCAAGTCTCACAGGAACTTTCGTGCAGGCCGGGCAATTCAATCCCGACGGCATGGGCAACCTCGGCGGCGTAACCGAGGACATCAACATGCCAGGCAACCTGCAGGCCGGATTGCTGACCGGCGGTACGTATACCTTCGATAGCTCTGTGAACGGCCGTGGAACTCTTCTTATCAATAATCAGGGATCGGGAGCGCCTCTAGCGTATGTGTTTTACCAGATCTCTCCGCAGCAGGCCCAATTCATGACCAGCAACTCCGCCGTTGCCGCAGCAGGTACGGTCATGCTACAAACCGGAGGCAATATCTTTACCAACGCACAGTTGAACAGTAATTACAGCGTGGTGCTGGCCAGCCAGACTGGACAGGGTTCTCTGGATGCAATCCTCGGGAATCTGCTGACCGATGGCACAGATGCAGGGATACTCGGTGGCTACATCTTTCAGAATAATAACGGTCAGGCAACGCCAGAGGTGATGTGGAATGGCAATTACCTGTTGACCGGTGCCGTGCGCGGCACCGCTACTCTGACGGTGAATGGCAACAAGGTGCCGTTTGCGCTATACCCGATAACCGATGACGAATTTGTCATGATCGGCACCAGCGCTTCAAGTCCCTATTTTGGTCTGGCCATTAACCAATACTAATCCCGCTCAGTACCCGCAAACCCTCCATCGTGCCGGGATCATGCCAGCGACCGGAGTACAGTTCCCCGCTCACCCGCCCTGCGCGCATGGCGCGTTGCCACCAGGGCAGCATGGGGAATCGCCCCGGCTGGCATTCCCTGAAGAATTCCGCGCGGTGCACGCCGATACCCGCATACGTAAATCGCGGAGCGCCTTCAGCCTGTAGCCGACTATGAGTATCGAGGACAAAGTCACCGTCACGGTGATGCGGTGGATTCGGCACCATCACCAGATGCGCCAGATCGTCGCACGCCAACGCGGTCTTCAGACTGCTGAACGGGAAATCCGTGTAGATGTCCGCGCTGACTACGAGGAACGGCTTGGGTCCGAGCAACGGCAAAGCCTTTAGGATGCCGCCACCGGTTTCCAGTGCGCCTTCTGGCTCATCGGAATAGCGTATATGCACACCGTATTGTGAACCACTGCCTAGCCGCGCCTTAATCTTTTCCGCAAGCCATGCAACGTTGATCACGATTTCCGTGAAGCCGGCCGCACGCAAATGCTCCAGGTGGCGGACGATCAACGTTTTGCCATTCACTTCGATGAGCGGCTTGGGAATGGTGTCAGTCAAAGGCCGCAGACGTTCGCCTCGCCCGGCAGCCAGAATCATTACCATCATGTGACGACCGCCGTACTCGCCGCGCGGTTTTCCACCGCGTCCAGCAATTTCAACAACGGCGTGAATTCGCGGTACCGTGCAGCGGTGTCGTGCACGTAATTCAGGAAGCGCTTTGTGTCCTTGAGGTAATCCGGCTTGCCGTCGCGATAGTTGAGGCGGGCAAAAATTCCCAATACCTTGAAGTGCCGTTGCATGCCCATCCAGTCGCAGGCACGCTCGAATTCGCCAAACTCTGGCAGTGGCAAGCCCGCACCCCGCGCCTGCTGCCAATACTGTCGCCGCCAGCGCTCGATTTGCTCGGCACTCCAGGAAATGAATGCATCCTTGAACAGCGTGGCCACATCGTAGGTAATCGGCCCGTACAGGGCATCCTGGAAATCCAGCACTCCCGGGTTGGGCGTGCTCACCATCAGATTGCGGGGCATGTAGTCGCGGTGCACGAAAACCCGTGGCTGCGCGAGCGCACTGTCCTCCAGCAAGCCGAATACGGAATCCATTTGCGCCTGCCCGGCGCCATCCAGTGTCACCCCCAGATGGCGCGCCAGGTACCATTCCGGAAACAGGTTCAATTCGCGCCGCAACAGCGCGCGCTGGTACTCCGGCAGCACGTCCGGACGGCTGAAGCTTTGCCAGCGGACCAGCGCGCCGATGGCATCCGCAAACAGCGTATCGGCGTCACCGCGTTGCAGTGCTTCCAGATAGCATTGTCGGCCGAGATCGCTGAGCAGCAGATAGCCACGCGCCACATCCTGCGCGAGTACCTCCGGTGCGTGCAGGCCGGCCGCCTTGAGCAAACCCGCTACCTTCACGTATGGCCGGCAGTCCTCCCGCGCGGGCGGCGCGTCCATGACCACGAAGGAGCGCGCGCCATCCTGCACGCGAAAATAGCGGCGGAAACTCGCGTCCGCCGGCAAAGCCTGCAGGTCAACCGCTGCACGTTGCAGAGCTTGTGCGGTCCAGGCTTGCAGCTCCTGAAACCTGTCCGACATGCAGTGACTCCCGCGTTTGAACCCTTCAATAAAGTGTGCGATTGTACCGCGTGTCGCCCATCGCTCCGGGAGTTTGCAGGTGAATGTGAGCCGCGCGCTGGTCATCGCCGCCGCCCTGTTTGCCTGCACGCCGCTGTACGCCGACAACCCTCCGGGCACCATCGGTTACAACCAGTGGGCCACCTGCCCGATTCCCGCGACTGCGGCCACGACGCACACGCCCGCGCCGGCCGCAGTCACCGCCAATCCACCGACGCACGTGAGCGCGGAGCAACTCACCGGTTACGTGCACGGCGAATCCCTGCTCAGCGGCGACGTCCAGGCCACGCAGGGCAACAAGCAGATGACCGCCGAGCAGATGCAATACAACAGCAACACCGGCGACACGCATGCCAGCGGCAATGTGCGCTTCACCTCATCCAATCTCGAATTGAACGGCCCGACGGCGGATTACAACCTCAACAAGTCCAGCGGTGTATTCAATGACGCGCAATTCAGCCTGCCGCAACGCCACGGCCGCGGCACGGCCAAATTGCTGCAGGCGCTCGACCCGGACCACGATCTGCTGACGGATGTGCACTACACCACCTGTCCGGTGGGCCGCCACGACTGGATGCTGAACGCGCCCGATCTGGAACTGAACCAGGCAACCAACACCGGCGTGGGCCACAACGTCACCATTGATTTCTTCGGGGTGCCGATTTTCTGGACGCCCTACATCAATTTTCCCCTGAACGACGCGCGCAAGTCCGGCTTCCTGGATCCGTCGTTCGGTTTTTCCACGTTCACCGGCACGGACCTGAGCACGCCGTATTACCTCAATCTGGCGCCCAACTACGATGCCACCTTCGCGCCGCGCATCATCACCAAGCGCGGCGTGGACCTGGGCGGGGAATTCCGCTGGCTTACGTTCGGCGGCAGCCGCGGACAAATCGATGCGACCTTTCTGCCGCACGACAAGCTCGCCGATCACGAACGCGGTCTGCTGAACTTTTCCGAGAGCACGCCGCTTGCGCTCGGCTGGAATTTCAACACGGCCTACAACTGGGTATCCGACAATCTGTATTTCCAGGACCTGGGCGACAGCCTTGCGACCATTGCTACCACTACGCAGGAGCGTCATGCGGCGGTAAGCTTCGGCCTGCCCGATTCCGGATGGACCTTCCTCACACAGTTGCAGGAATGGCAGATCGTGGACCCGACGGTTCCCGCGAGCAGTTATCCCTACAAGCGGCTGCCGCAATCGGTGCTCACCTGGCAGAGCAGCCCGGACTTGGGGGCCGCGCAATTTTCCCTGTACTCCGAATTCGACCAGTTCCAGCAGGATGAGCGCATCGGCGCCGCGCGCTTGGACCTCAAACCGAGCGCCAGTTACACCTTCGGCGGTGCCGGCGGGTATTTCACGCCCACGGCCGCGCTGCGCCTCACCGAGTACGATTTCAACCAGAATATCCCCGCGGGCATGCAGACGAACCTCGCGCGCGTTACCCCCATCCTGAGTCTCGACAGCGGCCTGTTTTTCCAGCGCGATATCGGCAGCCGCTTTTTGCAGACTCTGGAGCCCAGGCTGTTTTACCTGTACGTGCCCTACCGCGATCAGAGCCAGATCCCGCTCTTCGACACCCTCCAGCCACAGTTCAGCTTTCTGCAGTTGTTCACCGACAACAGCTTCTACGGCGCGGATCGGCAAGCAGACGCCAACCAGTTGGCCTACGCGCTCACCAGCCGCCTGCTCAATGCCGAGGACGGCTCGGAACTGCTGGAAGCCAACCTCGGTCAAATCCGCTACTTCCGCGACCGCGACGTACAGCTGCCCGGCGTGGCGCCGCAAACCAATATATTCTCCGACGTGGTGGGTGACCTCACGCTGAACCTGAACGACAACTGGTCCACCAGCTACGGCCAGCAGTGGGATCCCACCACCCGCCAGACCGATCTGGCGTCCGTGGGTGTCCAGTACCACCCCGCGTTCCATCAGGTGCTCAATCTGGCCTACCGCTATAACCGCCAACTCGACATGAAGCAGACCGACGTTTCGTTCGCCTGGCCGCTCGGGCAGCACTGGAGCGTCGTGGGTCGCTGGAACTACGATGTGCAGAACCGGATCACGCTGGAAAGTTTCGCCGGTTTTGAATACGACAGCTGCTGCTGGGCGTTCCAGGTGGTGCACCGCCGCTACATCACCCAGACCGGCCAGGCCAACACCGCAATTTTCTTCCAGTTGCAGCTCAAGGGGCTAACCAGCATCGGCCGGCATCTCGAGGATTTTCTGCAAAATGGAATACTGGGTTATTCAGATTCAAACACCAACAACTGATTTCCCAAAAATACAGGGTTGAATCACCCTGATTTTGATCGGGTTTCAAGGTGTCTCTTGGAAAGCTATTTGCGAGAAAACAAGTTATGAAAGCTTATGTTGGTTTATTCCTCGCTTCGACACTGGCGGGTTGTGCTACTTCAGCGGTAACGGTGCCGGTGCAGGATCAATTCCGGTCACAGGTGCAACCTCTCGTACCCAAGGATAAAGCCCTTGTGTATTTCTATTATTTCCCGAAAGAGGAACGACATTTCTTTACCACTACTAACTGGAGCACTCCAGTCGCAGTTCTTGAAGGTAGTGAAAATGGTATTGAGATTGCCGTTGTGGGATGCACGCAAATAACTTTCTCCGCACATCCCTGTGGTTCCTATACATGGATTGAATTGAAGCCAGGAATCTACACACTAACTGCCATGTTCGATGACCATAGAGGCACGGGCCATCCAGCACCGTTCACCTTTGCAGCCGGTCACACCTATTACTATGAGATTGTGCAGGCTCCCGCAGCTTACTCTCAGGACTTGTTTATAAACTTCTACGGTCATACGGTGCCGGACAAGATTTTAGGCATGAAATATTGCTACGCGTGGCGTTGTGCCAAAGACAACCTTTATACACACTATTGAAACGTGGAAACGCAACCACGTTAGTGTTGCCATAATAACTCTGCGTTGTAGTGTACAGGGCGTAACATCGACGTAATTGGTACCAGTCGCGACGCGCGATTACCCTGGAAATTCACTCTTGGGAGGTTCCGAGATGAAGCGCAAGCGATTTACTGAAGAGACCAAGAGATTTAAGAGTGCCCTGCAAGATGGTATTCTAGGTTATTCGGATTCCTCTTCCATGCAGTAATTCAGGTTAGTTCCCCATGCAGATACCCGTGCGATTCCTGGCCATCTCCCTGGCTGCCGTGACCTTGTTGGCGCAGGGCTGTGCATCCCAGCCGCCCAAAGCCAGCCCCAACGTCAGCGCCACCGCAGTGATGAACAAGGCGCCGGCTCAGGCCACGGCGGTGGCGGCCGCCATCGCCAAGGCCGAGCACACCGGGGTGTTGCTCGACCGCGTGGTGGCGGTGGTCAACGACCAGGTGATCCTCCGCAGCGAGCTGGACCAGCGCGTCGCGGACATCACCCGCCAGATTCAGGCCGAGGGCACGGCGTTGCCGCCGGCGGATGTGCTGCGCAAACAGGTGCTCGACCAGATGGTCATGACGCGGCTCGAACTGCAGATGGCGGACAGCAAGGGCGTGAGCGTGAGCGATGACACCGTCAACCAGAACTTGAGCCGCATCGCCGAGCGCAATGGCCTGACCCTTGCGCAGTTGCCGGCCAAGCTGCAGGAACAAGGCATCAGTTACGCCGATTTTCGCAAGGACCTGCGCGACCAGTTGATCATTCACCAGCTCGAACAGCAGGTGGTCAACGACCAGATGCACATCACCCCGCGCGAAGTGCAGACACAGCTTGATGCCGATGCTGCCAACGGCGATGCCGACAATCAATACCATCTGTCCCAGATCCTGATCACCATTCCCGCCGATCCCACTGCTGAACAGGCGGCGGCGGCGCGCAACAAGGCCGAGGATGTTTACCAAAAACTCAAACACGGTGCGGATTTTGCCGCTACGGCCGTGGAATATTCCCAGGGACAGCAGGCGCTCAAGGGCGGAGATCTCGGCTGGCGCAAGGGATCGGAAATGCCCACGATCTTCGCCGACGCGGTGCGTCAGATGAAACCCGGCGACATCAGCGCGCCGATTTCCAGTCCCAGCGGTTTTCACATTGTCAGGCTGGATGACGTGAAGATTGCGGCCGCCGGCAAGCATGAAATCACACAAGTGCATGCGCGTCACATTCTGATCCGCACCAGCGCCATCATGAGCGACGCCCAGGCCGATGCGAAACTCGCGGAGCTGCGCAAGCAGATTCTGGCCGGCGCTGACTTCGCAACCCTGGCCAAACAGTATTCCGCGGATCCAGGCTCGGCCAACAACGGCGGCGATCTGGGCTGGGTGGATCCCAATGCCATGGTTCCCGCCTTCGCGGCCCAGATGGACAAACTGCAGGTGGGTCAGATCAGCGAGCCGTTCAAGACCCAGTTTGGCTGGCACATCGTGCAGGTTCTGGGCCGCCGCAGCGTGGACCAAACCGCGGAATATGCGCAGAACAAAGCGTATGACGCGATCTATGCACGCAAATCCGAGGAAATCATCCAGCAGTGGCTCAGCCAGCTCAAGGATTCCGCCTTCATCGAATACCATCTGGAAAGCTGAGCCGCACCGCTCACGCCATGCCCGCAACCCTCCCGCGCATCGCGCTCACCACCGGCGAGCCCGCGGGCATCGGTCCGGATATCTGCTTGGCGCTGGCACAAAGCGCCCACAACTGCGACATTGTTGCACTCGGCGATCCGGAACTGCTCGCCGCACGCGCACGCCAGTTGCGGCTTGATCTCAGCCTGAACGACTACGTTCCCGCGCAGCGCACTGCACACATTGCACAGCATCTGACGGTACTGCCGATCAATCTGCGTGCGCCGGTTACGGCCGGCAAACTGAATTCAACCAATGCACGCTACGTACTCGATCTGCTGGATCGCGCAATTACCGGTTGCCTGAGTGGCGAGTTCGACGCCATGGTCACCGCGCCGGTGCACAAGGGCGTCATCAACGACGCCGGCATGCCCTTCACCGGCCACACCGAATACCTGGCCGAGCGCTGCCGTGCGCCGGCACCGGTCATGCTGCTTACGGCCGGCGCGCTGCGCGTAGCGCTCGCCACCACCCACCTGCCGCTCTTGGCGGTGCCGCGCGCAATTACCCGCGACTCGCTCACGCACATATTGCGCGTGCTGGATGCGGAATTGCGTAGCAAATTCGGCGTTGCCACACCGAGCATTCTGGTGCTCGGCCTCAATCCGCACGCCGGCGAAGGCGGCCACCTGGGCCGGGAGGAAATCGAGGTGATTGCCCCGGTGTGTGACGCGCTGCGCGCGCAAGGCCTGCAGCTCACGGGCCCGGTGGCCGCCGACACCGCATTCAGTCCGCAACACCTGAAAAATGTGGACGCGGTGCTCGCCATGTACCACGATCAGGGCTTGCCGGTCCTGAAGTACGCGGGTTTTGGTCACGCCGTGAACGTCACGCTTGGCCTGCCCATCATCCGCACTTCCGTGGATCACGGCACGGCGTTGGAACTCGCCGGCAGCGGCCGTGCCGAACATTCCAGTCTGGAAGCGGCGGTAGAAATGGCGTTAGCGATCGTTCGAAATGCAAGAGCGGGACACTAGATATCATCCGCCAGTGTCAACACGCGCCCTTCAAATTCCTTACTCCCTCTCCCCCTTGGGGGAGAGGCAAGGGTGAGGGGGACTGAATGGAACACCGTCCCCGCAAGCGTTTTGGTCAGCATTTCCTGCACGACCGCAACGTCATCAGGAAAATCCTGCTGGCGGTCAATCCGCAGCCGGGAGACACACTGATCGAAATCGGTCCGGGCTTGGGCGCGCTGACGCTGCCACTGCTGGAGCGCTGCGGACGGCTCACCGCCGTGGAACTGGATCGCGACGTGATACCGCGACTTCAAACCGCAGCGCAAGGCAAGGGCGAATTGCAAGTCATCCAGGCAGACGCGCTCAAAACGGACTTCGGTGCGTTCGCGCCGGCGGGAGGAAAGATCCGGATCGTGGGCAACCTGCCTTACAACATCTCCACGCCGCTCCTGTTCCACCTGCTGGATTACGCCGCGGCCATTACCGACATGCACTTCATGCTGCAGAAGGAAGTCGTGCAGCGCATGGCGGCAAAACCCGGCGGTAAAGACTACGGCCGGCTCACGGTAATGCTCACGGCACGCTGCCGAGTCGAGCCGCTGTTCAGCATCGGCTCAGGCGCATTCACGCCTGCACCCAGAGTGGAATCGGCTTTTGTACGCCTGACGCCATACATCACGCCGCCCTTCGAAATCGCCGACCGGGCGCACTTTGCGCAGCTCGTAAGCCAGGCCTTCAGCCGGCGGCGCAAGACCTTGCGCAATGCGCTCCGCGGGTTGCGGGACGACGCCGCCATCCGCGCGGCCGGCCTGGATCCCATGGCGCGCCCCGAAACCCTGAGCGCCGGTGATTATGCCCGCCTTGCGGCGCGCTGATCAGGCTGGTATCCGGACTCCACCTCCGTATACTTGGCAGGCCCGCACCCGGAGAATTGGCATGAGCGGCTATCAGCACATTCTCACCGCCGTGGACCTGACGCAGGACAGCGAGGTCGTGGCACGCCGCGGCCGGGAGCTGGCCGAGCGCTTTGGCGCTAAGCTCAGTCTGCTGCACGTGGTGGAATTCATCCCGGTGGATCCGGCCGGCGAGGCGCTGCTGCCGCCGCCGGTGGACGTGGATGGCGAACTGATAAAAGGCGCACGTCAGCGGCTAAGCGCCTTGTGCGCTAGTTTGGGTCTGCGAAACGCAAAGTCGCGCGTCGAAGTCGGCAACATCAAAGCGGAAATCCTGCGGGTGGTGGCCGAAGAGCAGGCTGACCTGCTGGTGCTCGGCAGTCACGGCCGTCACGGCTTGGCGTTGCTCATGGGCTCGACGGAAAAATCGCTGGTACATAAAGCGCCGTGTGACGTATTGGCGGTGAGGCTTAATCCATAACCGTCCCTGGCATGTCCACCATTCCAAACTTCCATGTTTGGCCGCTCGCCGGAGTGAAGCAGTACTTCGCCTGATGCACCGGCTCATCCTTGGTGAGCCAACCAGCCCGGCCTTACATGGCCGGGCGCTCGATCGGGCGGGAATGCCACCGGCATTCCCGCAGGAATCCCGATCTCGCCCCTGCGATGTCCTGGCGGTGCGTTTGAGTTAGCTGCCGATAACCGCGGCAATTCCGGTAAAATACCGCGGTCGCTTCAGCCTTCCATTTGCCATGACGAATCTGAACCCCAACAGCATCCGCGTGGATGTGGAAACCGCGTTTGTGCCGGCCCAGTCCGATCCGGCCCAGAACCGCTTTGCATTTGCCTACACCATCACCATCCGCAACGAAGGCTCGGTGCCGGCCAAGCTGCTCACCCGTCACTGGCTGATTACCGACGCCAACGGCAAGGTGCAGGAAGTGCGCGGCGAGGGCGTGGTGGGCGAGCAGCCCTACCTCAAGCCCGGCGAAGGCTTCAGGTATTCGAGCGGCGCGATTCTCGAAACCCCGGTGGGTGCCATGCAGGGCGCCTATCAGATGGTCAACGACCAGGGCGAGCACTTCGACGCGCCCATCGCGCCGTTCCGTCTGGCGGTGCCGGGCCTGTTGCATTGATACCTTCCCTCTCCTTGTCCATTCTCCCCCAGAGGGGGAGAAGCAGGATGAGGGGGCCAAAGCAGAGTAGCACGCAATAATGGCGATCTTCGCGGTCGGCGACATCCAGGGTTGTTACGACGAGCTGCAGCAACTGCTGACGCGCATCAAGTTCAATCCCGCCGAAGACCGGCTGTGGTTTACCGGCGACCTGGTGAATCGCGGACCCAATTCGCTGGACACGCTGCGCTTCGTGAAGAGTCTGGGCGAACGCGCTGTGTGCGTGCTTGGCAATCACGACCTGCACCTGCTGGCATTGGCCGCGGGCGTGCACGGGCACAAATCCGCCGACACTCTGGATGCGGTGCTGGCGGCGCCGGATCGCGACGACCTGCTCCACTGGCTACGCCACCGCCCCTTGCTGCATCACGACGCGGTGCTCGGCTTCACGCTGGTGCACGCGGGTCTGCCACCGGAGTGGAACCTGGCCACGGCCAGCGACTGCGCGCACGAACTGGAAACCGCACTGCGTGCGGCCGATTACGCGGAATTCTTCCGTCACATGTACGGCAACCAGCCGAGCCGGTGGTCGCCGGATTTGCAGGGCATCGAACGCCTGCGCTTCAGCGTCAACTGTTTCACGCGCTTGCGCTACGTGAGCACGCATGGCGATCTCGACCTGACCAGCAAAGGTGCACCAGGCTCGCAGCCCGACGGCTTTCTGCCGTGGTTCGCAGTGCCGGAGCGCAAGAGTGCCGAGCTGCACGTCATCTTCGGCCACTGGTCCACGGTCGGCGTAGTGAAAGGTCATAACGTCTACCCGCTGGACACCGGCTGCGTGTGGGGCGGGCGGTTATCGGCATTGCGCCTGGATGGCGACGGCAGCGGCGGCTGGTATTGCGTGGACTGCCCCGGCGCGCAGCGGCCAAAGACTGGCTAGACAGCAAGGGTAGAATCAGGCGCCATGGAAAAACTCGCCAACTATATTGACGGCCAACTCGCCCCCGCCGCCTCCGGCGGCTGGCTGGAGGATTTTGAGCCGGCCACCGGCAAGCCTTACGCGCGCATTCCGGATTCCCACAAGACCGACATAGACAATGCCGTCGCCGCGGCCCAGCGCGCGTTTCCAAAATGGTCGGCGACCAGCAGCGCCGAACGTGGCGCATGGCTGCACAAACTCGCATCGTTGGTGGAGCGCGATCTGGAAAAACTGGTGCACGCCGAAAGCATGGATTCCGGCAAACCCGTGGCGCTCGCGCGCAGCCTCGACATCCCGCGCGCCGTCGCCAATCTGCGCTTCTTTGCCGCGGCCGCGACCCAGTTCGCCAGCGAGTCCCATGCCATGGAATCCGGCGCCATCAATTACACCCTGCGCTCGCCCCTGGGCGTAGTGGGCTGCATCTCGCCGTGGAACCTGCCGCTGTATCTGTTCACCTGGAAACTCGCACCGGCGCTCGCCGCCGGCAACTGCGTGGTGGCCAAGCCTTCCGAACTCACGCCCATGACGGCGTACTTGTTCTCCGAACTCTGCATCGAGGCCAGACTGCCGGCGGGCGTGCTCAACGTGGTGCACGGCCTGGGGCCCAAGGCCGGGGCACTGCTGGTGGAACACCCGGACGTAAAAGCCATATCCTTCACCGGCGGCACCAAAACCGGCGCCGACATCGCGAGCCGTGCCGCACCCAAGTTCAAGAAACTGTCGCTGGAACTGGGCGGCAAGAATCCGACGGTCGTGTTTGCCGACTGCGATTTCGAGCGCACGGTTTCGGAAAGCGTGCGCGCGGCGTTTTCCAACCAGGGTGAGATCTGCCTGTGCGGCTCGCGCATCCTGGTGGAACGCAGTCTGTACGAGCGCTTCCGCCAAGCTTTTGTGCAGCACGCAAAAGAGCTGCGGCTCGGCGATCCCGCGGATGAGCGCACCGAACAGGGCCCGTTGATCTCCGAAGCTCATCTGCAAAAAGTGCTGGGCTATCTCGATCTCGCGCGCAAGGAGGGCGGCAAAATTCTCTGCGGCGGGCGGCGCGCGAATCTGAACGGCCGCTGCACCACAGGCTGGTTCGTGGAACCCACGGTCATCGAAAACCTGCCGCACGACTGCCGGACCAATCAGGAGGAGATTTTCGGCCCGTTGGTCACGCTAATTCCTTTTGATACCGAAGACCAGGCCATCGCCTGGGCCAACAGCACGCCCTACGGCCTCGCCGCGTCCTTATGGAGCGAGAATAATTCGCGCTGCCACCGCGTCGCCGCACGGCTCGAAGCGGGCTTGATTTGGGTGAATTGCTGGATGCTGCGCGATCTGCGCGTGCCCATGGGCGGCGTGAAACAATCCGGCACCGGCCGCGAGGGCGGCTGGGAAGCCATGCGATTTTTTACCGAAGCGCGAAACGTTTGTATCAAATATGCATAATTCAGACAGAATCCAGTCGGCAAGAGCGCCCGAGCCCGTGGGACCCTATCCCCATGCGCGCCGCGTAGGCAATCTACTGTTCCTGTCGGGCGTCGGCCCGCGCAAGCGTGGCAGCAAGGAAATTCCCGGCGTGACCCTGGATGCCCACGGCAAAGTCGTGGATCACGACATCGAAGCGCAGTGCCGCGCGGTGTTCGAGAACGTGCGCCTGATCCTGGAAGATGCCGGCTCGAGCTGGAACCAGCTGGTGGACGTGACCGTGTTTCTCACCGACATGCAGCGCGATTTTGCCGCCTACAATCGCATCTATGCCGAGTATTTCAAGGACAACTTGCCCTCCCGCACCACCGTCGAAGTCACCGCCCTGCCTACGCCCATCGCCATCGAATTGAAGTGCATTGCGGTCATATAGACCGCAATGGTCATCGTCCCCTCTCCCCCTTCAGGGGGAGAGGCAAGGGTGAGGGGGTAAAATGCCGGATAAATTGTGGAATCATAGGAAACAGCCATGTGGGACCTGACGCCCATCAATTTCAAAAGCTGGATTGACGAGCATCGTGCACTGCTCAAGCCGCCGGTCGGCAACAAGCGCATCTACACCGAGACCGGCTTCGTGGTGCAGGTGGTGGGCGGCCCCAACGCGCGCAAGGATTTCCACGACGACCCGGGCGAGGAATTCTTCTACATGGTCGAGGGCGACATGCTCCTGAAGACCATGCAGAATGGCAACCCGGTGGACATCCCCATCCGTGAGGGCGAGATCCTGCTGATTCCGCCGCATTTCCTGCACTCGCCGCAGCGCTATCCCGATACCGTGGGTCTGGTGATCGAGCGCCCGCGGTTGCCGGGCGAGAAGGATGGCCTGCTGTGGTTCTGCGAAAACTGCCACCAAAAATTGTACGAGGAATACTTCCGCCTCGAGAACATCGAGACCCAGTTTCCGCCGGTATTTGACCGCTTCTTCGGCAGCTTGCAACACAGAACTTGCAGGCAATGTGGCGTTACGATGGAAGTCCCAAAGAAGGGGTAGCGGAGGTGCACATAATGAAATCACGATTAAACGTTTTAATCATACTGTGTGGGCTTTTAGCAGGTTCAATCTCGGCAGCAACTCCTGATTTTTACGCAGGGTTCCGCCACCTACCCGCTACAGTCAGCTTGTATCACTACAAGGTCCCGGAAAAGGTTTTGATGGCGCAAGTTCAAGCGGCGATGCAGAAAGTAATGCAAGAAGGGGCAACGAAAGTAACGCAGGCAAATAAATCAGGTAAACACGGCACAGTCAGTGTTACTACCAGCGTGTTCGTGCTACCTCAGCTTTATCTATTTGACAACAGGGGACGGGAAATATTCGCGCGCACAGCCGTATCCAATGACCTTGCGGTCCAATTAGACCATGCATTCTCATCTCCTGTGCCACTACGAAACGCGAAGCAGCTGCGTGCTTGGCTCGAGCCACTGGTCCCTGATGGCAATTTTCCTATCTACAAACCGCAATCAACCGAAAAATTCACGGTACTTGAATATTGGGCACCGTGGTGCGAGTACTGTTTCGTTGAGCGCGACCAATTGGTGGCATATTTCGATAAACACAAGGATCTTCACGTCACCTGGATAACTGTTGACGCCGATGTTACACAGGTCGCAGGCACTCAGCCCAAAACGTCGCAATGAAGCCCGCCTGCCAATGACTGTACATACTGTTCTCGCCGCGCCTGCGCAGCGAAGCGCCACCGCCAAGCGTGCTGAATCCAGAAAACAGACGCTCAAGATTGACGTCCATACCCACATCCTGCCGGAGAACTGGCCTGATCTGAAGAAACGTTACGGCTACGGCGGCTTCATCCAGTTGGAGCACCACGGCCCCGGCTGCGCACACATGCTGCGTGACGGGGAATTTTTCCGCGAAATTGAAGCCAACGGCTGGGACGCGAAGGTGCGCATGCGCGAATGCGACACGCACGGTGTCAACGTGCAGGTGCTTTCCACCGTGCCCGTCATGTTCAGCTACTGGGCAAAGCCCAAAGACACGCTCGATCTCTCACGCCTGTTGAATGACCACGTCGCGTCCGTTGCCGCCGAACATCCGCAGCGCTTTGTCGGATTGGGCACCTTGCCCATGCAGTCCACCGATCTCGCGGTTCGCGAGCTGGAGCGTTGCGTCAAGGAACTGAAGCTGCCCGGCGTCGAGATTGGCTCGCACGTGAACGGCATGAACCTCGATGATCCCAAGCTGTTCCCGGTGTTCGAGGCGGCCCAGGCGCTGGACGCGGCGGTCTTCGTGCACCCCTGGGACATGTTTGCCAGGGAACGCATGCAGAAATACTGGACGCCCTGGCTCGTGGCCATGCCGGCAGAAACCTCGCTCGCAATCTGCTCGATGATCTTCGGCGGAGTATTCGAGCGCCTGCCGAAGCTCAGGGTATGCTTTGCCCATGGAGGCGGTTCCTTCCCGGCCACCGTCGGCCGCATCGAACACGGTTTCCGCGTGCGCCCCGATCTCTGTGCCGTGGATAATGAGAAAAACCCGATGAGCTATCTCGGCCGCTTCTACGTGGATTCGTTAGTGCACCATCCCGGCATGCTGCGCTACATGCTCGACCTCATGGGCGCCGACAGCATTGCGCTCGGTAGCGATTACCCTTTCTCCCTGGGCGAACATGCGCCCGGTGCGCTCATTGAATCCATGCAGCTTGACGGCAAGACCCGGGAGCGCCTGCTGCACGGCACCGCCCTCGCCTGGCTCAAGCTGCCGCGCACGCGCTTCGCCGCATGAAGATCATCATCGAAATCGGCGGTCAGCGCTATGCCACAGACAAGGCCCGCGGCATCAGCCTCGCGATACCACTGCAATTCGACGGACCGCAGCCGTCTTTCTTCGATGCGCCACCAGCCAACGCTACGACGCTGCAAGCCGGCGGATTCACCGGCGACACGCGGCACGGCGGCAGTTGCAACGTGCGTACGTTGCACCTGACGCCGCACTGCAACGGCACGCACACTGAAAGTGTCGCGCACGTGACCCACGACGGACTGCCGCCGGCCAGCTCCCGCACCAGCCTGCACGGTGCCACGTTGATCAGCGTCAGCACGGAACGGCGCGCGGGCGAACAGGTAATCACTGCCCGGCAACTGGAAAACGCGCTCGCCAAATTCAGCGATGGCCAGATGCGCGCCGCGCTCATCGTGCGCACCCTGCCCAACGACACGGCAAAACTCACGCGCCGCTATGGCGACGGCACGCCCTGGTTCGAGCCGGCGGCCATGGGCCTGTGCGCCGGCATCGGCGTCGAGCACCTGCTGACGGACCTGCCCTCGCTCGACCCCATGCACGACGCGGGCAGGCTCGCGGCGCACTATGCGTTCTGGGGTCTGTTGCCCGGAGAGCGCCGCGGCGCGCGTGCCACCCGCCCGCACTGCACGGTTACCGAGATGATCTACGTGCCCGACGAGGCCGCCGACGGCTACTACCTGCTGGACTTGCAACTGCCGCCCTTCATGACCGACGCCGCACCGAGTCGCCCTATCATCTATCCGCTGGAGGTTGCATGAACTTCCAGGCCGACGCCGCTTTCGCGGCGCAACTCGATCAAGATGATCCTCTGGCTCATTACCGCGAAAAGTTTCACATTCCCCGCCACGCGGACGGCGAAGAAGTTTACCTTTGCGGCAATTCGCTCGGCCTGCAACCGAAAACCGCCGAGCGCTATCTGCGCGAGGAACTGGAAGACTGGCAGCGGCTGGCGGTGAAGGCACATTTCGCCGGCCGCCGTCCCTGGATGCCCTACCACGAATTGCTGACGGACAAGACCGCACGCCTGGTGGGTGCCGAGCCGCAGGAAGTGGTGAACATGAACTCGCTCACCGCCAACCTGCATCTGATGCTGGTGAGCTTCTACCGCCCCACGACTACGCGCAATCGGATTCTGATCGAACGCGGCGCCTTCCCTTCCGACCGTTACGCGCTGGCATCGCAAATTCGTTTCCACGGCTTCGATCCGGACGCGAGCCTCGTCGAACTCGCGCCGCAGACCGGCCGCGCGACTCTGGACACCGGCACAGTCGAAGCGGCCATCCACGAGCAGGGCGAACGCCTTGCGCTGGTGCTGCTGCCCGGCGTGCAGTACTACAGCGGGCAGGCGTTCGATATCGCGCGCCTGACGCGCGCCGCGCACGCGGCCGGTGCCGTGGCAGGGTTTGACCTCGCACACGCCGCCGGCAACCTGCCGCTGCAACTGCACGACTGGGGCGCAGACTTTGCCGTATGGTGCAGCTACAAATACTTGAACGCCGGTCCCGGTTCGGTCGCCGGCTGTTTCGTGCACGCACGCCACGCGCGTGACTTCGAGCGCCCGCGCTTCGCCGGTTGGTGGGGCCACGACAAAACCACGCGCTTTCGCATGGATCCCGAATTTGTTCCCATCCAAGGCGCCCAAGGCTGGCAGCTGAGCAATCCGCCGATTCTGGCGCTCGCGCCGCTGCTCGCTTCGCTGGAAATTTTTGATGAAGCCGGCATGCAGCGGCTGCGGGAAAAATCCCTGCGGCTCACCGCTTATCTGGAATTTCTGCTCGATCTGCGCCTGGCGAAGGATGTGGAGATCCTCACGCCGCGCAATCCCGCCGAGCGCGGCTGTCAGTTGTCACTGCGCTTGCGTGGTTCCACGCAACACGCACGCGAAAGCTTCCGGCAATTGGAAGAGCGCGGGATAACCACAGACTGGCGCGAACCCGACGTGATCCGTGTGGCGCCGGTGCCGCTGTACAACACCTACGCCGATGTATACCGGTTCGCGGAAATACTTGGAGAAGTATTGAATACTTAGAACGTCTAACAGAATGTGTGACAAAGACCACCCGGCACATTTGAAATCCCCCCTCACCCCCCTTTTACAAAGGGGGGGTGCGCGCTTTGCGCGCAGGGGGATTTGTCACGGGGCTCATTTTGTTAGACGTTCTTAGTGAAAAAGTGAGGAGTGAGGCGGTAAGGTCGGGCGCCTCGCGCTTTGTAAAGTAAGCGGCCCAATCATCACTCCTCACCAGCGAGCGCAGCGAGCGACCTCACGCCTCACCTTCACCTTCACATGGCACATTTGACCGCATTAACACTGCACGGCCCACTCACAAATGCGAACTGAAAGGGAACTCACAATCATCGGTGCCGGCCTGGCCGGCAGCCTGCTCGCCATTTTCCTGGCGTGCCGCGGCTTCCGGGTGACCATGTACGAACGCAATCCCGACATGCGCCGCCACGCGATTCCCGCCGGGCGCTCCATCAATCTGGCGCTCGCCCACCGCGGCCTGCGTGCCTTGCGCGCGGTGGGACTGGACGAACCGGTCAGAAAACTGCTGATTCCCATGCGCGGCCGGATGCTCCACGACGAACGCGGCCAGCTAACACTCGCTCCTTACGGCCGCACGCCTGCGGAAGTCATCCATTCGGTTTCTCGCCCCGGCTTGAACCATCTGCTCATGGACGCGGCGGAAGCGGCCGGCGCAAAAATTCTGTTCGAACACCGCTGTGCCGACCTGGATTTCGCTACTGGCAGTTTGTATTTGCATGACGAGCGAAAAAACCTCGCGCACAGCGTAGCGCGTGCCACAATTATTGCCGCCGATGGCGGCGGCTCAGCTGTGCGGCAAGCGTTGGTCAAACATCTCGGCGTGAAAGTGGTGGAAGACCTGTTACCTCACGGTTACAAAGAGCTGACAATCCCTGCCGGAGCCGGAGGGAAACATCAGATGGAGCGTGAGGCGCTGCACATCTGGCCGCGCGGCGGCTACATGTTGATTGCCCTGCCCAATCTGGACGGTAGTTTTACCGCGACCCTGTTCCTGGCCAACGAGGGCGAACCCAGCTTCGGCACGCTCGCGAAGCCGGCCGCACTGCTTGCGTTCTTCAAGCAGAATTTCGCCGACGCACTCGCGCTGCTACCCGATCTCGAAGCCGAGTTCTACCGTCATCCCACCGGCCTCATGGGGACGGTGCACTGCTCGCGTTGGCACGTGCAGGACAAGCTTCTGCTCTTGGGTGACGCCGCCCACGCCATCGTGCCGTTCCACGGCCAGGGCATGAATTGCGCGTTCGAGGATTGCCTGATCCTCGATCAATATATCGGCAAGCACGGCGATGATTGGGAGCGGGTATTCGCGGAATTCGAACGGCAACGGCGTCCGGACACGGAAGCCATTGCCGCAATGGCGCTGGAGAACTATGCGGAAATGCGCGATGCGGTACGCGACCCGAAATTTCACCTGCAGAAAAAGCTTGGATTCCTGCTGGAAGAACGCCATCCCGGTGTGTTCGTGCCGCGTTACTCCATGGTGATGTTCCATCACCTGTCCTATTCCGAAGCACGGCGGCGCGGCGCGATCCAGCAGGGCATACTTGACGAACTGACCCGCGATACCGACCGCCTCGAACGGATAAACCTGGAGCGGGCTGATACACTCATTGCCCAAAGACTCGGCGACATGCCCATCGAAGCATGAACAATCATCCGCTGCTCGCCGGCCTGCGCAACGGCCCCGACTGCATGCTCCAGAATCTCGATCTGGTGAACAAGCGCGGCCTGGTGCTGCGCGTCAGCGAAAAGTTATACCGCGACGCCTCGTTTCTCGACGACCGCATGTTCACGCCGCAGATGGAAGGCTATTGGTTCCCGCTGGATGCGCTGGTGGAAACTCTCGATGGACTTGCCCCACCAAGCTCACACTTTATTTTCCAGGTTGGCCATTGCGGCTCCACGCTGATATCGCGCCTTTTGGCCGAGCTGCCCGGCAACCTGCCGATACGCGAGCCCATGTCACTGCTCACGCTAGCCATGACCCGCCGCGAACTGGGTCGGCCGTCGTCATGGGTGAGCAAAACACAATGGCAGCAGTACTTCGAGCTGGCGACGCGGGCGTTGGCCCGCACCTTTCGTCCCGGCGACCGTACCGTCATCAAGGTCACCAGCACCGCAGGAAACCTGCTGGAAGCATTACCTACGGATGCGCAGCATTCCCCGTGGATGTTGTTGCTGTACATCCGCCTGGAATCGTTGTTGGCCGTGATGCTGCGCAGTCCAAGCCTGCGCGACAGCATCCATGCCAGTTCGCCGGCCTGGACCACCGACTTTTGCCGCCTGACCGGCCGCGACGACCTGCGCCTGGCCAACCTCGACGATGCGCAACAAGTCGCGCTTAAATGGCTCACGCTGATGCTGTTGTTCGACCGCACGGTCAAGGCGGTCCCGGAACAGGCACGGCTGCTGAATTTCGACGACTTTCTCAAAAACCCTGCGGAAAAGTTGACCGGTGTCGCGGACCACTTCCGCCTCAAACCCTCTGCCGGGCAAATCGGGAAACTGGTATCCGGCCCGCTGATGCACAGTTATTCGAAAATCCCGACACAGGCCTTTGACCCCGGCCAGCGCGCACAGGAACTGCGGGATGCCTGCCGGCAGTTCCACGACGAAATCCAGAACGGCCTGAACTGGGCCGAAAAGTTATGTCGCGAAGTCCCCATACTCGAAGCAACCGCCGCCTACTTGCGCAGCAGTTCCTGAATCAATCCTTGTCTGTGATGCACGGACAGGAAGTTGTGGGAGTGACTTTAGTCGCGATTCCAAAAATCCATCGTGGCTGAAGCCGCTCCTACAAATATCATCAAGCCAGACTGGCAGGCACGCGCCGTTCCAGAGTAATGAAAGAGTAGGCAAAAGGATTGCGCGCATCGGCAGCGTGATCCTCACGCACCGTTTCACGCCACTCGGCGGGATCGAGCACAGGGAAGAATGTGTCGGCCTCGAAGCGCGCGTGTACGCGCGTGAGGTAAATCCGTTGCGCACGCGGCAGCGCCTCGCGGTACAGCTCGCCGCCGCCGATGAGCATGATTTCCCGCACACCGGCCACCAGCACCATCGCATCGGTGAGCGACGCCGCGGATTCGCAGCCGGGCGCGTACCACGCCGGGTTCCGGCTTACCACGATGTTGCGCCGCTCAGGCAAGGGTTTGCCAATGGCCTCGAAGGTCTTGCGACCCATGATTACCGGCTTGCCGAGCGTAAGTGCCTTGAAGTGCTTGAGGTCCGCCGGCAGATGCCACGGCATCCTGCCGTGCATGCCGATCTCATTGTTTTCGCCGACGGCGACGATGAGGGCCAGAGACATCCGATTAGGGCCTTCGATGCCGCGTGGTCATTTGACGGGCCTGTCAAGCAGGCGCATGCCGAGCACCTTGGCAGCCTTGTTGAGCGCGGCATCGTGGCACGCAAATACCAGCGCCTCGTTTGCCGCACGTGCGAGATAATCTGCGGCGGCGAGATGTATGCTGTCGTAAGCGCGCAGGGAAAATGCTTCGGCCAGTTCCGCCGCCCGCTCCAGCACCACCTCGCTCGTTTCGACGCGCCGCATGTCGCGCCAATCCTCCCTGAAACGCTGGCGCGCCAGCTCATGCTGTAGTCCGCTCAGGAGCCGTTCGCGGTGCAACCGTGCAAATGCCGCATGGGCCTCGACGTAGCCGACCACTGAGGAGGCCAGCGAATCGGCCGCCTTGGCGGCTGTTTGCACAAGATCGCTGTAATCCTCAGTCACGTAGAGTTTCACCAGCGCCGAAGTATCCAGATACAGGATCACCGATCTTCCAGCACCGCTTTTGCCGCCGGCTCACCCTTGAGATGGACCTTGCCGCGGCTTTCGAGGAAGCGCACGGGTTTGCCGCGGCTCCATTGCACGCCCGCCATCCCCGACGCCTCAGCGGCCGGCAGCGGCCCGAGCCTTGCCATGGGCTTGCGCCGGGCGGTGATCACCAGCGTTTCGCCCTGGCGCGCACGGGCCAGATAGGCGGAAAGTCGGCTCTTCAGCTCACGCACCGAAATATTCATGGTGACCACATCGGATTCATTATGTGACCTCATGGTAACACATTTCGTGGCCACAACATCCGTCGTGGCTAACCGAGCTTTGCACCGTTCGGCACCGGCCGCTCCGGCACCGCCAGCACCACGCTACCGTCGTCGCGATAGAAGCCGCAGATCAGGCACTCGGACATGAACGGTCCAATGCGTTTGGCTGGGAAATTCACCACCCCCAGCACCTGCCGCCCGACCAGTTCCTCAGGCCGATAATGCACCGTGATCTGCACGGAACTCTGCTTGATGCCGATTTCCAGACCAAAATCCACCTTCAATTTGTACGCCGGTTTTCGCGCCTCGGGGAACGGTTCGGCAGCCAACACTGTGCCGGCGCGCAGTTCCAACTTTTCAAAATCCTGCCAGCTGATGGTATTCATGTTTACACCGCCACCGACGCCTTGATGGCCGGATGGCTTTGATAGTTGGCGATCTCGAAGTCCTCATAAACGTAATCGAACAGCGTCGCCGGTTTGCGCTGGATGATCAGTTTCGGCGGGGGATACGGCTTGCGTGTCAACTGCTCGTCCACCTGCTCCAGATGATTGACATACAAATGGCAGTCACCGCCCGTCCAGATGAATTCGCCGGCCTGCAGGCCGGTCTGCTGCGCGAGCATGTGGGTGAGCAGCGCGTAGGAACAGATGTTGAACGGCACGCCGAGGAAGTTTTGGCTACTCGAATTCAGCACAATACACGCACCAATCAATAGGTTAGTTGAAATTTTATCACGCCACCAAAGGGATCATTGCTCAAAACAGAGTCAATTGCTGGCCGCATTTGGGGACGAAAACCATATATTCACCGCCTGTGAGATGCGCGAGTTCTGCGCGTGCAAGGCCGGCTCTATTTGAAAGTAAACGCCTATACTGCCTGCCGCCTCAATAGGCTTGTCAGCTGGTTGGGTGATTTCCAAAAACCCTAGACCAACCCCCGAATCGAGGCGATCGCGGCCAGGGAAATTGCGAATTCGTCTCAGATGACCAGAAGTGGGACCTCGATAGGCCCAATTGACGTGAGATCGCTCTCTACCATCCGTCACTATTGCCACTAATAGGATGACACGGGCGAAGCCCAGGCTGCGCAGGGCGTTTGCCTGATGCACTCCGTGTTCCAAATCGCGAATCTTATTTGGCAATCCGGTTAAGAAAGCGCGCGCCGGAATCTTAACTCTTTTGAACTCGATGGCAGTAGTTATATTGGAACGAAGTGCATGTTTGACGAGCACATCGATATCACCAGGCAAACTTCTCTGCCCCAAAAAACTCGAACTATTCACCTCGAGAGCTACTCTACATTGCGCGTCGAACCCGAGTACTTCTAGTACTGTCCGCGGCACCAATGGGCTAGTGAATAGCCATTTAGCGAGTGCCTTCTCCTCGATATCTGCTACGGATTGCGCACTAAGTGGGATATCTGCCTCCACGGGACGGTACACTCACCTCAGGCCGTTGTATTTCATTGAGCAATCATTGGAGTCACAAAATCGTCTCTCATCCTAAAGGCTGCCGATGACCCATTGTCAACAAGACTGTCCAAAATGCGCATGACTGCGTTTCTAAGAACTGGATCTCGCTTCAACTTAGCAGGTCGCCCGTAAACGAATTGTTGGAGTACAACTTCGAGCAGGAACCGCGTGTTCCCCTTGCGAAGCATGTGGCTGGCGTCCCCAGCCGCAATCTTCTCGGCGATACGAACGAAGGCGCCCGGAAGAGCTTTCTCTCCAATGTAATACAAGAAGTCGCTAAATGCCTCAAGTGCCGTTGCTGAAGGCACCAGTCTAGTGAAAAGCTCAGGAACGAGGCTTTCATGCCCGTCCAAGCCGTGCCAGTGGCGCACGCCTTCCTTCCACTTTGTGACCTGAAAAAGAGCAAATAGAGTGTTTGCACCGGTCGTGTATCTATCGTCGATATGCGTAATCCATCTGCTCTTCTCTATACGATCCGCAAAGAGTCGCCACACATCCCAATAGGCCCCAACATTTGTTACCCTGTCAGCTGCCGACAGAAGTCCGGACAATACCCACTGAATCTCGTCCGGATGCCTATCAACTGCCTCGATGATAGGTGCCATTACTGTGCTCGCATTTTTGACGGTGGCACGAATAACATATTGGAAAAGCATGTCTTTGTTCTGTGATTCTGCTTCCGTCCCTCGCTCCCGATGTCGACCCTTTTTGTTGTCGTCAGCATCCCACCAATCCACCAGTGTGCGCGCTGTGCGCAAATACGCGGCCACGGCTGCTTCAGTGTTAGGGTCATAGTTGTAAATCGCCAATATTTGGGCATTCGCATCCGCCCCGTGTCCCTTCCCTATGTTGAGTCGCTGGTATGCGTCTGCTGATAACGTATCTCCAATGAAGCCCTGCCGAACATGGTCGGCGACTGCTACCGATATCTTGGGGTAGTCCATCGCCCCAAAGGTGCGCGTGGCTCTTGCCGCTTCAATGGCCTCGTCTAGCTTCAGCGCTTCGGTCGCGAGGGCGCGCACACAACGGTCAGCCAGATCGGGGCTTCTAGCCCATAGATTGTTGCTTACACCAACGACCGCAAACCATTTGACCTCAAAGACAGGATGCGTGATCGCCGCGGCGAGTGCTCTCGTCACTTGGCTCAGCTGTTCGTCCGTAAGCTCATAGGTCCGTAGGCGTGATACTGCCCAGGCACTTGGTCTGTCACCACCCATGGCAAACCGTTGCACTCGTGCGGTTTCATCCCAGTTGTCGGACTCTCGCTCCACCTCGGCACAGATAACCTCTCGACACCAGTCCTTCTGAGGTGAAGTCATTTCATTCCAATAGTCCCTTGTACACACGGCGGCCACGTACCCGCGCCACCCGTCTCGCATGAGCACATCATATTCGCCCGTACCACTCTCTAACTGACGTGCCTCATCTAACATGGTTTGCCACTGAGAGGACTTCTCGCTTAGATCAAGCTCATGGTCGTATGCTTTCTTGCCCCACATGAACAGCTTCATGCGTCTGTTATTGGAGTTCTGCTTGGCTTGATTTCTATCAATAACCTCCTGGATATCAACGTCCGGAGCCTTAGGCTCCAATTTGACGTAGCTACCTTGATGCCCCTTCGCATCGTCGTCCGCCCCAGTTATTTCAACCCTCTCTTCTGACAGAGTGTATTGACGAAGGTCCATTCGATGAAGTGCCAACCGACGGACGCGGTCCTCTTCACTTTGCTCCGCAACTGGCCTAAACGAACTAAGCTGCTCGTCTAAGATGGCGTGCACACGTGTCCGAAGCGGCCCAAGCTGCAGATTCGCAATCGCGTCTTCAAGATCCTTTTGCCTATGAGGCAAGGCATTGGAGGCCTTTCTTTCGTCCTCATACACTCTATTGCTGGGAATCATTCCATCGCCAAACAAGCCGTACATATGAGTAGTCTGCGACTCGCCCGCCATCCTCGATCGGTCGAGTGACATGCATGCCGGTGACTTCAGAAGTACTAGCAGCGTTTCCCCACAGTCGTGTGGGCGTGATGTTGCGACACCGGCGATGACGGCAGTTATTGCACCCGACGTTGATCGTTTCAGGATTCCAAGAAGCAACTTATCCAATTGCCTTGGGTATTGCTCAGCGTACTCAAGAAGCCATCGCTCGAAAGCCATTAGAATTGATTGAAAGACATATGACGATACGTGCAGGCCTCTATATGCACCCCAAAGGCGCCCGTTGCACCATTGTTCCACGTGCGATCCGTCGCTGAACTCCAGGCGAATCCGCTCTGGGAGCTCAATGAATTCATGCTCGACGCGGGGATTCGCATACCACTCAGTGCAGTGATTGATCATGTCTATAACTAACTTCAGCCCGACTCGCCCATCCGCCCTAAGAAGCAGGAACAGTGGTCCATGGTAGGCGCTAGCCGGAAAGAACCCATGAGTCCTTCCGTGCTTTATTCCGAATAGTCCCTCAAGCTCATGGTCATACATATCGTGACGGACGGATGTGATCTCTTCCTCGCTGTACAAGAGATACTTGGGCATTGTCCGTGCAATCGTGGCTGGAAGATCACGCCCCGCGGGCCACCCTTCCGAACCGGTATAGATCAACTGTTGGAATTCCTCGGACACACGGTCCCGATCCTCGTCTTCACGTGTCCCTTCCAACAATTGTGTGAACTTGTCTTCGGCGGACTTGGGAATACGCGCGATTACCTCGAATACCTTCTTTTGTTGGTCTCCCCAAAGGTAGTTACCGGCGACACCTTCTAGAATCCAAAATGCGACTGCAGCGACAGACTCGTGCCCAGGTGGATAGGGTGTATCGAAACTTGCACCTCGCGTCCAATCCTCAATAAAACCCAGAAGTTGTACACGATGATTTTCGCCAAATGCGTCCAGATTGTCGGCAACGAGTTTTAGAACGCTTGCCCACGCAGGTCCATCTGGAATGGCAAAAAGTGAGGCCTTACTCCCGGTCGCCTGCACCCACCATGGCGTGGTTACGCATCCGACGCGGAGGAGATGGATAACTCTGAACAAGAGCTTGAATTCGTCATCAAAGAGCTCGGCTTTGTGATTCGCAAGAAACTCTGAGGACTTCGGCGAATGTAATAGAGCTACAAGCGTGTCATCGACAAATTGCGGCGTATACCCGGCGCCACGAATAACAGACTCGAAGACCTGGTTGGACGCCCGGTCGCTCGACTCCAGCAGTTCTCCGATCCATTTCCGGTAGGTTCGACGAATTGCCGGGTAGGTGCCAAGGGCGGTCGCTAGCACCTGAAGGGACTCGTGCGAGCTAAGGTACTGTTCTTCGACCCACTGCAAAATCGCCCAGTCCTCAAGAACATCATGCGCCGGTGCAACTAGGATCTGGGAATGTGAAGGTCCGGCGACCAGGGAATCACTGCGTAAATGCTCCAGAACGGCCGGATCTAGATCACCGCACGGAGCGTAGAGCGCCAGTGCTCTCGCTCTTCGTACCGCTATTTCCATGAAGACCTGCTCGCGCTTCCGTGGCATCCCATTGCCAGTCTGGTGGTCGACCCTGACAATATCTCGCCAGAACCGGTCCCGAAATCCGCGCTCGTCCTGGGGCAGCGCTGAAGTCGATGCCCAATTAATGCGGAGTGCCTTGTCTAAAACGTATGGATTGCGTAGCAACCTACGCAGGGCGGGGTCGGCCATTGGTCTCTTGAGGGCTGGGTATGCTAACTCCACTTCTGTTAGTTCATCGTCGCCAAGCTGCGGAATCGCCATTACAGTGTGTGCTGATGCGCCGAGCAAACCTGTTCTTACCAAGTCCGTCGAGTACTCGCGGCAAGTCAGAACAAGACGCCAACTCTTATCCTTCGCGATAAGTGTGAGGAGGTCGGAGAAACCGTCACGTGTCGATGCCTCAAGCAGGCGCTCAATGCTTTCGACCAAGAGTACCTTGCTTGTCTGTGACGCCATGGTCGCACCAAGAGCAGCCGCCGACACGTTTACACCAATTGAGCGAAGCGTTGTATCGAGATGTGTGGATTTAAATTCTTCTGCTCTGAAGCAGAATATAAAGTGCTCTCTCGATAACGTTGCCATTACATCCTTAGTGACAACAGACTTACCGGAACCTGCAGCACCCGAAATCAATACGATCTGATTTGCGGTCAACTCGCCCATTACCCGCTGCACAAGGGCAGCTCGCGGTAAGTGCAAATCAGTACCAATGGTCGACCTAATACCATCCAAGATAACGTTGGAATGATCTCTAAGAGTCGTTAGTAGAGCGTTCTCGGCAGTGCCGATGCCTCCATGGCGAGAGGTAAGAGCCTCTGGCAGATCACCTAATTTAAAGCTACGTGCAGTAGCCATCCCTTGACTTGCAATAGTCAGAAGTTGATTCCAAGTCGCGCCTGCTGTCGCGACTGGATCCGCATCTTTCGTGGTATAGGCAAGAAGCGACCTGATGGAAGCTTCTGACTGACTAGTAGAGGTGTGCAGGTCCAAGACCAGAACGTCGATTGCTTTGAGGAAGGCCCAAATCGAGGATGCTGATCGTGCTTCTCCGACCAATTGTCCTACCAATTGTTGGATTACCTTACAGTAATCTACAGTTTTGTTATTTACAAACCCTGGAATGGCCAAGCGACGTTCGAAATCGTCGGCAGAAGATGCGGCTTTTGCGCAATCAAGAAGGCCAGTGAAATGCTCGAGCAGGGCATTTGTGCCTCGCAGCGTAGCCAATACAAGACGATCGGTGCCCGGTAAAAACAGACTCTTGTTGTTGAAGTCATCCCACCAGTCGGATACTACCTTTTTGAAATCCTCATCTGATACACCGACAGTTACCTTGCGTTTTACTTGACCGATAAGCTTGTGGCACTTGTGGCTGGAGTCTCGAACTGTGACTAGGAAATCGTCGGTATTCCAGCCTAGGTGCTCAGTCTGGAGGTCAACCTGTATGACCGTGCTATCGGTGAATATTGGTGGGGTGGCGCTAACTAGAAGCTGCGCAAGCCAGTAAGCATCAACATGTTGCTCAAAGAATGTGCCAGCACCGCCGGTTGCTGCCGGGCTAGAGACGGCAACTTGTTGTGAATCATCGGGTGATCCGGCGACGCGTTCCCGTTGCGGCTCAGCCGGTTCCTCTGACTCGTTGTTCATGCCATCTATCACTTAATTGGCTTAGCGCCGCATCCACTGATCTCAATTATCCCTGTCTGATTTTAAGCTTGGGAATGTCTGATCAATTGAGTGAGTTTAGTGGATTGGCGATGCTTAAGGTGGTGAGGGTTTCTTGATTTTAAGCCGTCAAATAGCAATGACCACACAAACATATCAGAATTTCCCCAGCATGAAACCTTCCTACACCGCTACCGGCGCCTTGATGGCCGGATGCGATTGATAATTGGCGATCTCGAAATCCTCGAAACGGTAATCAAAAAGCGTGGGCGGTTTGCGCTTGATGACCAGCGTCGGCAGGGGATACGGCTTGCGCGTCAACTGCTCATCCACCTGCTCCAGATGATTGACATACAAATGGCAATCGCCGCCGGTCCAGATGAATTCGCCCGGCTGCAGGCCGGTCTGCTGCGCGAGCATGTGGGTGAGCAGCGCGTAGGAACAGATGTTGAACGGCACGCCGAGGAAAACATCGGCGCTGCGCTGGTAGAGCTGACAGGAAAGCCGGCCGTTCGCCACGTAGAACTGGAAGAATGCGTGGCAAGGCTGCAAAGCCATCTTGTCGAGGTCCGCCACGTTCCAGGCGCTCACGATCAGGCGGCGTGAATCCGGATTGCTGCGCAACTGCTCCAGGACCTTTGAAATCTGATCAATATGGCGCCCGTCCGGCGCCGGCCAGGAACGCCATTGATAGCCGTACACCGGGCCGAGATTGCCTTGCTCGTCGGCCCACTCGTCCCAGATACTCACACCGTGCTCGTGCAAATAGCCAGTATTGGTATCGCCGCGCAGGAACCACAGCAGTTCGCAGATGATGGAGCGAAAATGCAGTTTCTTGGTGGTCACGGCGGGGAAGCCACCGGCCAAATCGAAGCGCATCTGGTAACCGAATACCGACAGCGTGCCGGTGCCGGTGCGGTCGCTTTTGCGTGCGCCGCGGTCGCGCACGTGACGCATGAGTTCCAGATACTGCCGCATCAGGCGCTCTCTGCAGTCGATTTGCGCCGGTAGGCCAACACCAGCAGCACGATGCCGACCGCGATCAACGGCAGCGATAGAATCTGGCCCATGGTCATCCAGCCGAACGCCAGATAGCCGAACTGCGGGTCCGGCAGGCGTACGAACTCGACCGCAAAGCGGAAACAGCCATACAGCAGCGCAAACAGGCCGGACGCGGCCATGCGCGGGCGCGGTTTCATGGTGAACACGAACAGCACTACGAACATCACCACGCCTTCCAGCAGGAATTCATACAGCTGGGTCGGCTGGCGCGGCAGGCTGAAGCCGTTGACGGCATCGCGGCAATACTCACCGCCGGTGAATCGCGTGTTGGTGCACGGCAGACGCATGGCCCAGGGCAGCGTCGTGGAAATCTTGCCCCACAATTCGCCGTTGATGAAATTGCCGATACGGCCGGCCGCCAGCCCAATGGGCACCACCACCGCGGAAAAATCCACCACGTCGAAGTAGTGCTTGTGATACTTGCGCGCAAGCAGCGCGACCGCAACCAGCACGCCGAGCAGGCCGCCGTGGAACGACATGCCTCCGTCCCAGACCTGGAAGATGTACAGCGGATTCTGCCATTCCAGCCACTGACCCTCCGGCGTGTAGGCGTAGAACAGCGTGTAGCCGATGCGCCCGCCGATGACCACGCCGAGCGCCACGTAAAACAGCAGATCGCCCACCTGCTCCGCGGTCCAGCCGCTGGCGTAGCGGCGCGACACCCGCAGGCGCGCGGCCAGGTAACAACCCAGGAAGCCGATGAGGTAGGTAATGCCGTACCAGTGCACCTTGAGCGGGCCGAGGCTGAAAGCGACCGGATCGAAATCGGGATAGGTGAGCATGGGTGGCTATTTTAAGCGACAAGCTGTGAATTTCCGCGCGATCCACGCGACGAATCTGCTCGCATGATCATCCCTGTGCTCCCGGTCGCCGCTAGTGCGGCTCACTCAGGACACGCACGAAAAACGCCTTGAGGTACGCGGTTTCGAGAATCGCCGGATGCACCGGATGATCCGCGGCCTGTGCGCCGCGCTCCAGCAGCTGCGCTTCGCGGTTCAGATGGCGGGCGGCAGACTGAATCGCCGCCACCAGTTCGTCCGCCGGCAGATGATGGGAACATGAGCAGGAGATCAGCAGGCCGTCGTGCGCCAGCAACTGCATGCCCAGCTGATTCAGGCGCCGGTAGGCATCGCGGCCGGCTGCCAGATCCTTCCTGCGCTTGACGAAAGCCGGCGGGTCGAGAATCACCACGTCGAATTTCTCGCCGGCCGCATGCAGGGCGCGCAGGCCGTCGAAGGCATCCGCCTTGTGCACGCCGACGCGCACAGAGTTGAGCGCGGCATTGTGCTCCGCCAGCGCCAGCGCGCCGGCCGAGCTGTCCATGCACAGTGCCTCGCGCGCTCCCCACGCCAGCGCCTGAATTCCCCACGCGCCCACGTAGCTGAACACGTCCAGCACGCGCCGGCCGGAGACGTATCGCGCCAGCCGGCCGCGATTGTCGTGCTGGTCGAAGAACCAGCCGGTTTTTTGGCCACCCGCGAGCACTATCTCGAATTTCCGCCCGTGCTCCTCGACGATCACCCGTTCAGGCACCTCGCCATACGCGGTGTCGGTATACAGCGGCAGGCCTTCCAGCTCACGGATGCTCACGTCGTTGCGCCACAGAATCCCGGCCGGTTTAAGTACCGTGGCGAGCGCCGCCACAATGTCATCTTTCATCCGCTCCATGCCGGCGGTGGTGATCTGCGCCACCAGCACCTCGCCATAACGGTCCACCACCAGACCCGGCAAGCCGTCGGATTCACCGAACACCAGCCGGTAAAACGGCCGCGGATACAGCTGCGCGCGCAGCGCCAGCGCAAGGTTCAGGCGCTGCACCAGCCATGCGCTGTCCGGCGGATGGCGCTCGTCCCGCGACAGGATGCGCGCACAGATGAGCGAATTGGGATTGACATAGCCGCTGCCGAGAAAACGGCCGCCGTGGTCGCGTATTTCCACCGCATCGCCGGGGCCGAACGCCGTGAGCGGTGTGCGCGCGGTGTCCACTTCGTTGCTGAACACCCACAGGTGACCGGTCCGCAGGCGCCGGTGTGCATTCTTTTTCAATATCAGCGACGGCAGCATATTTTTATCCCCTTATTCGCTCGCGGTCCGGGGGACTTGAAATCCCCCCTCTTTCGCACTTCGCAATCGTGCTTCGTGCGAAAGTCCAGGGCAGCCCTGAGCACTCTGCCATCCTGCGTCGTGTTCAGGTCCAGGGAGACCCATCCCTGGTCTCCCGCACATCGCTTCGCGATGTGCCCATGGCTGCCCGCTCGGGGCTTCGCCCCTTGCCCCCTTTGAAAAGGGGGACGCGCTTCGCGCGGGGGGATTTGTACTGTGTGTCAATTTTGTTGAGTGCTCCAAGGGCTTATAGTGTTCCGCATTGTATCAACGCGATCAATTCCATGAGCAATCCAGCACACGCCAACCGGTTGGCTGGTGAAACCAGTCCGTATCTTTTGCAACACGCCCACAACCCCGTGGACTGGCACGCGTGGAACGCGGACGCCCTGGCTCTGGCGCGCACGCAAAACAAACCGATCCTGCTCTCCATCGGCTACTCCGCCTGCCACTGGTGTCACGTGATGGCGCACGAATCCTTCGAGGATGCCGACACCGCCGCGCTCATGAACCGGCTGTTCGTCAACATCAAGGTGGACCGCGAGGAACGCCCGGACCTGGACCGCGTATATCAGCTCGCGCACCAGGTGCTTGTGCAGCGCGGCGGCGGCTGGCCATTGACGGTGTTCCTCACGCCCGATGACCTTACGCCGTTCTTCGCCGGCACCTATTTCCCGCGCGAACCGCGCTACGGCATGCCCGGTTTCAGGGAAGTATTGGAGCGCGTCGCACAGTTTTACCGCGAGCATCGCGACGAGCTGCGGCAACAAAACGCCGCGCTCCGCGACGCAATCCAGCGCAGCGCCGGCGAAACCGCCACTTCCGCCGGGGAATTGACGCGCGCTCCGCTGGAAGCGGCTTACCGCTCGCTCACGGAAAGCTTCGATGCGCGCTTCGGCGGCTTCGGGCGTGCGCCCAAGTTCCCGCATGCGCCAAGCCTGGAATTCCTGCTGTGGCACGCCGCCGATGCGGACTCCGACGCGCAGAGCGCAAACCGCAGCCGGACCATGGTGGAAACCACGCTCACGCGCATGGCCCAGGGCGGCCTCTACGACCAGTTGGGCGGCGGCTTCTGCCGCTACTCAACCGATGCAGCCTGGATGATCCCGCACTTCGAAAAGATGCTTTACGACAACGGGCCGCTGCTCGCCCTGTATGCACAAACCGCAAAATTCACCGGTAGCAGCTTCTATGCGGACATCGCCAAGCAGACGGCCGCATGGGTCATGGCCGAGATGCAGTCGCCGCAGGGCGGCTACTATTCCAGCCTGGACGCGGATTCCGAAGGCCACGAAGGCAAGTATTACATCTGGGACAAAGAGGAGGTCCGCGCACTGCTGAGCCCAGAAGAATTCGCCGCGTTTGCACCGCGCTATGGACTGGACCAACCGCCGAATTTTGAGGGCCATTGGCATCTGTACGTGCCACAGATAGCTACCCCCTCTCCCCCATCGGTGAGAGCGAAGGATCAGGCGGTGTTGGAATCCACGCGGCGGAAATTGCTGGAAGCGCGGCGCAAGCGCGTACGCCCCGGCCTCGACGACAAGGTGCTTACCGCCTGGAACGGCCTGATGATCCGCGGCATGGCACTGGCCGGCCGTCTGCTCGACGAGCCGCGATTTGTCGAATCCGCAGAGCGCGCCGCCCGTTTCGTGCGCGGGCATCTTTGCCGTGACGGCCAACTGCTGGCTTCCTGGCGCGATGGTCAGGCCAGGCTGCCGGCCTATCTGGACGATTACGCCTTGCTGCTGGATGGCGTGCTGGAACTTCTGCAAGCCCGCTGGGACAGCGAATTGTTCGGCTTTGCCCGCCAGTTAGCCGATGGCCTGCTGGTACGCTTCGAAGACAAAGAACACGGAGGCTTCTGGTTCACGGCCAACGATCAGGACATCCCGCTGTATCGTCCCAAGACCTTCAGCGATGAATCGCTGCCCGCCGGCAACGCGGTGGCCGCCCGCGTTCTGCTGCGGCTCGGTCATGTGTGTGCAGAGCCACGCTATCTCGACGCGGCCGAACGCACGGTCAAAGCCGCGCTACCGTCGGTAAACCGTTATCCCGAAGCTCACGCCAGCATGCTGCTGGCGCTCCAAGACGCCCTCGAACCGCCGACTATGGTCGTAGTGCGGGGCAAGGCAGACAAGCTGCACGCGTGGCAAAAGCAGCTGGACCGGAAATTCGATCCGCGACGGATTGTGCTGGCAATTCCCAGCGATGCTGAGAATCTGATGGGCTTGCTGGCGCAATGTGCGCCACGCGGAGATGCCTGTGCTTATGTATGCCGTGGTACACAGTGCTCATTGCCCATCGAGACCCTAGAAGAACTCGCATCGCTCTAAGACGCACTGGGCGGATAGCCGCGCGCTACGCTGAGTTACGCGTCGTCATCCGGTCGCGGCGACGGACCCAGCAACTTGCGATAAATCGCGGCGTTTTCGGCATCGAAGCAGCAGGCCACGATGCTGCGGAATTTCCCGTCGCAGTCGTGCATGACCTTGAGCGCGATACGCGCAGCCTCCGGCTTCGGATAGCGGTACACTCCGGTGCTGATGCACGGAAAGGCAATGCTGCGGGCTTTGGCGTCCATCGCCAGCATGCAGGCGCTGCGGTAACAGCTCTCCAGCAACTGCGGCTCGCCGTATGCACCGTCGCGCCACACCGGGCCGACGGCATGGATCACCCACTTGGCTTTGAGGCGAAATCCCGGCGTGATGCGCGCTTCGCCGGTTGGACAGCCACCGAGCTTGCGGCAGGCTTCCAGCAGTTCCGGGCCGGCAGCGCGATGGATGGCGCCGTCCACGCCGCCGCCGCCGAGCAGCGTGGTGTTGGCGGCGTTCACGACCGCCTCCACGTCGAGGTCGGTAATGTCGTACTGGATGACCTTGATCACGGACGATGCTTCGGCACCCAGGCCCACAGCATGCGGCAGCGCATGGGTTCCACTCCGCTCTGGTCTGTGACTTTGACGGGCACCACGATTTCGCCTTTCTCCTCGGCGCGCACGCGCGTGCGCGCACCGGCCTCCAACGTCGCCTCGGCCAGCAGGTCGCCCTGGGCGCGCTTGAGATATTCGAGCTGCATGCTCTTCAGCAGCGGCACGCGGTCTTCCGGCAGGTTCATGGTAAGCAGCGTGCCGCTGGCGGTCTCCGCGAGCAAGGCCACGGCCGCGGCGTGCACCGAGCCGATGTGGTTTCGCACACGTCTGCGATTGCGCAAAAAGAGCAGTGCGCGTTCCTCGCCGAGTTCCAGGAACTGCAGGCGTGCGGTGTGCATGAAGGGGACGTTTTTGCCGAAGGCCCAGGTAAGTACCCGCCAGCGCAGCGAGGGCCGCAGCTTGCCAAGCTTGTGCACGGTGCGGTTGAGTTGGCTGGGAATGGGATTGTCCATGGCTGCTGCTGGCGCGCGCTGCGTATTCAAGTCCCCCTCATCCCGGCTTCTCCCCCTTGAAGGGGGAGAAGGGACAAGGAAACGAAATTCATTTTACGACCTTGAGGCTGGGCTTTTTGCCAGCGGCAGGTTTGCGTGACTTGTCACTCCCGACCGGCGCGGGAGCGCCGGGCTTCGGTTCCTCTTCCGGTCCGAACACGATGCCCTGACCGGTTTCCTGCGCGTAAATGGCGAGCACGGCGTCCAGTGGCACGCTCACGTGGCGCGACACGCCGCCGAAGCGCGTCTCGAATTCCAGCTGCTGGTTATTCCCCAGATCCAGTCCGCGCGTTGCCGTATGGCTCAGGTTGAGCACCAGCTTGCCGTCCTGCGCGTACCCTGCGGGGGCCTGTACGCCCACGACACCCGTATCCACGACGATATGCGGCGTGTGGCCGCTGTCCACGATCCATTGATGCATGGCGCGCAACAGATAGGGCTTGCGGGAAAGCATGGGCAACGCCGGTGTGTGCGCCGAATCGGGCCCGCTCGGCGCCGTTCAGATGTCGTCGCGCATTTCGCGCTCGGCTTCGGTAAGGCTGGATTTGAACGCCGGGCGGTGAAACAGGCGCTCGGCGTATTTTTGCAGCGCCTTGGCCTGGGCAGGAATGTCGATCTCATAGCGCGGCAAGCGCCACAGGATCGGCGCCAGGCTGCAATCCACCAGCGAGAACTCGTCGCTCAGAAAGAACGGTTTGACGGCAAACGCATCGGTAGCCGCGAGCAAGCCCTCGCGCAACAGCTTGCGCGCGCGCAAGTGCGGCTTGCCGGGGGAACGCTCGATGTCGTCCACCAGCGCATACCAGTCGCGCTCGATGCGATACAGCGCCAGGCGGAAGCGCGCGCGCGCCACCGGGTCCACGGGCATCAGCGGCGGGTGCGGGAAGCGCTCGTCCAGATATTCCATGATGATGCGCGGCTCGTAGAGCGCCAGTTCACGGTCCACGAGCGTGGGCACGCTGTTGTAGGGATTGAGTTCCAGCAGATCCTCGGGCAGCTTGCTGCCCTCGATGTTGACGATGTCCATGGCAATGCCTTTTTCCGCCAGCACCAGGCGTACGCGGTGGCAATGCGGATCCGTGGCTCGCGAATACAAGGTCATGGCAGTAGGGGTGTGTGCAGGAACCTGCTCGTCCGAATGCGCTTGTGGGCGTGTCATGTCAGGAGTCCGGGTGCTGGCGTATCAATGTACTTTTTTCCAGATCTCGCGCTTGAGCAGATACGCAATGATGAAAAACACCACCAGGAATCCGATGACCCGCAGGCCGAGCGTGAGACTGGTGAGCTTGACGGGATCGCCCATGTAGGCAAGGAAACTGGTGATGTCGCGGGCGGCCTTGTCGAACTCGGCCGGCGTCATTTTGCCGGGCGTGACCTGTTCGAAATGGTCAAACACCTGATAGCTGCTGCCGTCGGGGTTCTTGACCGTGGTGAATACCGCGCGTTGCGTACCCTGCAGCTCCCACAGCACGTCCGGCATGGCGACGTGTGGAAATACCGTGTTGTTGACCCCGGTCGCGCTCTTGGGATCCAGATAGAAGGATTTCAGGTAAGTGTAAATCCAGTCGTCACCGCGGATGCGTGATTCCAGCGACAGGTCCGGCGGCGCCACGCCAAACCACTTGATCGCATCCGCCTGCGGCATGGCGCTGACCATGGTATCGGTGGCCTTGCCGCCGCCGAACATCAGATAGCTTTCGAGTTGCGGGTCGCTGAGGCCCAGATCCTGGCCGACGCGGTTATAGCGCACGTATTGGGCCGAGTGACAACCCATGCAGTAGTTCACGAAGAACTTCGCGCCGCGCTGCAAGGACGCGGTGTTGCTCACGTCCACGTTGGCGGCCTGCAGCTTCACGCCTTCGTCCTGGGCGCGGACCGCCAGCGGCAGCAGCGCCAACAGCAGTGCGCATACGATGATGTTCTTCATTCGGCCGCCACCCCCACGTGAGTCTCGTGCCGCGCTTTGGTCCGCACACGCTCCGGCACCGGCTTGGGCTGCATGAGCCTGGGTATGACTGCCGGCCACAACAGGAAAATCACGCAGTAGCCGAACGGAATCAGCCACGACCACATCTTGAGGTGCGCAATGCTCGGCACCCAGCTCATCCAGTCGAGCAACGAGATGATGATCATTACCACCACGAAGGTGCTGATCAGAAAAACGCGCGAGCGCGGCCGGGAATACACCCACGCCGCCACGAAGAACAGGAAGTACAACTCCGAAAGCCGCTGGCCGATCTCCGCCCAGAACAGCGTGGCGAGTTGCATGCCGATGTAACCGAGCACCAGGAAAGTCACGGCGAACAGCACCAATACCCAGCGGTACAGTGAGCCGCGGTAGCGGATGGACTTCACCGGGTTGCGATCCAGCCACGGGAGGAAGAACAGGATCACGATGGCCACCAGCAGTGCCAGCGCGCCCAGATCCTTGTTGGGGATAGAGCGCAGGATCGCGTAGTAGGGTCCGAAGTACCACAGCGGATGGATGTCGGGCGGGGTCTTGAGTGGATTGGCGGGTTCGAAATTGGACGGTTCCAGGAACAGCCCGTGCATGCCAGGCGCGAAGAAGATGATGGCGGAGAAGATCGCGATGAACACGATCACGCCGCAGATATCCTTCATGGTGTAGTACGGATGGAACGGGATGCCGTCGAGCGGGATGCCGGTCGCCGGGTCCTTGTGCTTCTTGATCTCCACGCCGTCGGGATTGTTGGAGCCCACTTCGTGCAGCGCGATCAGGTGGAACAGCACCAGGCCGAGCAGCACCAGCGGCACCGCCACCACGTGCAGCGCGAAGAAACGGTTGAGGGTAATGCCGGAAACGCCGAAGTCGCCCTTGATCCAGGTTTCGATGGCATTGCCGATGCCGGGAATCGCCCCGAACAGCGAAAGGATCACGTTCGCGCCCCAGTAGGACATCTGCCCCCAGGGCAGCAGGTAGCCCATGAAAGCCTCCGCCATGAGCGCTACGTAGATGAGCACCCCGAAAATCCAGATGAGTTCGCGCGGCTTCTTGAACGAGCCGTACATCACGCCGCGGAACATGTGCAGGTACACCACCACGAAGAACAGCGAGGCGCCCACCGAATGCATGTAGCGCAGCAGCCAGCCCCAGTTGACATCGCGCATGATGTATTCCACCGAGGCAAACGCTCCCGTGGCGGAAGGCTGGTAATTCATCGCCAGGAAGATCCCGGTGAGGATCTGGTTCACGAGGATCAGGAGCGCAATCGAGCCGAAGAAATACCAGAAGTTGAAGTTCTTGGGCGCGTAATACTCGGCGACGTGTTTCTTCCAGGTCGACGACATCGGGAAGCGCGCGTCAATCCACTCGCGCAGGCCGTGCAGCCAGCCCCCGGTGACGTCCAGGTAGTCGCGTTTCAGCTTGGGTTCTTCATTGCTCATCGAATCCCGCTCCCGGAATGTTCAGGACTGCCCGGCGTTCACCACACCAGCGGCTCGGTCCAGGTGGAATGCGAGTCCACCGGATCCTCGCCGATGCGGACCACCTTGTCGTTCAAGTAACGGTGCCGCGGCACCGGCAGATTCAGGGGTGCCGGCACGTTCTTGAACACGCGCCCGGCCAAGTCATAAAGCGAGCCGTGGCAGGGACAGTGGAATCCGCCCGGCCAGGTGGGACCGACGCTCGGATCACCCGGCTGCGGCACATACAGCGGCGAACAGCCCAGATGCGTGCAAATGCCCACCACCACGAACAGGTCGGGCTTGATGGAACGCCAGCCATTCTTGGCATACGCGGGTTGCTGGGGTTCTGCGGAATCGGGGTCGCGCAGCAACGGGTCATTCTTGGGCAACTCGGCCAGCGCCACCTGCCCACGCTGCACCACCCACACCGGCTTGTTGCGCCACACGGCCTTGATGAGCGCGCCCGGTTCGATCTTGCTGTAGTCAATGTCGGTAGGTCCGCCAAGCGCCAAGGCTTTGGCGCTGGGGTTCATGGAGGTGACAAACGGCACCGCGGTGACGCATACCCCGATGGCACCCACCACGACGGTCGCAACGGTGAGGAAATGGCGTTTGCTCTGGTCTATTTCGTCGCTCATTCACCCCGCTCCGTACAACTCAGGCGCCACAGGCCATGGGCGGCCGGCCCGTGAGGCGGAAGATTCGGCTGGAATACTTGAAGAGTGCAGCATTATACACAGCCGCTTTGCGGCCCCGCCAGTCTACACACCCCGGGCTGACCTGACGGCGGCCGCATGCTAGCGTATGCCGATGCGGACTTTGGCGGGTGCCCTTTCCTTTGCGCTGCGCGCGGTGGTCGTTGGCCTGGCGATCGCGTTCGTGGTGGTGTACTTCCACCCGTCGCTGCTCACCGGTCCGGGTCGGCTTGCGCCTTATGGCGACGCCGGGTCATACGCCTCCGCGGTGACGGCCTCGTCTACGTCGGTGGTGAACGTATTCAGCGCACGGCGCACGCGCGCTCCGCAACTCCCCGGTGCACCCTTGGGGCGCAGCGATTTCGACAACCTGCCGCCGCGCGTCCGCACCCAGACCAGTTTGGGTTCCGGCGTGATCGTCAGCCCCGACGGCTACATCCTCACCAATTACCACGTGATCAGCGGCGCCGAGGCCATACAGGTGGGGCTTGCCGACGGGCGCAGCGCGCCAGCACGGGTGGTGGGCGTGGACCCGGACACCGACCTGGCGCTTATCAAGATCGGCCTCCCCGGTTTGCGGCCCATCGACATGGGGCGCTCGGACGATCTGCACGTGGGCGACGTGGTGCTGGCCATCGGCGACCCCTATGGCGTCGGCCAGACCGTGACGCACGGCATCGTGAGCGCTCTCGGCCGCAGCCAGCTCGGCCTGAGCACCTTCGAGAATTTCATCCAGACAGATGCGTCCATCAACCCCGGCAACTCCGGTGGCGCGCTGGTCGACGTGCACGGCCGGCTGGTCGGCATCAATACCGCGCTGTTTTCGCCGAACGGCAGCTCCACCGGCATCGGCTTCGCTATTCCCGTAAACCTGGCGCGCGGCGTCATGCAGCAGCTTATTGCCTACGGACGCGTGCGCCGCGGTTACCTGGGCGTCGAGCCGCAGGACATCACCCCGCAACTGGCCGCGGCCTTCCGGTTGAACAGCACCGACGGGTTCATCATTACCAGCCTGGCGCCGAACGGGCCGGGCAGCCGTGCGGGCCTGGTGCCCGGCGACGTGATTCAAAGCATAGACGGCAAGCCGGTCATCAACAGCCACGATGCACTCGACCGCATCGCCGGGCAGCCGCCCGGCACCTTGGTGACGCTGGGCGGCGTCCATCAGGGCAAAGCGTTTAGCGTCAAGGTGAAAATCGCCGAGCGGCCCGTACAGGCCAGCAGCTGATTTGAGTAAACAATAAGGCGTGAGGCGTTCGAAAGTGTAGCGCTGAAAATTTGCTCGTCAAGATTTTCTCGCTTTTTCTGACCCCTCACTCCCTCACCCCTCACTTCTTGTCAGGCCGGCACGCGGCGGATCTTCGCGCCCAACTGGCCGAGCTTTTCTTCGATGGTTTCGTAGCCGCGGTCTATATGATAGATGCGGTCCACCACGGTCTCCCCCTGCGCCACCAGCCCCGCGAGCACCAGACTCGCGGAGGCGCGCAAATCGGTAGCCATGACCGGTGCGCCCGTCAGATGCTCGACACCCTGGCTGATGGCGGTGTTGCCCTCGAGGCGCACGTCGGCGCCCATGCGCTGCATCTCCAGCACGTGCATGAAGCGGTTTTCGAATACGGTTTCGGTGATGGTGCCGGTACCTTCGGCCACCACGTTGAGCGCGGTGAACTGTGCCTGCATGTCGGTGGGAAACGCGGGATAAGGCGCGGTGCGCACGTCCACCGCGTGCGGACGGCGGCCCTGCATGTCCACCTCGATCCAGTTTCTGCCCTTGCCGACTTTCGCGCCGGTCTCTTCGAGTTTTGCAATCACCGCTTCGAGCAGCTCGGGCCGCGTGTCCTTGACGCGCACATGCCCGCCGGTCAACGCGCCGGCGCACAGATACGTGCCGGTCTCGATGCGGTCCGGCAGCACGTTGTATTGCGTACCGTGCAGCTTCTTGACGCCCTCAACTACCACGGTATCCGTGCCCTCGCCCTTGATTTTCGCACCCATCTGCACCAGACAACGCGCCAGGTCCACGACTTCCGGCTCGCGCGCCGCATTTTCGATTACCGTGGTGCCGTCGGCGAGAGTCGCCGCCATCATGATGTTCTCGGTGCCGGTCACCGATACCATGTCCATGAGGATGCGCGCACCGTGCAGCCGCTCGGCCTGGGCGCGGATGTAGCCGTTCTCCACCTTGATCGTCGCGCCCATGGCTTCGAGGCCGGAGATGTGCAGATTCACCGGGCGCGTGCCGATGGCGCAGCCACCGGGCATGGACACGTCGGCGCGTCCAAATTTGGTGACTAGCGGTCCGAGCACCAGAATCGACGCACGCATGGTCTTCACCAGTTCATAGGGCGCATAGAACTCGCGGATGCTCGCAGGGTCCACCTCGATGCGCATGTGTTCATCGATGGTGACGCCCACGCCCATGCTGCCCAGCAATTCGATGGTGGTGGTGACATCGTGCAGGTGCGGCACGTTGCCGATGGTGACCGGACTGTCGGCCAGCAGCGTGGCGGCGAGAATCGGCAGCGTGGCGTTCTTGGCGCCGGAAATGCGGATCTCCCCCTCGAGGGGACGGCCGCCGTTGATGAAGAGCTTGTCCAAATTCGGCCTTCAGCGTGCTCGCGGCATCACGCCGCGGATTGGCGTTGCCACTCGTCCGGAGTCAGGGTACGCAGACTGAGTGCGTGTATCTCCCCGCCAATGCGTTCGCCCAACGCTCGGTACACCATCTGGTGGCGCGCCAGCGGGCGTTTGCCGGCGAACACTTCCGCGATAATGAGCGCTTCGAAGTGCGTGCCGTCCTCGCTCTGGACGCGCACTTCCGCCGTGGGCAGGCCCTGCATGATGAGATGCTCGACTTCAGCGGGCGACACGTGCTGGCTCCGGGAACCTGGGAACCGGCACATGATACCCGATTGGCTGCGGGCGCCGGCACCGCGGGACCGGAACCCGCGGGCAAAACGTGTATCATGACGGCTCGCGCGTTTTTCCACGGCTGCACCTGCCGATGAACCGCAACGACAACGCCAGCCTGTTGCAGCATGCCATTCAGGTTCTGCAAACCGAAGCCGCGGCCGTGGCGGCACTCGCGTCGCGTGTAGATGAACGCTTTGCCGCGGCCTGCCGCGTGCTGCTCGAGTGCCGCGGCCGGGCCGTGGTCATGGGCATGGGCAAGTCCGGCCATGTGGCCAGCAAGATCGCCGCCACGCTCGCCTCCACCGGCACGCCGGCGTTCTACGTGCATCCCGGCGAAGCCAGTCACGGCGACATGGGCATGATCACCGGCGGGGACGTGGTGCTGGCCGTGTCCAATTCCGGCGAAACCGCCGAACTGCTTACCCTGTTGCCGCTCATCAAGCGCCTCGGCGTCAAGCTGCTCACCCTCACCGGCCACCCGCAGTCCACGCTCGCCAAAGCCGCGGATGTGAACCTGGACGTGAGCGTAGCGCAGGAAGCCTGCCCACTGAACCTCGCACCCACGGCCAGCACCACCGCGGCGTTAGCGATGGGCGACGCACTCGCCGTATCCTTGCTGGAGGCGCGCGGTTTCACCCAGGAGGATTTCGCGCGCTCGCATCCCGGCGGCTCACTCGGCCGGCGCCTGTTGCTGCACGTCGAGGACATCATGCACACCGGCAGCGCGGTGCCGGCGGTGGCGCAGGACGCGCTGTTGAGCGCGGCACTCATGGAAATGACGCACAAGGGCCTGGGCATGACGGTCATCGTGGATGCAAAAAACCACGTGGCCGGAATTTTCACCGACGGCGATCTGCGGCGTGCGCTGGACCGTGAACTCAACGTGCACCGCGCGCGCATTGCCGACGTCATGACGCGCAACTGCACTACGGTGCGTGGCGAGGTGCTCGCCGGAGAAGCCATTCGCATCATGAACGACAAGCGCATCACCGTGCTGCCGGTAGTGGACGCGGACAACGTGCTGGTCGGTGCGCTGCACATGCACGACCTGGTGCGTGCCGGCGTGGTGTGACATGCCCGCGGTGGAAGAACGTGCGGCGCGCGTGCAACTTGCGGTGTTCGACGTGGACGGCGTGTTCACCGACGGGCGGCTGTATTACGGGGCCAGGGGCGAGCAATTAAAGGCTTTTCACGTGCGCGACGGTCACGGCATCAAACTGCTGCTGCGTCACGGTCTACGCGTAGCGGTGATCTCGGGGCGCCGCTCGCCCGCGGTGGCGCTGCGCATGCGGGAACTCGGAATCCGTCACCTGTTTCAGGGCCGCGATGACAAGCTGGCGGTACTGCAGAAACTCCTGCAACAATTCAAACTGGCCTGGAATCAGGTGGCCTGTGTCGGCGACGATCTTGTGGATTTGCCCTTGTTCGAATCCGCGGGTCTGGCGGTCGCGGTGGCCGATGCACAGCCCGAAGTACGCGCGCGCGCTCACCACGTGACCCGCACACGCGGCGGTGAAGGCGCGGTGCGCGAGGTTTGCGACTTGCTGCTCACCGCGCGGAACCGCAAAGCGTGAGCGCGCGCTTCGCCGCGGGATTCCTGCTGCTGGTGCTGGCGGCCGCCGGCACCTGGTGGCTGCTGCGCCAGGTCGCGCCGCCCGGCGTGCCGCCGCCGGCTCCACCCACGCATGTGCCGGATTACACCTTCACCGACGCCACGGTCACGGAACTCGACACCCAGGGCCAGCCACACACTGTGTTGCGCTCGCCGCGCATGCTGCATCATCCCGACGACGACAGCATCGAAGTGTTTGCGCCGCGCATCCGCTATTTCATCAGCGGCAGTCCGCCCTGGGACGTGGCGGCGGACCACGCGCTGCTGCCCTCCGGCAACCAGCGCGTGGAACTTGCGGGTCACGTGCAAATGCAGCATCCGGCCGACAACGGCGGCCCCGCGCTGGTGGTGCAGACGGACAAAATGAACGTGAACCTCAACACCAACATCGCCACCACGGCCGACCCCGTGGAAATCACCCAGGGCGGAAGCCGCATGACCGGCGTAGGACTGGAAGCCTGGCTCGACGACAACCGCCTGTTGCTGCAGAGTCAGGTGCGGGGCGCATATGTACACCAGCCGTAATTGGCGTTGGCTGGTGGCAGCCGGGCTGCTGTGCCTGGCCGTGTCGGCACTGGCGCTGAAAACCGACCGCAACCAGCCCATCAATATCCAGGCGGATCACGGCGATTTCACCAACGATTCCAAGGCCAATACCGGCACGGGCGTGTACACCGGGCATGTGCTCATCACCCAGGGCAGCATCCGCATCACCGCCGACAAGGCCGTGCTGCACATGCGCAATGGGGAAATCCAGACCGCCGACATCACCGGCGCGCCCGCGAGCTTCCGGCAGCAACCGGACAGCGGCGCACTGGTGACCGGCACCGCCGCGGAAATCACCTACAACCAGAACAGCAACGAAGTGGATCTGTCGGGCAATGCCGAGCTGCACCAGGGCGAGCGTCTGCTGACCGCCGACGTGATTCATTACAACACGAGTACCGAGCACGTCATCGCGCTGGGCGGCAAGAGCAGCGAGCGCGTGCACATCACCATCCCGCCCAGGGCGGCCACGCACACGCCGCCCGCATGAGCACGCTGCGCGCCGAGAATCTGCTCAAGCGCTACCGCAGACGCGAGGTGGTGCGCAACGTGTCCCTGGAGGTCAAGCGCGGCGAAGTCGTGGGCCTGCTGGGCCCCAACGGCGCGGGCAAAACCACCTGCTTCTACATGATCGTGGGCCTGGTGCCGGCCGACGGCGGACGCATCTTCCTGGATGACTCCGAACTCACGCCCCTGCCCGTGCACGCGCGCGCGCGTCTGGGGCTGGGCTACCTGCCGCAGGAAGCCTCGGTATTCCGCAAGCTCACGGTGGCCGACAACATCCTCGCGATCCTGGAAACCCGCCCGCGCCTGACGCGTGCGCAACGCCAGGAGCGCCTGCAGCAATTGCTCGAAGAGTTGCACATCGCGCATCTGCGCGATGCACTGAGTTTGTCGCTGTCCGGCGGCGAACGCCGGCGGGTCGAGATCGCGCGCGCGCTGGCCGCGGATCCGGCCTTCATGCTGTTGGACGAGCCGTTCGCGGGCGTGGACCCGCTCTCGGTGCTCGACATCCAGCGCATCGTCGCGCACCTCAAGGAGCGTAACATCGGCGTGCTCATCACCGATCACAACGTGCGCGAAACCCTGGGGATCTGCGCCCGCGCCTATATCATCAGCAGCGGCGAGGTCATTGCCGCCGGCCCGCCGCAGGCCATCCTCGCCAACCAGCAGGTGCGCAGCGTGTACCTGGGCGAGAATTTTAGGCTATAACTATCCCATGGCGTGCGGCCCCTGTCCCGCTTCCCAGGCGAAGCGTCGGGCACGGCTTCCCCGGCCGCCGGGCACGACGCAAGTTGTTGTTTGACAAAGGATCCCAGGGACTTGAAAGCCACACTCGGACTCCGGCAAACCCAACGGCTCAGCATGACGCCGGAGATGCGCCAGGCCTTGGGATTGCTGCAGATGTCGGCGCTGGAACTGCGCGACACGGTGCAGAACGCGCTGGAGCACAACCTGCTGCTGGAAAGCGACGCGGACCAGTCCGAGACGCAATTCCCCGACGTTGGCGAGCCTTCTGCGGAGGCGCCCGAGCAAGACCCGGCGGAAGCCGGCGATGCCGAAGAGCTGCCGTTGGCCGACATGGACAGTGCCGATCCTGCCTCCGCCCTGGGTGCGGGCGGAGAAGAGGACTGGCCCGAACCCGCCGCGCCGACCGGCGCCAGCCTGCAGGAGCATCTGCGTGCGCAGCTGGACCTCGCGCACCTGAGTGCCCACGACAAGGCCATCGGCGCATTGCTCATAGACAGCATCAACGACGACGGTTACCTGAGCGACGGCCTCGAGGAACTGCGCCTAGCACTCGGCGATCAGGGAGCTCGGCCGGAGCCCGAAGAAATGGATGCCGTGCTGCATCACCTGCAGGCCCTGGATCCGCCGGGCGTGGCGGCGCGCAACCTTGCCGAGTGCCTCGGCATCCAGCTGCGCCAGCAGCCGGCCACCCCGGCGCGCGACCTGGCGCTGCAGCTGGTGAGCAAGCATCTCGAGGATCTCGCGGCGCACGCGCATTCCCAGCTCGCGCGCCTGCTGAACGTGAGCGCGCAGGAGCTGGCCGCCGCCGTGGTCCTGGTGCAGTCGCTCAATCCGCGCCCGGGCACCGCCTTGGCTTCCAGCACCGTGGATTTCGTGATCCCGGACGTGGTGGTTTCACGGCGTGACGGCCGCTGGGTGGTGGAACTTAACCCCGAGACAGCGCCGCGCCTGCGCGTCAATGCCCTGTATGCCGCGGCGCTCGGACGGCGGCGCAACGGCGCGAATGCCGACCTGGGACGGCAGCTGCAGGAGGCGCGCTGGCTGGTACGCAGCCTGCGCATGCGCAACGAAACCCTGCTGCGCGTGGCGCGCAGCATCGTGCGCCGGCAGATGGAGTTTCTCAATCGCGGCGAGGAAGCCATGCGCCCGCTGATGCTCAAGGAAATCGCCGCCGAACTCAGCTTGCACGAATCCACCATCTCGCGGGTGGTGGCCAACAAATACCTGGCGGCGCCGCGCGGCACGCTCGCATTCCGGCACTTTTTTTCCAACGAATTGTCTACTGATGACGGCGGCGCATTGTCGGCTACCGCCACCCGCGCCCTGATCCGCAAACTGGTCGCCGGCGAGAATCCGCAACAGCCGCTGAGCGATGACCGCATTACCCGGGAACTCGTGAGCCGCGGCATCCGCGTGGCACGACGCACGGTCGCCAAGTACCGTGAGTCCATGGCCATACCCGCGGCTCACGAGCGCAAACGCGTGGCAACGCAGCGTCAACACGAGGAACGCAAGGAGTAAAGCATGCAAATCGACATTACCGGTCACCATGTGGATATCACCCCGGCGCTGCGCAACTACGTGCACGCCAAACTCGAGCGCTTGGCGCGACATTTCGATCACGTCACCGACATGCACGTGGTGCTCGCGGTAACCAAGCTGGAACACCGCGCCGAGGCCACCTTGCGCATCAACGGCGGCAAGCTGTTTGCCGACGCGGTGGAAAACGACATGTATGCCGCTATTGACGTACTCGGCGACAAGCTCGCGCGCCAGGTGACCAAACACAAGGAGAAGCTCAGCGATCACAGCGACCGCACGAGCGTGCGCACGGATGCAGTTCCCTAGGCGGTGAGATTGCCCATCCGCAGACCGCCAACCCGCACCGGCGAGCGACGGCGGCGGATTTTTTGCATTCCTGCCGCGGACAGGTATGCTGAGTGCATGAGCATCCACTACTGCCCGCTGCACGATATCGCATGCGCCTCATAATCCTGAGCGGCCTGTCCGGCTCCGGCAAATCCGTGGCCCTGCGCATGCTCGAGGACCTGGACTATTACTGTGTGGACAATCTCCCGGCGAGATTGCTGGAAGACTTTGTGCGCGTCACGCTGTTGAGCGGCGATCCCGCCTACGCCAGCATGGCCGTCGGCATAGACGCGCGCAATCTGCCCGACGACATCGCCGAAGTACCGCAGTCCGTGGCACGTGTGCGCGCCAAAGGGGTGGATTGCCGGATCGTATTCCTGCAGGCCGAAGACAGTGTGCTCATCAAACGCTACAACGAAAGCCACCGGCCGCATCCGCTGGCAGGCGCGGGCCGTTCGTTGCGCGAAGCCATCGATGCGGAACGCGAACTACTCGGACCCCTGGCGGACCATGCCGACCTGATTCTCGACACCTCGCGCACCTCGGTGCACGCGCTGAGAGAACTGGTGCGCGCGCGCATCCAGCGTGAAGCGCGCAAGCAATTGTCGCTGATGTTCCAGTCATTCGGCTATCGCAACGGCTTGCCCGGCGATTCGGATTTCGTGTTCGACGCCCGTGGTCTGCCGAACCCGTACTGGGAACCGGAGCTGCGACCGCTTTCCGGCCAGGATGTGGCGGTGGCCGGGTTCCTGGAAAAAAGCCCGCAGGTGCAGGCCTTCGTCCACGACCTCACCGCATTTCTGGAAACCTGGATTCCCCGGTTCGAGGATTCCAACCGTCAGTACCTGACGGTTGCCATCGGCTGCACCGGCGGCTATCACCGTTCGGTGTTTGTCGTGGACCGGCTGGCAGAACATTTCAAGAACCAAGGCAGAAATGTGCTGATAAGGCACAATGAACTGAAGTAGCGTTTGCACGCGGGTTCCCGCACCCGCGGGCGTGGCACTTTCGTTTCGGCGAAAGTGCCTAAAGCCATTCCCCCGGAGCGCGGGTCGCGGAAGCCGCAACTGCCCTGCGCGCTTCGCTCGCTGCGGAGTTGCGCTCACGGCACCTCCCTGTGCCGGTCGCGCGAACTCGGCATCCTGCCTTCGTCCCTGACGGGCTAACCTTGCTCGCTCCAGTGGTCGGCTCGCGCTACGGGTATAGAGGAACAGGAATGGCGCAACAGTTAGGGAAATCTATGACTTTTCATCTGGTTTAATATCATCCTCACATTGCGCTATTCCTAGAAACGCCAGCAACTTGTCGGCGTGCGCGAGCGCATCCTTGCGGCCCAATTCCAGCAGTTCGCGGCAGAATCCGCTTTCAAACAACAGGTAACTGGCGAGCTGACTGCCGCTCTTGCGGGCACCGCCCAAGATGCGCAGCAGTATGCGCACGCTGCGCGGAAATTCCTGCACGTGGCGTTGCGCAATCTCGCGCATGTCCTCGCTGGGCACAATCACCAGGGTGTCAATTACCTTGAGCGACGGCGACGGGCCGGACGCCGCCGCCAGTTCCCGCACGGTGTTGTTGATGCGCTGCAGGCGCTCAAGATCGGCATACAGGTTGTCACTGAACACCATATCCATGAGGTAGCCCGCCAACTGCCCCGGTGACGGATACGCCACTTCCGCGCCCGGCTCCGGCAATTTGTTCGCCTGCTCGTTGCGCACACCGATCACCAGGATGCGATCCGCGCCGAGGTGTACGGCCGGGCTGAGCGGGGCCGTCTGGCGTAGCGAACCGTCACCGTAATACTCGCGTCCCAGTCGCACCGCCGGGAATATCACCGGCAGTGCCACGGAGGCCATGACGTGATCCAGACGCAACTCTGCCGGCTGGCCGATGCGCCGCGTGCGGTGCCAGGCCTTGAGACCCGGCTTGCCCTTGTAGAAGCACACGGCGCGCGCCGAGGTGTACCCGGAACAGGTCAGCGACAGCGCGTCCAGCGCGCCTGCGTCAATGGCTTCCTGCAGGCGCGCGAAGATGATGTGCCGCTCCAGCAGCTTGCGCAGCGGCGTGTTGTCGAGCAGTGCAATCACGTTGCGGCGTGCGAAGCCCGCGTGCAGCAGCGCCATGAGCCAGGACATGACGTTTTTGAACATGGTGCCCGCGTCGGTGCGAAACACCAGATCGCTGCGAATGTGCTCCCACACGCCCGCGAGTTCCTGCGCGCCACGGCGGAATTGCAGTGCATGGGCGGCAATCAGGGTGGCGTTGATGGCGCCCGCCGAGACGCCCGACACGATGGGGAACGGCGAGGCCGCATCCGGCGGCAGCAGCTCGGAAATCGCCTGGAGTACGCCGGCCTGATACGCGGCGCGCGCCCCGCCCCCGGGCAGAACCAGCCCGACCTTCGGCCGCAGCGCATGCGCCTCAGCCATGCGGCATCCGCCACCGCCCGATACGGGGCCCGGCAAATCCTGGGTTAAAATCATGTATATTCAAGGCCGTAGAGTTGGATACTGCAGAGGTTCCTTTGAACTTGTTGCCACCTGTTCCTCACGTTCCGAAACTGCCGCCGCGTCATGCAGAATCTGAACCTTTGGGTCCCTAAATCGCCGAAGCTGGCGGGCCGGCAGGCGCAGAGTAGCGCATCCGACACCGATGTGCCGCGACCGCTGCTGCGCATCGTGATCCTCAACACCAAAGGCGGCTGCGGCAAATCCACGCTGGCCACCAACCTTGCCGCCTATTATGCCTCGCACGACTACCGCACTGCGTTGCTGGACGCCGATCCGCAAGCCTCCAGCCTGCACTGGCTGCAAAATCGCGACGGTGCACATAAAGCAATCACCGCCATCAACGGCGCCGACCGCAGCCTGCGCGTCACCCGCAGTTTCCAGATGCGCGTTCCGCCGGGGATCGAACGCCTGATCGTGGATACGCCGGCGGCGCTGGACAGCACCCGCCTCCAGGACATGACGCGCGACGCTGACGCCATTCTCATTCCAGTGCTGCCATCGGACATCGACATCCACGCGGTTTCCCGCTGCGTCGCCGAACTGCTGCTCGCGGGACGCGTGGAACAGCGCCGCGAGCGGGTGGCGGTGATCGCCAACCGTGTGAAGAAGAACACGCTGGTGTACGCAAAATTGCAGCGCTTCCTGAGCAGCCTGGGCATCACGTTTGCGGCGAGCCTGCGCGATACGCAGAATTATGTGCATGCTTCGGAATGGGGCCTCGGCATCCATGAGCTCGAAGCCCAGGGCTCGGACCAGGATGCTCTCGACTGGGAACCCCTCGTCCAGTGGCTGGAACAGCGCCGCGTGCAAGCCAACGCAATGCCGGACGACGACGACGCAGACGAGACCGCGACTCAGTCGCCGGGCTGAAATACCAGCGTATGTTGAGCCGCGCCGGGCAAAAACGGCGTCGCTTCACCCCGCACCCACGCAGGCTGACTGTTGCGGTAATACGCAGAGAACGGATAACCGCTCTGGCCGGTCGGCATCTCGAAGATGCCGTGCGCCAGATTCGCGGGCTCCACGTCCATGCGCTCGGACGCGCCGAAATCCACGCCCTGCACGCGCGGCATATTGCTGTCACCGGGCAGCTCCACCGGCCGCATGTCCAGCCAGCGGCCCAGAAACGGCAGCCCGCGCGTCATGGGCTGCTGAATGCGCACCAGATTGCGCTCGCCCCAGGTGCGCGTGCTTAGCCCACTGCCAGGCAACCAGAGCTGCTTGATGACCTGATCCACGGCGGCGAGCAACAAATCATTCCAGCTCTTGTATTTTGGATCGAGCAAATTCACCGGTCGTTGTGTCACCATGGCCCACAACGCAGCTTCGCGCTGCGTGAGTATGCGGTAATCGCACGGCGGATCAATTTTCCTGCAGGGGGCCGTGAGCGCACTGAACGCCACGGCATCCACCTGCTGGCGGAAATCGCGTACCAGCCGATAACCAACGGAATCCACCGCAGCACGCCCGCCCCAGTTTTCCACGTAGTGCCGAAATTGCGCGCGGCGCGGATGTGCGTTCAAAGTCGGCGGCGCCAGCAGTTGCAGCGCCAGCGAGCGCCAGCGCGCGAGGAACACCGCACGGTCGTCGAGTTCGATGGCCAGCATGTCGGCGGGCGTTAATTTGTCCTGCACCAGCAGATCATCGCGGATCTGCTGCGCACGCGCGCCGAGATCGTAGCCGCCGTCGCCGATCTGCGCGAGCATCGCGCCGTCCACCACGCGCGCGTTCGCGGTCCATAGGCGTCCGCCGGGCGGATCCACAATGCGCGGGTACTGTTCCGGTGCCAGCCAGCCGGTCCAGCCTACGCCCGTCTTGTCCCAATACGCCGGGAACTCCGGATCGTAACCGCTGCGCAGCGGAATTTTTCCGGCGATGGTCCAGGCAATATGGCCTTTGCTGTCCACCACCAGAAAATTCTGTTCCGGCATGCCGGCGCGGTTGGCAATCGCCATGGCCTGCTGAATGTTCTGCGCTGCGGCCATTTCACTGAGTTCGGCGTTGGTGGCAGCGGGATCCGCGGCGATCCAGTGCACGGCGCGCGGTACCCCATCGTGATCCTGGCCGGTCACCGGCCCCCAGAGGGTGTCGGTTACGTGCATCACCACGGGCTTGTGGCCGGCGACCTGAATGATTTCCTGGTGATGGCTGAACGCGCGCCAGCCGTCGGGCGTCAGGTAGGCATTAGCATCGCCCGGCTCGAGCCGCAGATTGACGAGCGCGGTCCAGTTGCCATAGCTGTTGGTGAAACCCCATGCGACGTGGCCATTGCTGCCGACCACCACCAGCGGCAGGCCCGGCAGGGTCACGCCGGTCACCGCGACCGGCGTGCCGTCGGCGGCGCGGTAATCGAGCTGCGCACGGTACCAGATGTTCGGCACCGCGAGCCCCAGGTGCATGTCGTTGGCGAGAATCGCGTGACCGTCTTTGCTGTGCGCGGCATCCACGGCAAAACTGTTGCTGCCCAGCACCACTTCGCCGGCCAGGGGCGCAACGCCGGTGTCCGCGAACTCGGCCTGCGGCCAAGTGCGCAAATCCACCGCACGGCTTGCGGGTATCGGCGGCGTGGCGTCGGGCTCACCGAGAACCGACGCATCCCATTGGGTGCCCGCCGCATCGAGGAAATCGAACAGCGGTTTGGGCAAGGTGTCGCGCATCAGCGCGAGCTGCGAGGCACGCCGGTCGTAGGCGTCCTGCAGGTCGAAATACATGGCAAAGATCACCAGCACCGAGTCCGCAGGCGTCCACGGCTGCGGCCGCTGGCGCAGCAGACCGTACTCGAACGGCCGGGTCTTGAGCGCCGCCAGGCCCGCATTCACGCCGTCCGCGTAGGCGGTGATCATGGCGCGCCGCTGCGGCGTAGCGCGCGCAAGCACCTGTTGCGCTACGGCACGCAGGCGAAACAGGCGGTGCTGTTCGTCGAACTTCACCGCGGCCGATCCCACCAGGGCTGCGAGTTCTCCGGCCGCGAGCCTGCGCATCAGGTCCATCTGGAAAAAGCGGTCCTGGGCGTGCAGAAAACCCAGAACGCGCGCCGCATCCTGCTGGTTTGCGGCCGTGACTGTCGGGACGCCGAGCGCATCGCGCGTGACGGTCACCGGCGCACTCAAACCCGCGAGCCTCACGCTGCCATCCAGTTGCGGCGCGCTGCCGCGCAGGAATACGGTGATCGCGATTACGACCGCCGCAATCAGCACGACGATGACCACCAATGCGCTGACCAGAACCCGCCGCATGTTTGGTAATTCTTGTCGGTTAGACAGCGGATGTTACTCGCCGGGACGTGCGCCGTGCCAGCGCCTCAGGCCTGTCGCAAGCTCGCGGCAATCGGCAGGCGCACCGCGCGTACGGCCGGCAGGATGCCGCCCAGTATGCCCATCACCAGTGCGTACACCAGACCCCAACCCAGCAATTGCGGTGTCACGGCAAAGCGGAACGCGATGATCGTAAGCGTGTTGAATGTGGTGGCCTGAAAGCCGTTGAACAGCAGATACGCAAGCACTCCGCCGCACACGCCGCCCACCAGTCCGAGCACCAGGGCTTCGATCAGCACCGAGCACAGTACCGGCGTGCGCGCGAATCCCAGCGCGCGCAGCATGGCTATTTCCTGGGTACGCGCGGCGACCGCCGTGTACATGGTGTTGACCGCGCCAAACACCGCGCCTCCGCCCATGAGTATGGCGATGATGACGCCGACGATGCCGATGAACATGCTCAGGCCCTGGGCCTGTCCGGCGAAGTAATCCGACTCGCGTTGCACGCTCACGTTCAACTGCGGGTTGTGTTCGAGCGATTGCTGGAATTCCGGAAACGCACTCGCGCTGGCGAGCTTCGCGTACATCGAGCTCACGGAGTTGCCGCGTTGATAGGCGCCCTGCAGCACCGGCAGGCTGGTCCAGATCTCGGAGTTGTGCAGACCTCCGCCGTCATCGAAGATGCCCACGACCTTCCAGTCATAGCGGCCCGAATGCAGCGTGTCCCCGAGCTGCACGCCCTGAAACAGGCGTGCCGCATCCGCGCCCACGATGACTTCATTCAGTCCGGGCGACAGCATGCGCCCGGAGATAATGTGCACCCTGGGATGCACCTTGAACGCTGCGGCCGTCACGCCGCGGAACGACACGTTCGACTGCAATCCGCTGCTGCGTTTTTTCAGGCTGATCTGCACCAGCAATTCGGGCGAGACCAGCGGGCCATTCGGCCCCTGAGCCACGCCCGGCGCCTGGCCCACGGTGAAATCGCTGTTGCCGGCAAGCACGCTGTTCACCTCGCTGCCGGCGCCGCCGCGCAGCACGATCGCGACATCCGGTGAACCCGTGGTGGTAAGCGTTGCGTGGAATCCCGCGCGGATCGACAGAATCGCGACCACCACCAGCACCACGCCCGCGAACCCGACCACCGCCACCAGCGAGGAATCCAGCCGCCGGCCGAGGTTGCGGAAATTCATCAGGCTCACTGCCGCGAGTTGCTTCAAGCCATTCATCCCGCGCTCCTCAGCGCCGCCACTACCTGCAAGCGCATGGCACGGCTGACCGGCAAGACCGCCGACAACACGCCCAGAAGCAGCATCAGCAATATGCCCAGCCCCGCACCCTGCAAGGGCAAATACAGCCCCGGCAGGAACTGCAGCAGCGCGCCCGGAATCGCGCCGATCACGGCATACGCCAGCGCCAGCCCGATAATTCCGCCGATGACCGTCAGCAGCAGCGATTCCGCGAGCACCAGACCTACCAGCCGCCTGTTGCCAAAACCCACGGCTTTGAGCACCGCCAGCTCTGCGGTACGCTCGCGCACGGACTGTGCCATGGTGTTGGCGGTCACCAGCAGCATGGTGAACAGCACCGCGCTTACCACTGCGGTCACGATCGCGCCGATATCGCCGAACTGCGCCGCGAAGTTCGAGACAAACGCCTTCTCCGTCGAGGTGCGCGTTTCGAAGGGGGAATTAGCAAACAGTGCATCCACAGCCTGCGCCACCTGGCCGGCTTCGGCCGGATTGGCAATCTGCAGCACGAACCAGCTCACGGTGTTGTTGGCAAACGCGCGCGCATCGTCCAGATACTGATAGTGCATGAACAGCTGGTTGTCGCCGCCTCTCTGGCTGCTGGTGTAGATGCCGTCCACGACTACGTCCCAGGTGTTGTTGCCGTGTGCATCGCGCCAGATATTGGAACGCAGCGGAACCTGCTGGCCGATTTTCCAGCCGTAGGCTTGGGCGAGCGCCGCCCCGACGATCACCCCGCGTTTGTCTGCAAGCCACGCCCGTTGCTGCACAACCGGTATCGAATATTCCGGATACACCGCGAAAAAATCCTGGCTGCGTACCGCCATGGCGAAGATGGGGTTGCGCGGATCCTGGTAATAGCCGCCCACCCAGGCCTGGGGATTCACGCGTTCCACGTCCTTGACATGGGCGATGCGCTCGCCATAGCTGATGGGCAGCGAGACGGTGAGCGACACCGCACTCATGGTGAGCAAACGGTTGGCACCGGCGTAATTCGCGCCCAGCGTGAACGCCTCGCGAATCGCCATGAGCATGCCGAACAGCAGGAATGCGAACACCACCGACAACAGCGTGAACACCAGACGCGTCTTGTGGCGCGTGAGATTGGACCAGAGCAAGGGGAGATATTTCACGTTGGCGGTTCCCGTGCCGTGTGCTGAGTACCGCTCCCAGGTTCCCGGATCACGGCGCCGGGAATTATTGCCTGTGCCGCGCACGATTGCCAGCCCGCGGCATCACCGTCCGCGCATGATAAATGTCATGCCGTGCCCGGGCGTGACATTCGTCACGCCCAAGTCCTGACGGTTGGGACTCGCCACACCGCAGCTTGAGTCGCATCCTGTGCCCACTGAAACCGGAGAGCTGCATGTACAACCCCAGCCAGACCCATGCCGTGATCGCCGCGCTACGAAACGTCACCAAGCGTTACGGCACGGTCACCGCCGTGGACCGGCTGAGCCTCTATGTCCGCCAGGGCGAAGTGCTGGCACTGCTTGGCCCGAATGGCGCGGGCAAAACCACGAGCGTCAACCTGCTTCTGGGTCTCGCCTGGCCCACGACTGGCGCGGTTGAGCTTTTCGGTCAGTCGCCCCGCGAGGTGGCCGCGCGCCGTCGCATCGGCGCCATGCTGCAAGGGGCGCAGTTGGGCAGTCATGCGCGCGTCGGCGAGATAATTGCACTGTATTCCGGTTATTACCTGCAGCCGCTGGCGTTAGCCGAAACGCTGCGCACTGCCGGGCTCGAAGGGTTGGAAAACCGGCCGGTGGTAAAACTCTCTGGCGGACAGAAACAACGGCTCGCGTTCGCGCTCGCCATCTGCGGCAATTCCGAACTGTTGTTTCTGGACGAGCCGACCGTGGGCCTGGACGTGGAAGCGCGCCGCGGTTCCTGGGTATCCATTCGCCGCCTCAAGGAACAGGGCCGCAGCGTCGTGCTTACTACGCATTACATCGAGGAAGCTGATGCGCTTGCCGATCGCATCGTGGTCATAAACCGCGGTCGGCTGGTCGCCGAGGGTACTCCCGCGGAAATCAAACGTACAGTTGCACAGCGTCACATCCGCTGCATTACCAAACTGAGCATGGCACAGATCCGGATGCTGCCCGGCGTCACAACCGTGTCGCAGGAAAGCGCACGGCTGGACATCGTCGCCGCACATCCCGAGAGCGTATTGTTCGAGATGCTCAAGCTCGATCCGGCACTGCGCGACCTCGAAGTCACCGGTGCCAAACTCGAAGAAGCGTTTTTGGTTCTCACCGACGACCATCGTGAGGAGCAAGCCGCATGAATACCGCAAGCGCCAAAGAAACTTCGGATGCCCTTATTGCATCGTCATTCCCGCAAAAGCGGGAATCCAGTGACTCAAATACCTTGACCCCCGCTTCCGCGGGGGTGACAGATAAATCAAAACGCTGGACTTGGCAGGATACGCTTGGGGTATATCTGCGCGAAGCGGGCTTCGAGTTTGGGGAACTGATGCGCATGCCAGGTTTCGCGCTGCCGACACTGTTATTCCCCACCATGTTCTACGTGTTCTTCGGCCTGATCTTCGGCCGGAGCGGCGATCATCAGGTCGCCACCTACATGCTCGCGACCTACGGCACCTTCGGCATCATGGGGCCGGCGCTCTTCGGCTTCGGCGTGCATGTGGCAATGGAGCGTGAGCGCGGCATTCTGGCACTGAAGCGCGTCGCGCCCATGCCACCCATGGCCTATCTGTTCGCCAAGGCCGCCATGGCCATGCTGTTTGCGCTGGTCATCGTGCTAATGCTATTTTTGCTGGGCGCACTGTTCGGCGGCGTGGCGCTGCCGCGCAGCGAGTGGTGGCTGCTCGCAGTCGCCTTGATCGTTGGGACGTTGCCGTTTTGCGCGGTGGGCCTGGCGATCGGTGTGCGCGTCGGTGGCCAGGCGTCAGTCGCCATCATCAATCTCGTCTATCTGCCGATGTCATTCCTTTCGGGCCTGTGGGTGCCGCTGCAATTCTTTCCGCGCTGGCTGCAAGTCATGGCCAATGTATTCCCGGCCTATCATCTGGGCCAGATCGCACTCGGAATCGTGCACCAGGACGATGGCAGCCGGTTCCTCGCGCATCTGATTTATCTGCTGCTGTTTACCGTGGTATGCCTAGGATTTGCGCAGCGCGGCTGGCGGCGGATTCAGGATCGTTAACCGGAGAACCCCCATGAGCAGCAGGCAGCAAGGCATGATTCGCAGTGGCCTCATCATCTCGCTGTTGATCGCCGCGGCGGTCGTGGTGTTGTTCCTCCTGCCCACGCCGAAACCCGGCTTACCGGCGCACGCGGCGGTTACCGACACCGCCGCCACAACGCCCGCCGACTGCATTAAAACTCCAGCGGGCTTCAGTTCGCCCGCGGTGCTCGCAGCGAGCGCACCGGAAAGTCTGTGGAAAGGATGGACCTACAGCCACGCAATCGTACTCAGCGCCACGCCGGTTGCGGCGCTCATGGACCAGTCGGTCACCATCCGCGTGAGCGGACTCAAACCCGGCGAGCCGGTTACCTTGCGCGCCAGCATGCGGGATTACCTGCATCGCACCTGGAGCGCCGAAGCGATTTTCTTCGCCGATGACCACGGTGTGGTGGACGTGACGCGCGATGCGCCTAAGTACGGCAGTTATTCCGGTATGCACGCCATGGGTCTCGTCTGGTCCATGCTGCCGGAGAACGTGAAGAAGCCGCAGGAGGTCATGTATGACCCTTCGCTGGAGGACGCGAGCTATCCGCTCAGCGTCGAAGCGCTGGCGGGAAACCGGGTGCTCGCGCAAGCCACGCTCACGCGTTATCTGCGCACACCCGGCGTTACCAAGACTCTGGTCACCGCCGACGGTTTGGAGGGTGAGCTGTACACGCCCGTCACATCCGGTCCGCATGCCGCAGTGCTGGTACTGGGCGGATCGGAAGGCGGCTGGCTGTCGTCATCGCCGGAAGCCGCACTGCTCGCCTCGCACGGTTACACCGCACTGGCGCTCGCCTATTTCCAGGGATTCCAGTCTTTCGATCCGCAGCTTGCCAGCCTGCCGAAAATGTTGATGAACATTCCGCTGGAATACTTTGCCAAGGCGGCGGATTTTCTCAAACAACAACCCAACGTGGATCCGAAGCACATCGCCATCATCGGCTGGTCCAAGGGCGCGGAAGCCGCGCTGATCACGGCCGCGACCTTTCCGAAGGAATTTCAGGCGGTGATCGGATTCATGCCGAGTTCGGTGGTGTGGTCCGGTATTGAATACGGCCCCGGCCCCATCAGTTCATCCTGGACGCTACACGGCAAAGCTCTGCCCTGGGTCAACCCAGTGATAAATCCCGCCATGTTCAGCAGCGGCCAACCGCTGGCCTTCGTCGGCGCTTACCAAGCCGGATTGAAAGACGTAGCCGCGGCGGATAAAGCCGTCATTCCGGTGGAAAAAATTGCCGGGCCGGTGCTGTTGATCTCCGCCACCGACGACCAGATCTGGCCGTCGCCGCTCATGGCGCTCCAGATCATGCAGCGACTCGCTGCACACCATCACGCTTGCGACGATGAATCGCTGTGTTATTCCGGCGCTGGTCACGACATTCAGGCAGCCTACCGCCCGACCAATGCCGGCGTCGTAGCCGTACCCGGAGGCAGTTTCGCCTTCGGCGGCAATCCGACCGCCTACGCGTACGCTGATCGCGACGCCTGGAACAAAGTGCTGGCATTCCTGCACAAGTCCCTTCATTGAATCCAGACTCTTTCAACACACACGAGGACAAAGTCATGTCACATTTCCGCAGCAGATTCAAACTCAGCGGCCTGACGGCCGTTGCAGCAATTCTATTTGCCGGTTCGTTGTCGGCTGCGCCCACCGCGCAATTATCCGCACCGGTTGCCAGCGTCGCGCCCGCCGGCACTGTCCTGATCGGTAACTTCGAAGGCAAGACCACAGTGAACAAGCAATACGGCACTCTCGTCATCAATCACAGCCCGGAATTCGGCTGGGGCTGGTCGGTGACTACCGATCAGCGGGCCGGCGGCAATTCGGTAGCCGAGATCGCCTTGATTCATCCCGGTGCTGCCGGTACCAGGGGCGCATTGCAGATAACCGGCGAGATCAAACCGGGCTTTCCCTACGGCCCGTGGGCTGGCGCCATCTGGTTCCCGGGCCACGAACCCATGCAACCCGCTGACCTCTCAGCCAAGACGGAACTGACGTTCTGGGCGCGCGGCAAGGCCGGGAGCTACAACCTCATGCTGATGTCGGGCAGCCCCGGCGACATCCCGTTGTATGCTTCGTTCGTGACCACGCCCAAATGGAAGGAATACCATATTCCCCTGGCGGCCTCCTTCCCCAATGCCGACTGGAAGCAGGTGTATTTCCTCGCTTTCAGCGCCGCCAATCAGGGAAAGTTTCAGTTCGATCTTGATCAAGTGAGTTTGCACTAAGCACATGCATGCACAAGGCGAGAAAATCTGGCAGCCGGTAGTGAGGCCGTTTCTCTGGCTTCACCACCGGCTGCTGCCGGGCAATACGCAATTCGGATGGACGCCCTATCTGTGGCTGCCCTACCTCACTTTTTTCTTTCTCAACTATACAAACAAACCGTTTGGCGCCCTGCGCTGGACTCTATATGCGGTCGCGGGCCTGGTGTTCATCGCGCTGTATTTCCGCGGCTACCATGCCGCCAACCGCCGCGCCACACGCGAACTCGGCTGGATCATCACCGTCATCACCCTGCTCGGCTGCGGCTTCATGTGGCCGAACGCCAACGGTCTGGTGTTTTTCATTTATGCCGCCGCATTATGCGGCAGTCTCGATACCGTCAAGAACGGAGTGTGGGCGCTGCTGCTGATCATCGTCGCGTGTTTCAGCAGCGCGTTATTGGCAAACGTCAATCTCATGGTTTTGAGTTACATTCTGTTTTTCGTAATTGTCCTTGGCCTGGCCAATCTTTATTTCGGCGAGATGGGCCGCAAGAACCGCGCGCTCAAGCTGTCGCAGGACGAGATCCGCAAGCTCGCCGCCAGTGCCGAGCGCGAGCGCATCGCGCGCGACCTGCACGACCTCCTGGGCCACACGCTCACGCTCGTGACCGTCAAGGCAGAACTCGCGGCCAAGCTTGCGGAGCGCGATCTCGCGGGCGCAGCGCGTGAAATCCGCGACGTGGAGCGCATCTCGCGCGAGGCGCTCGCCCAGGTGCGCGAGGCGGTGGGCGGCTATCGCAGCAGCGGTCTGGTCGGCGAACTCGTCAATGCGCGCGTGGCGCTCACCGCCGCCAACGTCAGGCTGGCGGAAAGAGTGGAGCCGCCGAAATTGTCTCCCGCACAGGACTCGGTGCTCGCCATGGTGCTGCGCGAAGCCGTGACCAACGTGATCCGTCATTCCGGCGCGCACCACTGCCGCATTGAACTCGAAAACCGCGACCGGGAACTGTGCCTGCTGATCGAGGACGACGGCCGCGGCGGCACCCTGCACGAGGGCCACGGCCTCAAAGGCATGCGCGAGCGCCTGCAGACGGAGGCTGGCCGGCTGGAAATCGACTCCGGCCATGGCGGCACGCGCCTCACCGTGCTGTTGCCCACGCATCCCTCTGCTCCGGAAAGCGGACCGGTGATGGCCTGAGCATGATCAAGGTGCTCGTCGCCGAAGACCAGGGCATGATCCTGGGCGCACTCGCCGCGATGCTGGACCTCGAAGAGGACATTTCGGTGGTGGCGCGCGCCGCCAACGGCAAGGAGGCACTCAAACTCGCGGCGGAATTCAATCCGGACGTCGCGGTCACCGACATCGAGATGCCGGGCATGACCGGTCTGGAATTCGCCGCGGCGTTGCAGGCACACCAGCATGCCGCCAAAGTCATCATCGTGACCACATTTGCGCGGCCGGGTTATCTGCGCCGCGCGCTCGACGCGGGCGTCAAGGGCTATCTGCTGAAGGACGCACCGGCGGAACAACTGGCGAATGCCATCCGCAAGGTACATGACGGCGGCAAGGTAATCGCGCCGGAACTCGCCACGGAAGCGTGGGAAAGCGCGGATCCGCTCAACGACCGCGAGCGTCAGGTGCTGCGCCTCGCCGGCGAGGGCCTGGCAAGCGCGGACATTGCCAAGCAGTTATTTCTCTCCGAAGGCACGGTGCGCAACTATCTTTCCGAAGCCATCGGCAAACTTGGTGCCGCCAATCGCATCGAAGCCGCGCGCATCGCACGTCAGAAAGGTTGGCTTTAGGCGAAAACACGCCGCCGGCCATCGGCATGCAGGGATTTTCGGCTTAGTGCAGCGGGTGGATCTGCGGAGAACTATCCAGCAGCGGGCGCGCCATGTCCCTGCGCACCGAGATTACGTCCGGAAGTTTCGCAACCTGTGCCGCTTCGGCAGCAGTGAGCTTCACCGTCATGCCGTTCATGGCGTAGAAATACACAAAAGCCGGCGTCACCGTGCACCCCAGCGCAGCGTCCAAGCTGGCCAGGAATTTTTCCTGCTGCGCCTTGAGATAGGCGAGATACGCACGGCTGGCCGGACTGTTCAGATCAAGAGATCGCGCACCCGTAACCGCAGGGTTTGTGGCCGCCAAGCCCGGCAGGTCACCCGCGTAGCTCGCCAGAGGCGCGGCGCTGAGCTGCACGATGTACGGCTGCGCAGCGGTCGCATCCGCCACTCCGGCATTTGAAGCGCGTGCGCTCGCCCCGATCACCGGGGCAATCTTCAGGGTTTTCTGCGGCGTACTGCTGCATGCACCCAGCAGCAAAGCGCACATCAGCATCATTGCCACAATCAGTACACTGATCAAGAAACGCACGCTACGCTCCAAGGCCGCAAGTGGGCCGCGAAACATGTGCACACTTGTCATTCGGGTACGCGCGTAGCGCAATCACGGAAGCGCCGGTTTTCGACCACTCCGCTTGCACGCTTCCTGCGTACATTGCATTACGCGCACTTCCGGCGGCGCAGCACCGTCACACCCAGACCCAGCGCCAGCAATCCCAGCAGACCGAGGCCGCCGCCACCGCCGCTGGAGGGTGACTGCACGCTGAAGCTCACACTGCCGAACGTACCGCCACCGGGCGGGGGTATGGTCACGGACACCGCATAGGTTCCGGCGTTGGCAATCGCCGATGCCGGCACGGTTGCGGTTAATTGCGTGGACGACACAAAGGTCGCGGTAAGCGGCGTGCCGTTGAAATTGACCATGGCTCCGTTCACGAAGTTGGTGCCGTTCACGGTCAATTTGAACGCGCCTCCACCTGCGGTGGCGCTGGTGGGTGAAATGTTCGTGACTGTCGGCTCGGCCGCCACGTTCTCGGTTACCGGCACCACGATGAACGGTGTGTTCGGGTCATTGCCAAGCACGCACAACACGCCGCCGATGCTGCCCGCGGCCAGCGCAGCCGGATTGAACTGCACGGTCACCGTGCCGGTGGAATTCGGCTGGACGGCGCCGCTCGTGGCGCTGAGGCTCAGGCCGGGAATGGCGCTCACCGCGCTGCCCGAGCAGTTGAGCGTACCCATGAGTTCGAACGCCAGCGACATGCTGCCGGTGGCATTCTTGTCCACATTGGTATTCGGACCCAGCAAGGCCCAGTTTGCGATTCCCGGCGATCCCGCCGCCTGCCCAAACAGATTACCCGGGTCAATGAGCGAACCGCTGCCGCCGCCGGGCGCCGATTCGAACCAGTACCAGGCTTCGTTCGTGCAGCCGCTCCCGGACTTGAAGGCGCAGCTGTCATTGAAGGTGGGAACCACCAGCAGCCAGTACTTGCCCGCGGACAGATTGAGGGCCGGCGCCCCGGCTGTGCCGAGATCAAGATCGATGTTGCTGAATTGGGTATCCGTGGTCACACCCGGCGCGGTGGGTGCCGCCGTAAAACTCCACAGATAGTCATTCTTGCCGTCTTCCGGATTGCCCGCCGGCTCGCCGTTGGCGTCGGCATACACATACCAGGAGATTTGCGTGGCATCCGCTGCGGCGCCGGCCGCTGTCGAACTTTGTGCAAAGCCCTCGGCGTTCACACCGGTAATGCTGCCCGCCACCGGCATGCTGAAGGTATCAGCGCTGTAAAGGCCGTGACCGTCACTGGTGAAGTAGGACGAGGGGACGCCATTGTCGCTGCTGTCGGAAGGCCGGTTTACGATGGGCACGGGACTGCTGGCGCGCGGTACGCTGCCAGTGCCGGCATCAGCCATGAGCGGGTTCGCCGCGCTGCCGGCCGGGCTGGCGACGCTGTCGAGTGTCCAATTGAGCACGCCGGGGCCGGTGTTCTGGATGGTCAGCGCCTGAGTCTGGGTGCTGCCGCCGGCGGTCAGCGCCTGCGTGAATGAACCGGGCGACACGCCCATCTTCGGCTGTGGCACGGCATTGAAGACCGCCACCGGGAAATGTTGCGTCGGCGCGGCGCTGCCGTCGGGCTCTGTGCTGCTGGTGGTGAAATCCACGCGCCCGAAGACCCATTGATTGACGGTCAATCCGCCCATCGAAGCCGTGAATGTCAGCACCTCGGTGGCGCCCGGATTCAGGGTGAATGAGGTCGGACTCACGGTCAGCCACGGCACGGTTGACGTCACGGTGTAATTGAGCCCCACCGTTTGCACCGAGGTCAGAGTGCGCGTCCAACTGCAGCTCGCCTGGCAGTTGGCGTTGCCGAGGCTCGGCAGATTGATCCCGGTGGGATCGCCGCCGCTGTCCGGATTCTCGGCGTCGAAATTCGCCTTGGTTACCTCCAGCACGAAGCCGGCACGCGCCGCCACGTTCACCTGAATGCGGCCCGCACCCGCGCTCTGCGGCGTCGGCGGTTCCGGTTCCGTGACCGTGCAGGAGTTGGCCGTCGCGTTGGCGGCATCGCATTGATCGTGCAGGTTTGCATCCGGCACTGCCGTGGTCATGAGCGCCGACTTGATGGCCATGGGATCCCAGCTGGAATGCAATTCCATCAGCAGTGCGCCCGCGCCCGTGCTGTGCGGCGTGGCCATGGACGTGCCATCGAGGAAACCGAAAGTTTCCTGCTGATTGTCCGGACAGGTGGAAGGCGTGACGGTGTAACAGGGATCCGCCAAGGCGCCCAGGATGCTTACACCCGGCGTCACCACGTCCGGCTTGATCAGGCTGTCAAACGCATTCGGCGTTGCGGGATAGGTGCCCACGGGTCCGCGCGAGCTGAAGCCGGCCACGAAGTCCGCGGCCGATGTATTGCCGCTGCTGTAGGTGGCGCCGGAGAGTTGTGCCGTCAATGTCGCGCTACCGCTGCCCGTGATCCAGTTGCGCAGCGTGTTTCCGTCCGTGATATCAATCAGCGTGCCGGGAATATCGTATTGCTCGGCGACCATGAGACTACTGCTGGCGGGGGTGGTGGCAATTACCACAGCGCCCGCGCCGCCCTGCTTGGCGTCGTCCGCCTTGTCCACCAGCGCAATCGCGCCGCGATCGCAGAGCACGATGACCCCAGCGGGCAATGCCGGCGTGGTAAAGGTCTGGCCCGCGGGCACGGCGAAGGGATACAGACACTGCGCGGCATCGGTTTGCGCGTTGCCTGAGGGTTGCACGTAGGCCTGGCCCGACTGCGAATACTTCTGGCTCGCGTAGTTCGCCGTCAACCAGGCGTAATACTGCGTGCTGTACGTATAGGCGCTGTTTCCGGCATACACGATGGGCGCCGGACCAAAACCGCCGGTCGCGCCCTGACCGCTGAGGGTGCCGGTCGGCGTTCCCGTGCCGCCGCTGAAATTCTCCAGATTGTTCGGACCGAACTGCCCGTCATGGGTACCGGCGGCCACGGTCATGACCCAGGGTCCCAGGTGCTGCACCGCATACTGGCTGCCTGGCGTCTGGCTGTTCGGCGGGTTGGCGGGTCCGCCATTGCCGGCGGCGGCGGACACGAAGATGCCCGCCTGCTCGGCCGCTTCAAAAGCCTGCTCCACCGGATCGTTGTAGGGATCGTCGCTGCCGCCGATGGAATAATTGATGACCATGCCCTTGAAGCCGGTGGGATCGGCGGTTTTCAGCGCGCTCAAATCCTGGATCGCCTGATCCACGGCGGCGATACTGGCTGATTCGCTGCACTGATCCTTGGGATCGCAGACGTCGTACGCGATGATATTCGCGTGGGGTGCGACACCCGAGAAATTGAAGCCGATGCCGGCTACCGTAGCGGTGGTGAAATTGCCCGCGGCAATGCTTGCCGTGTGCGAGCCGTGGCCCTCGGAATCTCGCGGCGAGTTTGCGTCGTTGCCCGTGCTCAGGGTGTACGTGTAGGCGCCGATTAATTTGGAATTGCAGGGGAAACTCGCCTGATAGGTATCCGGCTGCCCGGCCGCGGTATTGGCCGGATTGCATACGCCCAGATAGCTGCTGGCGCCCAGCGGATTGGCAATCGTGTAGCCGTCCGCGCCGGCGGCGGCAAACGAGGAATTGGCCGCGTTAATGCCGGTGTCCAGGTCCGCAACCACCACGCCTTCGCCTTCGTTGTCACTGCCGCTGCCGGTGTTGAAAGTGGGCAGGGCCCAGAGCTGCGCCGAACCGATCCAACTGCGGCTCGGAAACGTATCGGTCGCGGTCGCGGGAATCGGCACGCTCACCGGCCGGAAAGACCGGTCGGGCTGAATGGATTTCACGTTGGGGAGACTGCGCAATTGCGCCACTTGCGCGGCGGTCAAGCGCACGGCCATGCCGTTCAGGGCATAGTGATAGTCAAAACGCGGGCGCAGCGGGCGCTGCACAATGCTGGCGGCACGGGTCAGAAACTGCGCGTGCTGCGTGGCCATTGCGCGCACATAGGCCTGGATGGTCGGAGCGCGCACATCCAGGTAACGTTGGCCGCGGCTCTCGGTGCTGTGGGTCTCAACCCCGGCGCCGCGCGCATAGATCGCCGCCGGCAGGACATTGAATTGCACGATGTAACTTTGCATGCCGTCGGCACGGACCGCGGCGGCAACCTTGTCGGCGGCCGGCCTGAATATCTTTTGTGCCACGCCGATGCTGAGCTGCAAACCGCCCGCCGCCACCGCGGCAGCGGCCAGGACCAATACGGCGACCCCCACCAATCCCCGGAAATGTGCGAGATGCAGTTTCATCGGCGTGCCCCTCGAAAGCTGAAACGAACCAAACCACGTGCGGTTAACCGGCAAAGACGCAAGCGCGTTGAAATGATCGGCAGAATCCCCTCAAGTTCCCTTTGAGATGGTTCGTTTCTAGCACAGCGTCCGCGTGCAAGTCAAAATCACGGCGCACGGCCCCGATGGAGAACCGGTCATGCAGATATTCTCCGGCGGCCAGCCGCAGCACGCAGTTACTTGATTCCTGTCGTGCACGGCACACAATGCTCAGGTTGGCGGTGGAGTGCCCGAGGCGCATACTGCGCGTCCATGATCGTTCCACCGTCGAGGTGCGTGATGCTCAAGCTGGCCGTTCCGCTTCTTTCCCTTGCGCTTGTCATCCCCATGACTTCTGTCCTCGGCGAGCCGCCGCAGGCATCCAACAGCATGTACAGCGGCATCGCGATTCCGGCATCGAAAACACCGGTGCATGTCGGCGGCTTCCCGCCACGGGTTGAGCCCGCCGATCTCGTGCTGCGCGGCGGCAGCATTGAAACGCTTGATCCGGTGCAGCCCGAAGTCCAGGCGCTTGCGGTGCATGACGGCAGGATTCTCGCGCTCGGCAGCGATGCCGCGATCGCGCATTACATCGGCAAGCACACCCGGGTGCTCGACCTGCACGGCGCCTTCGTCACGCCCGGCTTCATCGAGGGCCACGGACACCTGCTGCAAACCGGGCGTTCGCTCATGGAGCTGAATGTCGGTCAGGCGCCCGATTGGGACGCCATCGTGGCGATGGTCAAAGCCGCGGTCGCCAAGGCCAGGCCCGGCGAATGGATCGTCGGCTTCGGCTGGCAGCAGACCAAATGGAAAATCGTGCCGCAGCCTAACGTAGACGGCCTGCCGCTGCCGGCCGGACTGGATGCGGTCTCACCGCACAACCCGGTGCTGCTCGAGCACGTCAGTGGCCACGCGGTGTATGCCAACGCCGCGGCGCTGAAGCTCGCCGGCATCACCCGTGACACACCTAACCCGGTGGGTGGAACCATCGTGCGCGACGCAGGCGGAAACGCCATCGGCATGCTGCGCGATACCGCCGACAGTGCGGTGTTCACCGCCTACGCGCGCTACCTCGCCACCCTGCCGCCCGCGGACATCGCCGCGCGCCGCGAACAGGCGCTGCAACTGGCGGTGCACAACGAAATCAGCAAGGGCATCACTACCTTCGTGGACATGGGCGAGGATTTCGCCACCGTGGACTGGATCAAGCAGCAGGCCGCAAAAGGACTGCCGCTGCGGCTGTACGTGAACATCGCGGGCGAGTCCGTGGCCGCGCTCAATGCGCATCTCGCGCAATACCGCAGCGTCGGCTACGCCGACAATCATTTCACGGTGCGCGGCGTGGGCGAAATTCTGTCCGACGGTGCGCTCGGCACGCGCAGCGCCTGGATGCTCGAGCCCTACAGCGACGCGCCGGACATCACCGGCAAGAACGTCACGCCCATGGATGAAATCCGGCAAATCGCCGAGATTGCCGCACGCGATCAGTTCCAGCTCTCGGTACACGCCATCGGCGATCGCGCCAACCGCGAAGTGCTGGATCTGTATCAGAGGATTTTCACCGCAGATCCGGCCGCGCACGCGCTGCGCTGGCGCATCGAACATGCACAGCACTTGAACCCCGGCGACATTCCGCGCTTCGCCAAACTTGGAGTAATTGCCTCCATGCAATCCATCCATGCGTGCTCGGACGCGCCGATGGTGATTCCGCGCCTGGGTGAGCAGCGCGCAAAAGAAGGCGCCTACGTGTGGCACGCGCTCATCGAGTCGGGCACCATGGTGCTCGATGGCACCGACACACCGGTCGAGGACACCAATCCGATCCCGAATTTCTACTGCGGCGTGACGCGCGGCTACGGCGCCGGGAGATACTTCTTCCCGGATCAGGTCAAGACGCGCATGCAGGAGCTGCGCTCTTACACCTGGAACAACGCCTACGCGATATTCGAGGATCAGGAACTCGGCTCACTCGTGCCCGGCAAACTCGCCGACCTGGACGTGTTCTCGGGCAATCTGCTGACGCTGCCCGTGGGCGACATCCTGCGCACGCGCGTGCTGTACACCATCGTCGGCGGCAAGATCGTGTACCAGCGGCCGGGCGCGGAAAACTGGCGCAGCGGCCAGTTATTCGAACCCATGCCGGAGTTCAACCACGTGCAGTAAAGGCATGAGCGCGGCAGTGCGCATCCACAGCTTCACGCGCCCACGTGCAGAATCTTGAAGCTGTTGGTGCCGCCGGTCACGCCGCTGAGTTCGCCCTTGGTGCAGATCACGTAATCGCCGTTCTTCACCAGCTCGCGTTTGCGCAGCTCGCCCACGGCGCTTTCCAACACGCGATCGGCGTTCTCGTGCAGCACGTCGAAGGCCACCGGGTACACGCCGCGGTACAAGGTCACGCGCCGGCGCGTGGCTTCGTGGCGGGTCATGGCGTAGATCGGGATGCCGGAGCTGATGCGCGACATCCACAGCGGGGTCGAACCGGACTCGGTGAGCGCGATGATGGCCTTCACGTCCATGTGGTTGGCGGTGTACATCACCGCCATGGCAATGGCTTCGTCCACGCGCTCGATGTGCTGTTCCTGACGGCGCGCGGAACGCAAGGTTACGCGCTGGCGCTCGGCGCCCTCGCAGACCCGTGCCATGGCCTCCACGGTCTTGACCGGGTATTTTCCGGCGGCGGTCTCCGCCGACAGCATCACCGCATCGGTGCCGTCCATGACCGCATTCGCCACGTCCAGCACCTCGGCGCGCGTCGGCACCGGGCTCGCGATCATGGATTCCATCATCTGCGTGGCGGTGATCACCACGCGCTGCAGTTCGCGGGCGCGGTGGATGATGAGCTTCTGGATGCCGGGCAGTTCGGCATCGCCGATTTCCACCGCCAGATCGCCGCGCGCCACCATGACCGCATCGCTGGCCTTGATAATGCCGTCCAGATTCTGGATGGCCTCGGCGCGCTCGATTTTGGCGACGATTCCCGCCTTGCTGCCGGCTGCGCGCAACAGACTGCGTGCCCTTTCGATGTCGGCCGCATCGCGCGGAAACGATACCGCGAGATAATCCACGCCCAATTGCTCGGCGAACTTGACGTCGCGCAGATCCTTGTCGGTGAGCGCGGCCGCAGACAGTCCGCCGCCCTGACGGTTGATGCCCTTGTGGTCGGAAAGCTCGCCGCCGTTCTCCACGCGGCACAGGATGCGCGCACCCTTGACGCTGTCCACCCTCAGGGTGATTTCGCCGTCGCCCAGCACCAGCAGGTCGCCGGTTTTGACGTCGGAAGGCAGCGCCTTGTAGCTCAGCCCGACGCTTTCGCTGCTGCCGGCGTTGTCCGGCAATTGCGCATCGAGCGTGAACGCCTGGCCGTCCTTGAGCGTGACCTTGCCGTCGCGGAATTTCTCGATGCGGATCTTGGGGCCCTGCAAATCGCCGAGCACGCCCACGTCCTTGCCGACCCTGGCGGACGCGGCGCGCAGCTCCTGCACGCGGCGTTGGTGGTCGGCAGCTTCGCCGTGGGAAAAATTCAGCCGCACCACGTCTACGCCTGCACGCACGATGGCTTCCAGCGTCTCCGGCTTGTCGGTCGCGGGCCCGAGCGTGGCGACAATTTTTGTTCTGCGCGGCATGGCCTAATTATGCGCTGTGCTTTTCGGGATTGCGAACGCGCGGGAAAAAACAGTTGCGAGTGAGAAAGTGAGGCCGTGACACCTCACTCCTCACTCCTCACACCCTCACTTCGTTCTTCCAGCATCGCCACCGCCGGCAGCTTCCGGCCTTCGAGAAATTCAAGAAACGCGCCGCCGCCGGTGGATATATAGGAGATGCGATCGGCCACGCCATACTTGTCGAGTGCCGCGAGTGTGTCGCCACCGCCGGCGATGGAAAATGCCGGGCTCTCGGCCACGGCCTCCGCCACCGCACGCGTGCCTTCGCCGAACTGATCGAACTCGAATACACCCACCGGACCGTTCCACACAATGGTGCCGGCCTGTTTCAGGAATTGCGCATACAGCTCCGCGGTATCCGGGCCGATGTCGAGAATCATCTCGTCCGCGCCCACCTCGCCCACTTTGCGCACATCGGCCTCCGCGCTCGCAGCAAACTCCCGCGCCACGACCACGTCCACGGGCAGCGGAACGCTCCCCTTGCGCGCGCGTGCCGTCTCCATGAGCCGCTTGGCCTCGGGGATCAAATCCGGTTCATACAGCGATTTGCCGATCTTGTGGCCCGCCGCGGCAATGAAGGTATTCGCGATGCCGCCGCCGACGATCAACTGGTCCACCACTTTGATCAGCGCATCCAGCACCGTGAGTTTGCTGGACACCTTGGACCCCGCGACAATCGCCACCAGTGGCCGTGCCGGATTTTGCATTGCGCGCGCCAGGGCTTCCAGCTCGCCGGCCAACAAAGGCCCCGCACACGCGATGGGCGCGTATTTGGCCACCCCGTGTGTGGAAGCTTCGGCGCGGTGCGCGGTGCCGAATGCGTCCATCACGTAGATGTCGCAGAGCGCCGCCATCTTGCGCGCCAGAGCATCGTCATCTTTTTTCTCGCCCTTGAGAAAGCGCACGTTTTCGCAGAGCACGGCTGCACCGGGCGCAACAGCTACGCCCTTGAGCCAATGCCCGGCCAGCGGCACATTCACGCCCAGAAGCTCGCTGAGCCGGGCGGCCACCGGCGCAAGCGAAAGGGCCGCATCGAATTCGCCCTCTTTCGGTCGGCCGAGATGCGACATGAGCATGACGCGCGCGCCGGCCTTGAGCGCCTGCTGAATCGTCGGCAGCGCGGCGCGGATACGCGCGTCGCTGGTGATTCGGCCGGTCTCGTCCAGCGGTACGTTGAAATCCTCGCGGATCAGCACGCGCTTGCCGCGCAGATCGAGGTCCGTCATCTTGATCAAATGCATATTTGCTCTTATACGCTAGGACATGGTGAGGGTGAGGCCGCGCACTTCGTGCGCTGGTGAGGGAGTGAGGCGTGAGGTAAAGAAACTATGCCAACAGCATCGCCACTCCTGCTCCTCACTTCCTCACTCCTCACCCCTCACTCTTATTTCGCGTTCCAGAATGCCAGCGCAACATCCAGCATGCGGTTGCTGAAACCCCACTCGTTGTCGTACCAGCCGCAGACCTTCACCAGCCGGCCCAGGGCCCTGGTCATCCACGCATCGTAGGTGCAGGACGCCGGGTTGTGATTGAAGTCCACCGACACCAGCGGCTTGTCGTTGTAGTCCAGCACGCCTTTCAAACTACCGGCACTGGCCTTTTTCATGATGCCGTCAATTTCGTTCTTGCTGGCGTCGCGCCCGGCAAGAATCGTAAGGTCCACGATTGACACGTTGATGGTAGGCACGCGGATCGCGAAGCCGTCGAGTTTGCCGGCGAGTTCCGGCAGCACCAGGCCGATGGCGGACGCCGCGCCGGTCTTGGTGGGAATCATGGATTGCGTCGCCGAGCGCGCGCGCCGCAGGTCCTTGTGATACACGTCGGTCAGCACCTGATCGTTGGTGTAGCTGTGCACGGTGTTCATGAGGCCGCCGACGATGCCGACGCTCTCGTTCAGCACCTTGGCGAGCGGCGCGAGGCAGTTGGTGGTACAGGAGGCATTCGAGATCACGGTGTGTGAAGCCTTCAGAATGCCGTGATTGACGCCGTACACCACGGTCGCGTCCACGCCTTCGGCGGGAGCGGAAATCAGCACTTTCTTTGCGCCGCCCTGCAGGTGCACCGCGGCCTTGGCCTTGCTCGCGAACAGTCCGGTGGACTCGATCACGAGTTCCGCGCCCGCGCTCGCCCAGGGAATTTTCGCCGGGTCGCGCTCCGCGAACACACGGATGCGGTCACCGTTCACGACGATGGCATCGCCCTCCACGGTCACGCTGCCGGGAAATTTTCCGTGCGCGGTGTCGTACTGGGTCAGGTGCGCGTTGGTCGCGGCGTCGCCCAGATCGTTGATGGCGACGATCTTCAAATCGTTCTTGTGCGACCCCTCATAAAGCGCGCGCAAGATGTTGCGGCCAATGCGGCCGTAACCGTTAATGCCAATCTTGACAGCCATCGTCTTGCTCCTTGTCAGTCAGTTCATTCTGAAATCACGTGCTGCGTACTGAGTGCTGCGTCAAAGTCAAAGCTTCTTGCGCAGCCCGCGGCACCGGGCACCCAGTACCTTCTCATTGGCCGAGCGCCGCCTTCACATTCGCGACGACGTTCTCCACGGTGAAACCAAATTCCTTGAAGACCTCTTCGCCCGGCGCCGAAGCGCCGTAATGGTCAATCCCGACCACGCGTCCTCGGTCACCCACGTAGCGCGGCCAGAATCCGGTGACTCCAGCTTCCACTGCCACGCGCGCCGTGACCGCTCGCGGCAACACGTATTCGTGCCAGTCCTTGTCCTGGACGTCGAACACACTGGTGCAGGGCATCGAGACCACGCGTACGCGCAGTTTTTGTTTGGCGAGTTCCCTGGCGGCGTTCACCGCGAGGCCCACTTCCGAGCCGGTGGCGATGAGGATGGCATCCGGCGCACCTTCGGTATCCACCAATATATAGGCGCCGCGGCGGATGTCGCGCACCTGCGCCGTGCTGCGCGTCTGGTGCGGCAGACTCTGGCGCGAGAGCGCGAGCGCGGTGGGTCCCCGGCGGCGTTCGATGGCGGCTTGCCAGGCCACCGCGGTTTCGACGTCGTCACAGGGGCGCCAGAGTTCCAGGCCCGGCATGAGGCGCAGACTTGCCAGATGTTCGATGGGCTGGTGCGTGGGGCCGTCGCCGCCGAGCCCGATGGAATCGTGCGTATATATAAGAATGCTGCCCGCGCCCATGAACGAGGCCAGGCGTACCGCATTGCGGGCGTAATCGGAAAACGTCAGGAACGTGCCGCCATAGGGGATCAGCCCGCCATGCAGCGCCATCGCATTGAGGATCGTGGTCATGGAAAACTCGCGCACGCCGAAGTGCAGGTAGTTGCCGTCGAAATTGTCGCGGCTGATGACACGCGAACCTTTCCAGAAGGTATCGTTGGACTCGGTGAGATCCGCCGAGCCGCCGACCAGCTCGGGCAGCAACGGTCCGAAGGCGTTGAGCGCCTGCTGCGATGCCTTGCGCGTCGCCATGTCGGCACCCTTGGCGGCAATCCCGGTCACCACCTGTTCCGCCTGTTTGGTCCAGTTCTCCGGCAGCCGCCCGGCCGCGCGGCGTTCGAACTCGGCCGCCAGTTCCGGATATGACTTGCGGTATTCCGCGAACAGCTTGTTCCAGTTGTCCTCGAAAGCCCGGCCGCGCGCCTTGGCGTCCCACGCGGCGTAATATTCCTTCGGAATCTCGAACGGCGGATATTTCCAGCCGAGCGCGACGCGCGCGGCCGCGACTTCCTCGGCGCCGAGCGCCGAGCCGTGACACGCCGCCGTGCCCTGCTTGTGCGGGGCGCCGTAACCGATGATGGTCTTGCAGCAGAGGATCGAGGGGCGATCGGTGACCGCACGCGCCTCTTCGATCGCGCGCTTGACCGCCGCGCCGTCCATGCCGTCCACGTTGCGCACCGCGTGCCAGCCATAGGCTTCGAAACGCTTGGGCACATCGTCCGTGAACCAGCCCTTCACGTGCCCGTCGATGGAAATGCCGTTGTCATCGTAAAACGCGATCAACTTGCCCAAGCCGAGCGTGCCCGCAAGCGAGCAGGCGCCGTGCGAGATTTCCTCCATCAGGCAGCCGTCGCCGCAAAACACATAGGTGTGATGGTCCACGATCTTGAAGCCGGGGCGGTTGAATTGCTGCGCCAGCAACCGTTCCGCAAGCGCAAATCCCACGGCGTTGCCCAAGCCCTGGCCGAGCGGCCCGGTGGTGGTCTCCACGCCGGGCGTGACGCCGTACTCGGGATGGCCCGGAGTTTTCGAATGCAACTGCCGCAGGCGCTCGATCTCGGCCATCGGCAGGTCGTAGCCCGAGAGATGCAGCGCCGCGTACTGCAGCATGCAGCCGTGGCCGTTCGAGAGCAGAAACCGGTCGCGGTCCGGCCAGTGGGGATCGGCGGGATTGTGCTTCAGGTAATCGTTCCACAGCACTTCGGCGATGTCCGCCATGCCCATGGGCATGCCGGGATGACCGGATTTGGCGCGCTCCACCGCATCCATGGCAAGCACGCGAATGCAATTTGCGAGTTCGCGGCGAGAGGACATTGGAATCTCCACTCAGGCAGGGTGTCTATTTTCGCGCACGTCGCACTCAGGTACAACTCGACCGCGTAAAATGTCGTCCGTTGTAAAGTGAGGCGACCTTGCCTTGAGCAAGCCATATCAACAGGAACTCGAAGTGCGCTGGGCTGATCTCGACCCCAACGGCCACATGCGCCACACCGCCTACATGGACTGCGCGGCGCAGGCGCGCGTCGGTTTCCTGAACGCCGACGGCTTCACGCTGGAGCGCTTCCGCGCACTCGGCATCGGCCCGGTGCTGTTCCGCGAGGAAGCCCAGTACCTGCGCGAAGTGCGCGCCAACGAGCGCCTGCGCGTCACCACGGAGATCGCGGGGCTCTCGCCCAACCGCAAGCACTGGCGCATCCGCCACCAGATTTTCAAGGCGGACGGCGAACTCGCCTGCGTGGTAAACGTACAGGGCGCGTGGCTGGACCTGAGGGCGCGCAAAATCGTGCCGTCGCCCGCGGAGCTGACCCAGGCGATGGAGAAGGTCCCGCGCACCCAGGATTTTGCCGAGTTCGAGCCCCGCAAGCCCGCGTGATTCGCGTTTCCAGCGTCGCCATTGATGTGGAGAAGCCCCGCAAATCCCCCCTCACCCCCCTTTTCCAAAGTGGGGCACGCCGCAGTAGAACGTGCCGATACAACACCGCGCTTCGCCCCCCCTTTTTGCAAAGGGGACGCTGCAGCAAGATGTGCCAATCCAGCGCGGCGATTCCCCTTCCCCCCTTTGCAAAGGGGGGCGCGCCGCAGGCGCGGGGGGATTTGACGCCGCGGCACCAGCAAGACCGAGCTGTTCCTGCTGCCAGCCATTCAGGTGTTCCCTTCCGGCGAGTACGCCTGAAGATTAAGCAAACTTAATGCACGAGTTCGTGCGAAACAGGCAACAGCAACTAAACTTGATTTTCCCGCGCCGCTTCAAGAGGCGAACCATGCCGTTACGCAGCCTGCTGCTTTGCCTCTGCCTTGCGCCCGTGAGTGGCGTATTTGCCGGGACAGCGCCGCCGCCCGCCGCGGCGTCCGCCACCGTAGCCCTGCACGTCACTTACCAGGTCACGGAAAAACCCGCGAAATGTCCCGCGGGAATGCATCCGCAAGGTGGCTGCGTGTGGTTGATCGGCACAACACTCGAATCCGCCGCCCGCTGGCCCGAAATGCGCCGGCTTGCGATTGTGGATGCTCCCGCGCCGGGGCTGCCCGCAGGTTGCGACACCGCCACCAGCAGCGGCGTACTCTACGGCAAACACGGGAATGTTCATTTCAAAGGCAGGGGCTATTACTGTCCGAAAACCGACACCGCCTTGTACCGCTACACTCTCGACGCAGCGCAGGCGAAGCGTCATGACCTGCCCGTGCATGGCACGATCCGTTACACCGGCAGCAGCAACTCCGAGATCTTTGCGTCTTCCGACCAATAACATCACGAGGGTCCAGCCATGAAAACACCCGTACTTCCCTCTCTTTTGCTCGCTCTGTTACCGCTCCCCACGTTGGCGGCACCCACACTGCTCACGCCGCAAGCCGTCATCAAGATTCCCGGCGGCGAACACGGCATCGGTTTTGACGACATCGGCTACGCCGCGGCCTTGAACCGCATCACGGTTCCGGCGGGCGCCACAGGCAATCTGGTGCTGATTGATCCCGCCACCGACGCGCTCACCGTCATTCCCGGCGTAAGCGCACCGCCCGCGAACAGCAAGGAGCGCCGCGAGGGCACCAGCTCCGCCATGTATGCCGAAGGGTTCCTGTTTGCGAGTGATCACGACCCAGCCGAAGTCGTGGCCATCAATCCGCATAGCAAGGCCATCGTGGGACGCACCGCACTCGAAAGCGGACCGGACTATGTGCGCTACGTGGCTCGCACCCATGAAATCTGGGTGACCGAACCGGAAAAAGAGCAGATACAGGTTTTCAAATTATCCGTGTCCTCAAAGCCCATACTTACGCAGGAAGCCGTCATTCACATCGCCGGCGGTCCGGAATCTCTCGAAATAGACGATGCACGCAACCGCGTCTACTCCAATCTCTGGAAGGACAAGACGGTTGAAATGGAACTCACCACGCACAAGGTGCTGGCCGAATGGCCGAATACCTGCAAAGGCTCGCGTGGCCTCGCGCTGGATGAGGAACGCGACCACCTGTTCGTGGCCTGTACCGAAGGCAAGGTGGCGGTGCTCTCGCCCGGCGAACACGGCAAAGTGCTGGCGAGCGCGCCGGCCGGCGCCGGCATAGACATCATCAGCTACAACCCGGCGCTGCATCATCTGTACGTGCCCGGTGCACGTGCCGCCACGCTCACGATCTTCGATGTGTCTCCGGCCGGCGCACTCGAGGCGCTCGCCGTTTACAAAACCGCCGAGCATGCCCACTGTGTCACCGACGACAACCACGGTCACGTCTTCGTCTGCGACCCGCGCGGCGGCGACATTCTGAAAATAGACGACCGCTGAGCTACCTTCGTTCGCCCTGAGCGTAGTACCGCAGGTACGAAGTCGAGGGGTGGAGTACGGGAATTTACCGTGCTCCGACTTCGCGGGACGGCATTCCGCTACGCTCAGCACGAACGCTTTAAGATTCTGAATGGTCTCTGGAAATGATCACTATTGGTTCAGCCATTTAGGGCCACTGACAAACGGATTGCCGCGCTCATAGAAACGCAGCCGGCGGTCCGCGTCCTTGGTGATGCCGATGCGCACGCCGCGGCCGATGCGTCCAACCGGCCGCAAGGCGTGCGCCAGCCACAGCGGGCCTTGGGCACACAAGTCCAGGCCGTCCAGTTTCATGGTCACGCGCAGTGCCGCCGCCAGGCGTCCCGGCCCGCGCGCCAGATCCTTGTCCGCGACATGGCTGCGGCCGCGCTTCATCAGCTCCTCGCCAGCCAGCGGCTCCAGTGCGCGGAACAACACGGCCGCGCCCACCCCCTCCTTTTCCGCGCTCACGTTCAGCATGTAGTAATTGCCGTAAATGAAATACACGTAGGCATGCCCGGGCGGCAGAAACAGCGAACGGTTGCGCTTGGTCATGCCGTTGAACGCGTGACAGGCCTTGTCGTAAGGCAGATAGGCTTCGGTTTCCACGATACGCCCGATGATCCGGCGTTGAGGCAGTTCGCGCACAAGCGTCTTGCCGATGAGATACCGCGCAAGTTTGGTCGCGGCCACGGGCAGGCTGCGGCGTGACAACCGCCGCAAGGAACTGATGGACGACGTCGGGATGCTCACGCGATCAGCTTCACGAGCCGGGTTCGCCCGTCTCACGCTGGACAACGTAAACCGTGCCGCGGCATGGCCACCCTCTCATCGAGATTCCCATGCACCCACTATGGCATACGGCACACTCATGGGAAATAAAAAGCCCCGCCGCGAACGGCAGGGCTTTTCATCGTCTGAATCAAATCAGACACACCGCAGATTTACCACCGAGAGCGGTTACCACCACCATTACCGCCACCGCCAGAGCGGAAGCCACCGGTACGCGGCTTGTCGGTGGCAACGCTGACCTTGAGCGGACGACCGCTGAGGTCCTTGCCATTCTGCTCGAGCGCCTTCTCCGCCGCGGCCTGGGTCGCGAAGGTGATGAATCCGAAGCCCTTGGGGCGGCCGGTATCGCGATCCATGATCAGGGCCAGTTCTGAAATTTCGCCGTACTGGGAAAAGATTCCGCGCAACTGCGTTTCATCCACCGAGTAAGGAAAATTTCCCACATACAGTTTGTTCTGTGACATTGCAATCTCTCTTAAAAGTAATGGATAACTTGAACGTTTGTTCTCGAAAACAGTGGCGGGTAATGACTGTCAGAAGCCATCTCAAAAATGACTGGGTACGCGCAGAGCACGACTGGCATTAGCGGGAAACGGGGGCGTACAGGGCGGTACACAAACGAGGTACGGGGATGTACGGGTGCCGCGCAAGCCCTGAAAGTCCCCGGTCGGGGAGGAAACAGGATGCCGAAGCGGCGATTCCGAGCTGACGCTACTGGGCTTTGCCAGACGCAGTGGTTTTTGAGATGGCTTCTGAATACCGCTGACTGTGTTGAGAACGCGCGCTTTATACCACGTCCTGCGGAATATAGATAGCAAAGACAGAAGCTAGACGGAGCTATGGCCGTTTTGCTCGATGTTCTCGAGACCACAAAATGTACACAGCCGTGTCTTGCATGCTCCCCGGGCCGGGACTCCCCGAACTGCGTGGAGAACGCCATGAGTTCGCTAGTGGGTCCGCGTCGCAAAGGAAGTGGCGAAGCCATCCTGATCAGGATTTTAGCGGCTGGGGACGTGTGGCTCCGATAGGCAAATCCACCGCCCGCTTCATCTGGGGCGTATCAAAGATGCCGGGGTCACGCAGATAATCCTGCATCATCTCCAGCGAATCCTGGCCCCAGAACAACTGCTCCCCGATAAGGAAAGTCGGTACGCCGAAAACGCCTTTGGATATGGCGGTATCGGTGTTGGTTTTCAACTTCGCCTTGATTCCGGGATCAGCCAATGTCGCCTGAGCATCCTTGATTCCAAGCCGCCGCCCCAGCTCGGCAATTTCCCCGGGGTCCTGTAAATCCCGCCCTTCCTGCCAGATCATGTCGAATGCAACCGCCACATTCGCAGGATTTGGCCCGGCGGCAATGAGCAATCGCTGCGCGGCCAGTGAATTGAAGGGATGCGAGGGCGGCATCTTGAACGGAATCCCCAGATTGCCTGCGAGCCACGTCACATACCGATAGGTGTAGGTTCGTTTGGCCGGGATTTCCGCCGGACCCTTTTGGTCCCAGTGCTTCAGCAGCCCTGCGAGCAGGACGGGAACGTATTCAATTTCAAGGGACTCAGGGAGCTTGTGCAACAGTTTGAGATGCAGATACGCAAACGGAGAAATCACATCAAAATACCAATTCGCGCGAGTCATCTTGCACTCCAGCACAGACATGAAACTGTAGTCTGCCACTGATTATTTAGATATTCGCTCTGACCCCATTTCTCCCACCTTTCTCCTCAGCACGCGGTCCGTTACCAAACCCGCGGCAGCGTGTGCCAGATGACGTAAGCGACCATCGCAAACAGGAACACGCCAAAAATCCGTCTGAGTAGCGCCTGCGGCAGGCGCTTCGCGAACTGATGTCCGGCGAGACTTCCGGCCGCGCCGACGAGCACGAACACGCCGATGATCCGCCAGTCCACGTGCAGGCCTTGCGCCGACAGCGAGAGCAGATGGCGCACGAAGCCCGTGAATGCCGCCAGCATGATGACCACCAGACTGGTGGCGACCGCCTGGCGCATATCGAGCCCCCCGAGAAGCACCAGCGCAGGCACGATCAGAAACCCGCCGCCCACGCCCACGATACCGGCCAGTACGCCGACGCCGAATCCAATGAGCACGATCTTCCAGAGCACGTGGCGGCGGGGTTCCGCGGCTTCGGTGACACGCCGTCGCAGCATCATAACCGCCGCGGTCAGCATTACCGCGGCGAATATCAGCAGTTGCACCTCGCCGGAAAGGAATTCCGCAATCCAGGCTCCGGCCCAGGCCCCGGCCATGTCCGGAATTCCAAACCACAGCACCCAGCGCCACTGCACCAGCCGCTGCCGGGCATACGGCAGCGCACCCACGAGGCTGATGCCGCCCACGATGCCGAGCGAGGCGCCGATGGCGAGCTTGTCCGGCATGTGCACCAGATACAGCAGCACCGGCACCGTCAGGATGGAACCGCCGGAGCCCAAAAGCCCCAGGACCAGGCCAATCAGTACCGCACCGAGCAAGGCAAGCAGCATGCGGAAATCTTTCCGGTTTGAGGCGCGCCAGTATATAGAATGAGTGAGTAAAACAGGCCGGGAGCATGTCGTGTCCGCCGAGATCACCGCTTTCTTCCACAAGCCCTCCTCCACGTTCAGCTACGTGGTGAGCGACCTCGCCACGCGGCACGCCGCGGTAATTGATCCGGTGCTGGACTATGACGCCGCCGCCGGCCGCACGGCTGTGGAATCGGCGCAGACGCTCGTGGATTTCCTGCGCCGCAGCGGCTGCACGCTCGACTGGATTCTGGAAACCCACGCGCATGCGGACCATCTGAGCGCCGCGCAATTCGTCAAGGGCGAACTCGGTGGACGCATCTGCATCGGCGAAGGCATTCGCCAAGTGCAGCAAACTTTCAAAGCGTTCTACAACTTGGGGGGTGAATGCAAACCCGATGGCCGTCAATTCGATCATCTGTTCAAGGACGGCGAGATATTTCAAATCGGCACACTGGAAGCGCGCGTCATGGCCACGCCGGGGCACACCGGTGACAGCGTGACCTACGTGATTGACGGCGCCGTTTTCGTGGGCGACACGCTGTTCATGCCGGACTCCGGCACGGCGCGTTGTGACTTCCCGGGATGCGATGCCGGCACGCTCTACGATTCCATCCGCAAAATCCTGTCACTGCCGCCCGAGACACGCCTGTTCATGTGTCACGACTACGCACCCGGCGGACGCGAATACAAGCATGAAACAACGGTAGCCGAACAGAAGCGCGCCAACATCCACGTCCATGACGGCGTGTCGCGCGCAGCCTTCATCAAACTGCGAACTGAACGCGACAAAACCCTGAGCGTTCCGGCGTTGTTGCTGCCTGCCATCCAGGTCAACATCCGCGCGGGCCGCTTGCCCGAGCCCGAAGGCAATGGTGTTAGCTATCTCAGGATTCCTCTCAATATCAACTTATCCAATCAGAAATCATGACCACTCGAAAACTCAAAAAGGTTCCTCTCGGAAAATCTCGCGCTGTTACGGATTCCCGTGTGAAGTCGCTGCTAGGCAAGTATAGAGGCAAGAGGTTGCTCAGGGCTCTGGCGATGGAGAAGAAACGGGAACGGGAGATTTGACGACAGCCGATAATCGCTATGCGGATTCAGCGTTTCGATCGCAAAAATACGGAGTCCCGATGAAAATCGAGATATTTTCGCTGACCGCTGGTGAATTGTCCTACCTTCGTAAGGTTCTCTGTGGGCACCCCCATCTTTTGCAGTGAAGGTTTATGCGCTACCGGAGAAACCAGCAGTGTGCCGTCGTTATCGAAAGAGATGAAGCCGCGGTCAAAGAGATGGTCAATAGACGGCGTAAGAAGGAGGCCGTTTTCTCCATCCAGTCGCTCCTCATTGGAGCTGTCACGCCAAGGTTTGCAATGGCTGGCTATCAAGTGCTCGGGCCGCTCAACTTTTGTTACGCGGCAGGAGTGTTCAATTAAAGCAACGCGTTGTTTGAACATACCCTGACCGCGGCGTGCAAGTATCAGCGCAGATTTCTCTGTTTCCGGAATTTTCTTGTCTGATTCAATTACGGCCTTTATATGGTCTTCCCAGTTTTGCACATCATCGAAATTTTTCGGGGCGTACTGAGTGTCAGCTTTTGTTGCCCGCTCCCAGAATTGTCGGGCTTCAAAGCCGATGAGAGCGAGTAACTCCTGAGCCAGAAGCGGCTCAATCCAGGTGAGGTAAATAGCTTGATTTCCGCGCCCGGATGATTGCAAGGGAGAATAGCGCTCGGGCAGATAGGGGCGCAAGCGCTCGATATTGTCTATTGGCTTTATTTGGTGTTCGAGCACTCTGAAATCCACGTTCACACACCAACCGATCCGGTTCCAATTTGGGCCAGCGTTGCCGAATTCCGGAGGTTTGGGGGCTTCTCGTGCATAACTGGTGGCAAGCCCTAGTGCTTTGATCAATGTATCTTCAAACGAGAATATGAGGTCGCTTGGCGCCACTTCCCGCATTGATTCGTAAAATGGATTGATTGAACCATCGGATTTACGTTTAGGTGACCAGAGATAACCGCCTCGAACTTCTTGTTCGAAAGTCTGATTCTGATTCACCCACCAGAATTTCATTGTGAAGGGCACATGCGATGGCATCGTCTTTTATGGCCACCGCAATTGTAGGTCATCCCGGTAACCGATGACGCATAAAAAAGCGCCGCCTGTTCATGCAGCGCTTGGATTCCCTGTAGGAGCGGCATTCTTGCCGCGATCTTGCAGAATCGCGGCCGAGACGGCCGCTCCCACAAAAGATAGCTATTTCACCAGCAGCGGGATAATGAGCAGCGCGACGATGTTGATGATCTTGATGAGCGGGTTGATGGCCGGGCCGGCGGTGTCCTTGTAGGGGTCGCCCACGGTGTCGCCGGTCACGGCCGCCTTGTGGGCCTCGGAGCCCTTGCCGCCCAAGTTGCCATCCTCGATGTATTTCTTGGCGTTGTCCCAGGCACCGCCGCCCGTGGTCATGGAAATCGCCACGAACAGGCCGGTGACGATGGTGCCGACCAGTACGCCGCCGAGCATCTGCGCACCGAAGGCCACGCCGATGATGATCGGCACCACGATCGGCAGCAGCGAGGGGATGATCATTTCCTTGATGGCCGCTTTGGTGAGCATATCTACGGCGCGCGAGTAATCGGGCTTGGCCTTGCCGGTCATGATGCCCGGGATTTCCTTGAACTGGCGGCGCACCTCGTTGACGATGCCGCCCGCAGCACGACCCACGGCTTCCATGGCCATGGCGCCGAACAGGTAGGGAATCAATCCGCCGATGAACAGGCCGATGATGACCTTGTAGTCGGACAGGTCGAAGCTGAAAGTCTTGCCGAGCGCCGCAAGGTTGTGAGTGTAGTCGGCGAACAGCACCACCGCGGCGAGCGCCGCCGAGCCGATGGCGTAGCCCTTGGTCACGGCCTTGGTGGTGTTGCCGACCGCGTCCAGCGGATCGGTGACCGCACGCACCTCTTTCGGCAGGTCCGCCATTTCCGCGATGCCGCCGGCGTTGTCGGTGATCGGACCGTAGGCGTCGAGCGCCACAACCACACCGGTCATGGACAGCATGGTGGCGGCGGCGATGGCGATGCCGTACAGCCCCGCACACAGATACGCCACGCCGATGCTGATGCAGATGGCGATCACCGGCAGTGCCGTGGCCTTCATGGATATGCCGAGCCCCGCGATGATGTTGGTGGCGTGTCCGGTGGTCGAAGCCTGGGCGATGTGCTTCACCGGCTTGAACTGGGTGCCGGTGTAGTACTCGGTGATGGCGACCAGCACCACGGTCAGCACAGGGCCGACCACGGCCGCTTCAAACACGCCCAGATAGCCGATACTCGGCATGCCGGACATCAGCCAGCGGCTCACGAAGAAAAAGCCGATGATCGAGAGAATCGCGGCCACGATCACGCCGGCATACAGCGCGTTCATGATCTTGCCGCCTTCCTTGCCGCGCACCGCGAAGATGCCGATGACCGAAGCGAGGATGGACACGCCGCCAAGCGCCAGCGGGTAGACGATGGCATTGCTGCCGAGTTCCTTGATCATCAGGCCACCGAGCAACATCGAAGCCACCATGGTGACGCAGTAAGTCTCGAACAGGTCCGCGGCCATGCCGGCGCAGTCGCCCACGTTGTCGCCGACGTTGTCGGCGATCACCGCCGGGTTACGCGGGTCGTCCTCGGGGATGCCGGCCTCGACCTTGCCGACAAGATCCGCACCCACGTCCGCGCCCTTGGTGAAGATGCCGCCGCCCAGGCGCGCGAAGATCGAGATCAGCGACGCGCCGAAGGCCAGGCCGATGAGTGCGTGCAGCGCGGTTTCCTCGCTCAAGAACTGGCGCAGGATCATGTAATAGACCGTGATGCCGAGGAGCGCCAGGCCCGCGACCAGCATGCCGGTGATGGCGCCGCTGCGAAACGCAAGCTTGAGCGCGGCCTTCACGCCATGGCGCGCGGCTTCGGCTGTGCGCACGTTGGCGCGCACCGAGATGTTCATGCCGATGTAGCCGGCCGCGCCGGAGAAGATGCTGCCGATGGCGAAGCCGATGGCCGCGGGCCAGCTCTTCAGCACGAAACCAATGAGCAGGAACAACACGATGCCGGCCATGGCAATGGTGCGGTACTGGCGGTTGAGATACGCCTTGGCGCCCACCTGGATGGCGGCGGCGATTTCGCGCATGCGCTCGTTGCCGGCGGGGCGTTTCAGCACCCAGCCCACTGAAATCACTCCATACAGGATCGCGACGATCCCGCAGGCCAGGGCGAACCACAAATCGGCTGTGATGGTCATCGAGTTATCTCCGGTCAGAGGGTGAAGCTCGTGGTCAATTTTCCGGGCACCGCAACGTTGCGCAGCGTAACGTACTGCGGCAGCCCGTTTTTGTAAGGTGGATAGTCCTCGCCGCGGATCAGGGGCGCAAGATAGCGCCGGCACTTCGGCGTGATGCCGAAGCCGTCCTTGGTGATGAAATCCCGCGGCATGAATTTTTCACGGTTGGCCACGTCGGTGAGTTTCGCCATGCCGACGACCCATTTGTAGGGCTTATCGGATTTGCGCACGATGGTGGGCATCACCGCGTTGTGGCCCTTGAGGGCGAATTCCACCGCCGCCTTGCCGACCGCGTAGGCCTGATCCACGTCGGTCTTGCTCGCGATGTGGCGCGCGGAACGTTGCAGATAATCGGCCACCGCCCAGTGGTATTTGTAATCCAGGTTTTCCTTGACCAGGTTGGCGACGAACGGCGCCACGCCGCCCAGTTGCGCGTGGCCGAAGGCGTCCCGGGTGCCGGCTTCGGCAAGGAATTTTCCGTCCCGGTTGCGCACGCCTTCCGATACCACGATCACGCAGTAGTCATCGCGTTTCACGCTGTCGCTGACCTTGTTCAGAAACGCCGCCTGGTCGAACGGAATCTCGGGAAACAGGATGACCTGCGGCGCATCCCCGGCCTTTTCCTGCGCCAGGCCGCCGGCCGCGGCGATCCAGCCCGCGTGCCGGCCCATGACTTCCATGACAAACACCTTGGTGGAGGTCTTGGCCATCGAGGCGACATCCAGTGCGGCCTCCTTGATGGACACCGCCACGTACTTCGCCACCGAACCGAAGCCGGGGCAGCAATCCGTGATCGGCAGGTCGTTGTCCACGGTTTTGGGTATGTGGATTGCCTGCACGGAGTAACCGAGTTTTTCCGAGAGCTGGGAGACCTTGAGACAGGTATCGGCCGAGTCGCCGCCGCCGTTGTAGAAGAAGTAACCGATGCGATGGGCGCGGAAAACGTCGATCAGGCGCTCGTACTGTGCGCGATTTTCCTCGTGGCCCTTGAGCTTGTAGCGGCAGGAGCCGAACGCGCCGCCCGGTGTGTGGCGCAGTGCCCTGATGGCAGCGGCCGATTCACGGCCGGTGTCAATCAAATCTTCCATAAGCGCGCCGATGATGCCGTTGCGGCCGGCATAGACTTTACCGATGCGGTTTTTGTGCCGGCGCGCGGTCTCGATGACACCGCAGGCACTGGCGTTGATGACGGCGGTCACGCCGCCCGACTGGGCATAAAAGGCGTTCTGGGTGAAAGCCATGAAAAGGAAACTCTTGTATTTGTGGGCGGAGCGGCCGACCTCCCCCGGGCCGGCGGGCATTGTAGCGGGGCGGGCACGAATTGCAAAAAAATCGCCCACTGGCGCGGGCGCGTTGACGTTCCGGGAATCAGCGGGTACTTTACGCCTGCCGTGAAGCCCTGCCCGCGCCCCGCGCGCCTCAGGCTCCACCGGCTGTCCCGCCCAACATCAACACGAGACACCACATGAGAATTGTGCTGCTGGGGGCTCCCGGCTCCGGTAAAGGGACGCAGGCGGACAAGCTCTCCGCGAAATACCGTATTCCCCACGTTTCCACGGGAGACCTGCTGCGCGAGGCGCTGGCGGCCGGATCGCCGCTCGGGCTGCAGGCCAAGGCCGCTATGGACGCCGGCCAACTGGTGTCCGACGAAATCGTGCTCGGCATCATCCGCGAGCGCTTGCGTGCCGCGGACGCCCGCAACGGCGCCATCCTCGACGGCTTCCCGCGCAACCTGTCCCAGGCGCAGGTGCTGGATGAGATGCTGCGCGCGCTCGGCCAGCCGCTGGACTGCGCGGTGCTGCTGGACGTGGATTTCGACGTGCTGCTGCAGCGTCTCGCCGGCCGGCGTACCTGCGAAAACTGCGGCGCCACTTACAACATTTATACCAATCCGCCGCGCCTCGACGACCAGTGCGACCGCTGCGGTGCGCCCCTGCACCACCGTCCGGACGACAACGAGGTCACCATCAGCAACCGCCTGCGGGTGTACGAGCTGCAGACCAAACCGCTGTTCGCCTTTTATCGCAACCAGGGCAAGCTGGAAACCGTCAACGGCACCGGCGAAGTGGACGAGATTTTCGGCCGTTTGGTGGCCGTGCTCGATCCGGTCGCCAAGGGCTTGCGCAAACCCAAGCTGCCGCTCCCCGTGAACCCCTTGCGCAAAGGCAAATCCGTCAAAGCGCCGGTCAAACCCTTACCGAAAAAACCGGTGGTCAAGCCGGTCAAATCAAAATCAAAGCCCGCGCACCAGCCCGCGAGCGTCAAACCCAAACCATCGAAAAGCGTCAAGCGTCCCGCCAGGAAGAGCCGTACGCGCAAATAAATGTGGGAGCGGCGAGCGGACCCATGGGTCCGCGCCGCGATTCCTGCCGTTCACGCTGAGCGTAGCTCGCATGAGCGAGCGGAGTCGAAGCGTCCTCACCCTTCGACTTCGGCCTCGCGGCCTACGCTCAGGGGGAACGGAGTTTTTGGACGCATGCAGCCTGAAGCCGCTCCTGCAAAATTCAGGTTTTCTTTTCCTGTGATTGAATTTGCAGGGTGCCATCTTTGACGCCGAGCGCGGTCTTGCCTTCAAGCAAATCCAGCAACGTCCGGCCTGCGGTGTCCAGCCGCCAGCCCTGCAACACCGGCACATCGCGCGCGCCGCGCACCAACTGCTCGAGTTCTCCGCGGCTCGCGAGCTGCGCCGAACTCACGCCAGCCGCGGTACCTTGCAGACGCAGCACCGACATGAGCGCATCCACGAGCGCGTCCTGAGCATTGCTCAAGCGTTCGGGCAAAGGCGCCGGTTTGCCCGCGCTTTGCGCTGCGCCGATCAACGCCAGCCATTCTTCCGCGTGCCTGGTGAGCGCGCTTTCCGCCAGACCGCGCACTGCACGCAGCTCATCAATGCCGGCAGGCAATTGCTTCGCAATGTCCATCAACGCCTCGTCCTTGAGCACCCACTGGCGCGGCAGATCGCTCTGCATCGCGGTACGCTCGCGCCATGCGGCCAGCGCCTTGGCGGCAGCCAACTGACGCGGCTTAAGCCGTTGCTGGCCGCGCAACTTCTGCCAGGCGTTGTCCGGATCCGGGCGATAGGTAGCGGGATCGGTGAGGCGCGCGGTCTCCGTCCCCAGCCAGCTAATGCGCTGCTGGCTTTCGAGCTTGTGTTTCAGGCGCGGATAAATCTCGCGCAGGTAGCGCACATCATCGGCGGCGTATTGGCGCACCAGCGGCGCCAGCGGCCGACGTGTCCAGTCGGCACGCGTGTGGCTCTTGTCCAGATTCACTCCGAGTACGCCCTGCACCACCGTCGCGTAACCGGCCTGGTCGGGAAACCCCGCGAAGCTCGCCGCCAGTTGGGTGTCGAACAGCGGCGCCGGCACCTGGCCGTTCAGATTGAAGAAGATTTCCAGGTCCTGACGCGCCGAATGCAGTACCTTGAGAATGCGCGCGTCGTCGAGCACCGCCAGCAGCGGCTCGAGCGACGCCAGCGCCAACACGTCCACGCACGCGACCAGTTGCGGCGTAGCCACCTGTACCAGGCACAGCTTGGGATAATAAGTGCGTTCCCGCATGAATTCCGTATCCAGCGCCAGCCACTCGCTGCGGCCGAGGTCGGCGCACAGCGCCTGCAACGCCTCGGCGGTTTCGATCCACAGATAATCGTCGCTCATGGAATTTTCGGGCTGAAGTCCGGTGGGCCGGCACGGTATGATGCGTGGCGGTCGTTGCACGGGAGGACGGGTGAAAGCAATTGTACGCACCTGCTGGCAGATTTGCCTGTTGCGTCAGGGTCCGCAGGTGTTCCCGCGTTCCTGGATCTTGTTCGTCATCCTGCTGCTGGTTTACATGGCCGCGGACGTGGCGCTGTTCGTAGCGCAGGGATTGCGCGGCCGGGTACTGTTGCCGGAACTGCTGCTGGACACGGCATTGTTGCTGGCGTTCTTTGCGCTGGTGCTGACGATCTGGCAGAAACTCGAGCGTTTCAACCAGACGCTCAGCGCGCTGCTCGGCACGAGTACCATCATCATGCTCGTGGCCGTGCCGCTTACCTTGCTGGCCACGCTGCTGCCCGCGTCCACCGGCACGCAGGCAGTGGGCGTGTTGCTGTGGGTGATTGTGGCCTGGAACGTGCTGGTCACGGGCCACATCCTGCGGCATGCGCTCAATACCTGGCTCACGCTCGGTATTTTCATCGCCGGCACCTACGTGGTGCTTAATTTGGTAATGTTCTCCGTGTTGTTCCCCATGCGGATCTGAGCATGCGCATCCACATACTCGGCATTTGCGGCACTTTCATGGGCGGGATTGCGGCGCTGGCGCGCGCCGCCGGCCACCAGGTGAGCGGCTCGGACGACAACGTATATCCACCCATGAGCACGCAGCTTGAATCGCTGGGAATTCCCCTGCTTGCGGGCTATGCCGTGGAGCATCTCAAGCCCGCACCGGATCTGGTGCTGGTAGGCAACGCGCTGTCGCGCGGCAACCCGGAACTGGAAACGGTGCTGGTACGCGGCCTGCCCTACACCTCCGGCCCGCAATGGCTGGCGGAAAACGTGCTGCGCGGCCAGCACGTGCTGGCAGTGGCCGGCACGCACGGCAAGACCACCACCAGCAGCATGCTGGTGTGGATTCTGGAACAGGCCGGCCTGAAACCGGGTTACCTCATCGGCGGCCTGCCGCGCGATTTCAAGTCGTCGGCCCGTGCCGGCAGCGGCCAGTACTTCGTGGTGGAAGCCGACGAGTACGACACCGCGTTTTTCGACAAGCGTGCCAAGTTCATGCATTACCGCCCGCGCACCGCGGTGCTCAACAATCTTGAATATGACCACGCGGACATCTATCCGGACCTCGCCAGTATCCAGACGCAATTCCAGTACCTGCTGCGTACCGTGCCGCGCAACGGATTGCTCGTGGCCAACGCCGCGGATGTCGCGCTGCAAAACGTGTTTGCCCAGGGTTGCTGGACGCCGCGCGAGACTTTCTCGCTCACCGAAGGGGACTGGACCGCGCGTCACGTGGCCGCGGACGGCAGCGCCTTCACCGTGACGTGGCGCGGCAAGCCCGCCGCCATGGTGGAATGGCGGCTGCTCGGCAAGCACAACGTCCTGAATGCGCTGGCGGCGATAGCCGCGGCCCATCACGTGGGCGTGATCCCGAGTCAGGCGGCCGAAGCCCTGATCCGTTTCCAGGGCGTGAAACGCCGGCTCGAGGTGCGCGCACGCGTGGACGGCGTCACGGTGTACGACGACTTCGCCCACCACCCCACCGCCATCGCCGCCACACTCAACGGCCTGCGCCAGCACGTCGGCAAACAGCGCATCATCGCCTTGCTCGAGCCGCGCTCCGCGAGCATGAAGCTCGGTGTGCATCGCGACAGCCTGGCCGCCGCGCTCGCCGATGCCGACCGCGTGTTCGTGTATCAGGCACCGAACGTCACCTGGGACGTGGCCGGCGCCCTGCAGCCGCTGGGCGCTCGGGCCAGTGTCAGCGGGGAGTTTTCGCAGTTGGTGGATGCCGTGGCCACCGAGGTGCGCAGCGGTGATCACGTGCTCATCATGTCGAACGGCGGCTTCGGCGGCATCCATGAAAAACTGATCGAGCGTTTGCAGCAAAAGGCCGCGGCGGCCACCTGGCCCCTGTAGCCGGCATGCCGGAAACCCTGGCGCTGTTTCCGCTGAATACCGTGCTGTTCCCGGGCGGACCGCTGCCGCTGCGCATCTTCGAAACCCGCTACCTCGACATGCTGAGTCGCTGCCTCAAAAGCAACGCGGGGTTCGGCGTGTGTCTCATCGAACAGGGCAGCGAAACCGGTCCGGCACGCACCTACACCGTGGGCACGCTGGCGCGCATCCGCGACTGGAGCAACGATGCGGACGGGCTGCTGCACATACTCGCGACCGGCGAGCGTCGCTTTCGCACGCTGCGCATGCGCGCGCAGCACGATGGCCTGCATCTGGGCGAAGTGGAATGGCTGCCGGATGAATCGCCGCTGCCGTTGCCGGAATCCGCCCAGCCACTGGCCGAGATGTTGCGCACCCTGCTGGCGCAACTGCCGGAACGCTACGCGCTGATCACGCCCGCCTACGATGACAGCAGCTGGGTCGGTTACCGGCTCGCGGAATTGCTGCCACTGCCGATGAAACAGCGGCAACACCTGCTGGAAATCTCCGACGCGCAACTGCGGCTCGACGTCATCGCGGCGTTGGTACAATCGCTGGCGGAACAGAAAGCCCCGTGACGTCAGCCGCGTCGGGCGGCGGCAAACGCCTTGCGCGCCGCGGCCACAGTAGCTTCGATGTCCGCCTCGCTGTGAGCGGTGGACACAAAACCGGCTTCGAACGCCGACGGTGCGAGATACACGCCTTGCGCGAGCATGGCGTGGAAGAAGCGCTTGAATCCGGACGCATCACAAGCCATGACCTGCGCGTAATTCGTGATCCGCGGCGCATTGCTGAAAAACAATCCGAACATCCCGCAAACGTGATTGACGCTGAGCGCGATGCCGGCGCTATGGGCCGCGTCGCGCAAGCCCTCGGAAAGTTGCCGGGTACGCAGCTCCAGCTGCGCATGGAACTCCGGCGCGTCCAATAGTTCCAGGGTGGCGAGGCCCGCGGCCATCGCGAGCGGATTGCCGGACAGCGTGCCGGCCTGGTACACCAGACCCAGCGGCGCGATTTTTTCCATGATGTCGCGCCGACCACCGAATGCGCCCACGGGCATGCCGCCGCCGATGATCTTGCCGAGCGTAGTCAGGTCAGGCCGCACACCGTAGAGCAACTGCGCGCCTCCGCGCGCCACGCGAAATCCCGTCATGACTTCATCGAAGATCAGCACACTGCCGTGGTCGCTGCAAAGCTCGCGCAGTGTCTCGAGGAATCCAGGCACCGGCGGCACGCAGCTCATGTTGCCGGCCACCGGTTCGACGATCACGCAGGCGATTTCGCGGCCGCATTGCTTGAATGCAGCACGTACCGCTTCGCTGTCGTTGTACGGCAGGGTGAGCGTGAGCGCGGCGAGCGCCGCGGGCACACCGGCGGAACTCGGCACGCCGAGCGTGAGCGCACCGGAACCCGTCTTGACCAGCAAGGAATCGGAATGGCCGTGATACCCGCCCTCGAATTTCACGATTTTGTCACGGCCGGTAAATCCGCGTGCCAGGCGAATGGCGCTCATCGTGGCCTCGGTGCCGGAGTTCACCAGGCGCACGAGTTCAATGGACGGCATGAGCTCGCAGATACGTTTGGCGAGCCGAGTTTCGAGTTCCGTGGGCGCCCCGAAGCTCAAGCCGTCGGCGGCGACGGTCTGCACAGCGCGCACTACTTTCGGGTGCGCGTGGCCGGCGATCATCGGCCCCCAGGAGCCGACGTAGTCAATATAGCGGTGGCCATCCGTGTCATATATATAGGCGCCTTCGGCACGCGCGATGAACAGCGGTTCGCCGCCCACGCCCTTGAAGGCGCGCACCGGCGAATTAACCCCGCCGGGAATGTAGCGCTGTGCTTGGGCGAATAAATCGTTGGTCACTGCGAAACCAGGCGTTTGATGTGGTCATGCGTGGGAGCGAGGGTCTCCGTCGCGAATCCAGAAATATCGCGGCTAAAGCCGCTCCCACAATATATTAAGTGGGGCTCATCGAAACAACCTTGCATACCGCTGAGCGGCGGCCTCCGCCGCGATTCCAGTTTTATCGCGGTCGGGACGACCGCTCCCACAAATCAAGCCCCTCCACAATAGACAGCCCATGCTCATTGAAACAGTCGGGCGTATTTCCGTGCGGTGGCTTCAATATCGGCTTGCGCGAACAGGCCGCGGATGACAGCCAGCATGTCGGCGCCGGCCGCGACCAGCGCAGCGCCGTTTTCCGGCGTGATACCGCCGATGGCGCAGCACGGCACATTTAGGCGTTGGCGCGCTATGCTCAAAAGTTCAAGTGGTGCGCGTACCGCCTGGGGTTTACTGGGCGAAGCAAAGAAACTCCCGAAGGCCACATAGTCCGCACCGGCCTGCTCGGCGGCAAGCGCACGCTCGAGCGAATCGTAGCAGGACACACCGAGAATCGCGCGCGGGCCCGTGCGCACGCGTGCCTCGTCGAGCGGCGCATCCTCGCGCCCCAAATGCACACCGTCCGCCCCGATTTCGACCGCGAGATCCACGTCGTCGTTGATGAGGAGCGGCACCTCGTGCTCGCGGCACACCGCCAGCAGCGCCTGCGCTTCACGCAGACGGCGCGCGGCGTCGCCGCACTTGTCGCGGTACTGCACGAGGTGCGCACCGCCTCGGATCGCCGCCGCTACGGCTTCGGCAAGCGGCGTTGCGGGTGCGGCACCGGAATCCGTGACGGCATACAGACCGTGCAGCATGCGGCTACGAATGTTCATGGCGCGACCCGGCGGTTGGGAATTGTCTGGCCGCGGCCCAAACGCCAGCCTTGTTGCAGCGCATTCCACGTGTACGCCTGCGCTTCGGCAACGGCTTGCGGAACAGCGTGACCTTGCGCGAGCAGCGCGGCGATTGCTGAAGCGAGCGTGCAGCCCGAGCCGTGATAGTTTCCGGGCAGCCGCGGCCAGGTAAATTCGCGGTGGCTTCCGCCCTGGCTGAAGAGCGTGTTCCTGACATCCGGTGTGGCTTCATCCGCACCCTTCACCAGCACGTGTTGCGCGCCGCGCGCCAGCAGCTCCGCCACGCGCGCGGGCGCATTCGCGGCCCGCGGCGCAAGCCGCCGGCTTTCCGCGGCATTGGGCGTGGCGACGGTCGCGAGCCGCAACAGCTCCTCGAGATACACCGTGACGAGCGCATCCTCGGCCAGCGCGGCGCCACCGGCCGCGACCAGCACCGGATCGAGCACTACGGGAATTCCGGGATGTGCGCGCAGCAGCTGCCCCACGGCTTTGCCGGTCTCGGCGGTCGCCAGCAAACCGAGTTTGATGGCCGTGACGGGCATGTCCTGCAACACGGTTTCCGCTTGCACCACAACGAGTTGCGCCGCTACTGCCTCGACGTGATAGGCATTCACTGTGTCCTGCACGGTGAGTGCCGCGACCACCGGCGCGGGATGCGCACCCAACGCGGTGATGGCCTGCGTGTCCGCGGCCAGGCCGGCGCCGCCGCTGGGGTCGTTGCCGGCGATGACTAATACCACGGGAGGTGACGCGCTGGACATGCGTGAATTTTAACCGCTGTGCGTGCAGATGCCGATGTGTCCGTGCGAAAATGACTGCACAGCTGCCGCATTGAGCTGATACTCTGAACGCATGACTCCCGTTGCATCCATCCAGGCCCGCGTCACACTGAAGTCCTACATGTGTGTGAATTGCGGCTTTGTATACGAGGAAGCCAAGGGCCATCCGGAAAGCGGCGTCGCACCGGGCACGCGCTGGGAAGACGTGCCGCTCAACTGGCATTGCCCGGATTGCGGGGCCGGCAAAGAAGATTTCGAAATGATTGAAATTTGACCTTGACGCTACACCGCCTTTGCCAAACCCACTCCTTTCGGGTTTCCTGAACGGATCAATAATCCCCCTGGCCCCGCCTGACGTGCGAAACCGTGCAAAGGCCGTCTCGCCTGGCAGCCGGGCACTTGCAGCACGTTGCCGTAAAAGTACAATGCCTGACCTTGCGCCTTAAGGGGGGGCCAATGACATTCATGCTTCGCTTCATGACGGCAGGCTGCCACAGCGCGTGCGCGCTGTTGGCACTTTTAGTGCTCTGCGCGGCCAACCTTGTGTCCCAGACCGGTTTTGCGGCGACAGCGCCAACCGCCGCCGGTGCGTGCGGCCCGGTGGCCAGTATGCACGGTATGGTCATTGGTCCACCCGACGTGGACATGTGGGATGCGCCGCTGGACGCGTCCGGGCAGCATGAGCTGATTCTTGCCGTGCACCGCGACGGTCACCGCTTCTGCTACCGCTACCATTGGCGCGGTGCCGTATACACGATCGCGCCGGCAATTCACGTGCGCCGCGGCGAGCGGTTCGCAATCCGCATCGTCAACGACATCGCCAGTCAGAGTTCCGGTGAGAGTGTTCCTTCGACTGAGATTATTCCTTGCAAACCGATGTCAATGCCACCGGCGCCGGTGCAGCACTGGGTCGGCTATCTGAATCACACTATAGATGACCGCTACTTTTCACCGCCTGCGATAGACACAAATATTCACCTGCACGGTTTCGAGGGACCGGCCTCAGAGGAGAACATTTTCCTCTCCACGCTGAGCACGCGGCTGCACGCCTGCGAGTACGACATCACCATCCCGCGCACCCAGCCGCCCGGAACTTATCTCTATCACCCGCACGCGCACGGCTCGTCGGATCCCGAAGTCGCCGGTGGTCTCGATGGCGCTTGGATCGTGGAGCCGGATGTGCAACAAATTCCGCGTGCTGCCGAACACGTGCTGGTGCTGCGTTATCGCCTGCCGGTCAAGTTCGATCCAAGTTCCTTGCCCACTGGTGTTTCACTCGACAAGGTTGATGCAGCGCAGGGAGCGGCGGCCGCGAAGTATGAGGCGGCTCTGCGGGCGGCGCCCCCGGTGGCCTACAATCCGTTCAGTCCTCCGCCTTGGCCGGACACGTTTCCGATGAGCGCCGGCGGCGTGACGCTCGATGCCACCGGCTGCAATGGCTACGGCCGGGAGGTTGCGCTTACTGTCAACGGCGCGGACATGCCGGCATCGCTGGCCGTGCCGGCTGGCCAGACGCAGTTGCTGCGGCTCGTTAACGGCACCGCGGATTCTCCCAAGCTGCTGGTATTGCGGGATGCCGCGGGCAAAGTACAGGAGATGCGCGTCGTGGGACTCGATGGCGTGCCGGTGTCCGGCGACATGCAGCACCCGCTCCGTGGCTACCTCGCTATGCGGGAGATCATGCTTTCACCCATGTCGCGCGCGGACGTCCTGCTGACAGCACCGGCGGGGGCAAGCTATATGCTCTCCAGCGAGCACTACTGTGAGGGCAAAGACGCAGATTTCATGCGACATCACGAGCTGCTGCGGATCAGCGCAGTTGCTGCTACCGGCAAGGGTGACAAGATCAACTCCGTGCGCATCAATCCATCTGAGACGCCGGCGGCGCGGCTCGTCGCGTGGGCGCGCGCGCATCCCACACTCATCCACCGCCGTGCGATCACGTTCACAGAATATTACCTTCCCAAGCGCGGCAAGGTTCCGGCGCATAACGCTTACTACATTACCGACACCACCAAGGCGGACTTCCACGAGCACTCATTCTGGCCGATCTATCGCGGTGGGACGAGCGTGCCATCGAATCCCGATATCGTGGTGAAACAGGGCACGGTCGAGGAATGGTATTTGGTTAACGCGACCATGGAGGCGCACGCATTCCACATTCACCAAATGGCGTACGTCCAGGAACATAGCTACATGGGCATACCGGTCACCGTGGACACGAGCTTTGTACCGGTAGGGCGGCTATTGCCGAATCCCCGTGATCCGAATTATCCGCTCATCCAGCCGAGCATCACCAAGATAATCCTCGACTTCCGTAACGTTCCGCGCGGCACCTTCGTTTTCCACTGCCACATGCTGTTTCATGAGGATCACGGCATGATGGGCGTTATCCGCGTGGAGTAACACGCGGCAGGATTTGAACATGCAGAAGGCAATATTCCGCGGCTTGCTGCTTCTGGCTCTGGCCTTCCCGCTGATCGCGGCAGCAGCGCCGGTTTCAAGTCACTATCTTTTCGTGTGGGCGATGGAAGCGAAGCATCCCCTTGCCTCGGTGCCGGAGATGACACCCGCCGACATTCCTGCGCGGCGCAGTGGATTGGGACTGGGCAAGGACTTCCTCGCCGTGTTCGACATCGATCGAGGGCCGTCGTTCGGGAAACTCGTGGCGATGCTGCCCGTCGGCGAGGCGGTGATGGCGCATCACACAAACTATGCGGAACCTCCGGACGATGTGCTGTATGCCAACGACTGGCTCGGGAACCGCACGTACGTCTTAGATTTGCACGATCCCCTGCAACCGCGGCTCTTGCGGAAATTCGGCAGCGTCGGCGCTTTCAGCTATCCACACTCTTTTGTTTATCTTTCCAACGGCGATACGTTGGCAAGCTTCCAGTATTCCGGAGGGTTCAACCACGCTGCGGGTGGACTGGTGGAGTTCAACCCACAGGGCCGGGTGGTGAGATCCACGTCGGCGGCCGTGCCGGGCCACCCTAATATTCGCCCGTATAGCCTGGCGATCATTCCGAAGCTCGACCGCGTTGTCACCGGCAGCGCGGACATGATGGGCGCGCAAGTCAGCCATGTGGCCCAAGTCTGGCGGCTTTCCGACCTGAAGCTGATCAAGACCATGCCGCTGCCACCGCAACCGGATTGGTTTTACGACACGGCTGCGGATTCGTCCGAGCCGCGCCTGCTGGCCGACGGCAAAACGGTCGTGGTGCCGACGTTCAACTGCGATCTCTTCCTGGTCCGGAATCTGGCGAGCGACAATCCGACGCTGCAACACATCTACGACTTCGGCTACCGCGGGTGCGAGGTGCCGGTGGTCGCAGGCCATTTTCTGGTGGAAACCATGCAAAGCGGGCATGCGATAGTGAGTCTCGATGTACACGATCCGGAACATCCGCGCGAAGTCAGCCGCATCCTGCTGCCGCCGGATGAATACCCACACTGGTTGGCGCTCGAGCCGGGCGGAGACCGCCTGGTCATCACGGGTTACGGCGCGCTCAACACCCGGGTCCGCCTTGCCACGATCGATCGCCGTACCGGGAAACTGACACTCGAACCGGCGACGATCAATTTCACGCGCGCGTGGCCCGATGGCTGGCACGGGAGCGCCATTCCGCACGGCGCCGTTTTCAGCAACCCCTGAGCCGGGCCGGCCGGAAGCTATTTCCGCACTACGTCGTAGCGGGGCAAACCCCGCGCATCGTAAAGATTGGCTCTGATCAACAAGAGCTTGGCGAGCGGTCTCACGCTCGCTTTACAACTGTTCCACCCGGTAACCGGCCCTCCGGAATCGTGCCAGCAGCCCGTCCGGTCCGATGAGGTGCATGGCACCCACCACCACGAAATACACACGGCCGCTGCGTGCCAGGCGTTCGAGCCGCGGGAACCACGCGCGGTTGCGATCCACGATCAGCCGCCTGTAGGCCAGCGGATATTTTTCAAAGTCATGTTGCATGATGCGCTGCATGCCGGCGGCATCACCGTTTTGCCATGCGCGGATCAATGCGTGCACCTCGAGCTGGAAATGCTGGGCCTGCTGCATGGATTGCAGCAACATGGCCTGCTGCACCCTGGCGGGCAGACGCGCAAGCATGTCCAACTGCTGGTGGACAGTCTCCAGGCCGATCACGCGTTTGTCGGACATCTGGGCTTCATTTGCGAAATGATGATCGAGGCCGTAGCTGGGATTGAAAGCCGCCTGCTGCAACTGCATTTCCAGCACCGTGATGCTGCCCAGCCACGGGCGCAAACGATCCAGCTGCTGCATGTCCAGCCCGAGATTCTGCGCAAGAGTTGCGACCTGTTGATAGGTGGCGGGCGGCAGTTCGGTGCGCAGGGATTCCCCGGGAGGATAGGTACCCAATTGCAGCGCTTGCTGCTGCACGCTGACCGGATCCTCCACGGTGAGATTGATTTCCTCCACGAGCGCATGGGAATTCCGGAACGCGGACTCCATGACATCGGGCAGCGGATAACTGTCCGGGTTGAGCGTGTGGATGGAGCCGGCCAAATACATGGACGTCCGCCCCCGGCTGACACGCCAGATGAAACTTCGCGCCGGGGCATCCGCGGCGGCGCCCAGCGCAGTGTCAGCCTGGGCGCTGTTGGCCTTCGACCCGGCACTCAACAGCAGAGTGCACAAGGCGGCACACAGCCACAGGCCGCGCCGCAAGTTCCAGTTCATGTTCCGACACTCCCGCAAGCTGTGCGTTTCCCGGACAGGAAACGCAGGTTAACGCCTTCAGAGCCAGTGTACTTCGGTTTCGATGCGGCCGTCTTTGTGCAGGCTCAGCCAACGCATGCCGGGTGGCTTGTCGTCAACGGCGTAGTCCCGCGAGTTGGGCAAAAACTGCACGCAGGTGGAAGGCGCCGCCAGCAGGCGCACGCCGCGGCGCACGGCGTCGAATTCCTGGTGCACGTGGCCCCAGATTATGCCGCGCACGCTTTCGCTGCGGTCCAGGATATTGAAAAATTCATCGGGGTTGTCCAGAGCAATGCGGTCGAGCCAGGCGCTGTGCAGCGGCACCGGGTGATGGTGCAACGCGATGAGCACGTGAGCGTCGCCCGCCGTGCGCAGCTCGTCCTGCAGAAATGCCAGCTCCGCCTGGTTCAGGTGCCCGCCGACCTTTCCGGATACCTGCGTGTTCAGCAGCAGGATGCGCCAGCTGCCCAGGCGCTGCATGCCGCCCACGTGCAGGCCGGAAGTCTGCATGGCGCGCAGTTCCCCGGCGTCATCGTGATTGCCCGCGATGGCCGCCACCGGCGCGCGCAACTGCCGCAGCATTTGCGCGAGCGCCGGGTAAGCTACGGGCTGGTCATGCACCAGATCGCCGGTAGCTACCACCAGATCCGGTGGCGGCCGACGCACCGCGGCCTCCAGCACGCGCTGCAGAGTCTCGCGGGTATTGATGCCGTGCAGCATGCCGCCAGGGTCCGCGAACAGATGCGTGTCGGTGACCTGCAGCACGCGCAGCGGAGTAGAATCAGGACTCACTGGAAATTCCGGCGGTGCGGGCGATGTCCAATCGTACCATCTCCATGACGGACAGCCTGTATGAGTATCTGTTGCAGGTATCGCTGCGTGAACCGCCGATATTGCAGCGCCTGCGCGCGGAAACCGCCAAGCTTCCCCAACACGGCATGCAGATTTCGCCCGAGCAGGGTCAGTTCATGCGCCTGCTGGTGCGCATGCTGGGCGCCAGCCGTTGCATCGAGGTCGGCGTGTTCACCGGCTACAGCAGCCTGTCGGTGGCGCTGGCGCTGCCGGACGACGGCCACATCCTCGCCTGCGATGTGAGCGCAGAGTTCACCGCGGTGGCACGTCGTTACTGGCAGGAAGCCGGCGTGGAAAAACGCATCACCCTGCATCTCGCGCCCGCGCTGGAGACCCTGGACGGGCTGCTCAAGCGCGGCGAACAGGGGCGCTACGATTTCGCCTTCATTGATGCCGACAAGGGCAATTACCTGAACTATTACGAGCGCATCATCCGCCTGCTGCGGCCGGGTGGCGTGATCGCGGTGGACAATGTGCTGTGGGACGGGGCGGTGATCAACAAAAAGGACAAGAGCAAGGACACGGTGGCGATCCGCGAGTTCAACGCTACGCTGCTCAAGGACCAGCGTATTGAGCTGTCCATGGTGCCGATTGGCGACGGCCTGACCCTGGCGCGCAAGCGTTCCTGATTCCGAACGCTGGGTACAACATGAAGATATTGGTAATTGGTGCCTCCGGCTTTATCGGCTACGCAGTGGCCTCGGCGCTGGCACGTGCCGCGCACGAAGTTTATGGTGTGGTGCGCCGGCCGGGGGCCGTGCCCTTGCTGCGTAAGGCGGAAATCCGGCCCATCATGGGGAAATTGCAGGAGCCAGCCTCGTTTATGGAAGCTGTCGCAGTTTGCTCGGTACTCATCTATGCGGCGGCGGATTACCAGGCCGACACACTCACCGTGGACCGGGCGGCGGTGGAGGCGTTGCTGCAGGCAGCGCCGCGCGGCCCGCAGCCCAAGACCCTGATCTACACCAGCGGCGCATGGGTGCATGGTGACACCGGCGGTGAAATGGTGGACGAAACCACACCACTCACGCCGGCACGCATGGTGCAGAGCCGCCCCGCAATCGAACAGCGGGTTCTGGAACATCCCCGGGTGCGCGGCTTGATAATCCGGCCGGGCGACGTGTATGGCGGTCGTGGTGGGCTTACCGGTATGTGGTTCGAGGCGGCCGAGAAGGGCGAATTGCGTGTCATCGGCGACGGCAACAATCGCTGGCCCATGGTGCACGTCGAAGATCTTGCCGACGCCTATGTGCGACTTGCGGAAAGCGGTTTGCGCGGCGAAGTCTTCGAAGTCACCGACCGTTCACGCGCCACGGTAAATGAAATGACGGAAGCTGTGGTGCGCGCCACGGGTGGCACAGCGAAGATCACGCATGTGCCGCCCGCCGAGGCAGAAAAACAGATGGGTGCATTCGCCGAATGTCTGGCGCTCAACCAGCATGTGGATGCGCGCAAAGCGGTGCGCGTACTTGGCTGGCAACCGAAGCACGGCGGTTTCGTGGATGGTGCGGAAACCTACTACCAGGCCTGGAAAGCCTGGCAGTGAGCACATCACGCGCGGCGAATGTATTTTCCCCGCAGCGGTTCCAGGCCACAGCAGGCGATCACGCTGACTGCGAGCGCGACGCCCACGATCCAGCCCCAGCCGTTCGCGCCGATGGGCAGAACGTGCAGGCCGTACAGCAGCGATGCGAGCGCGGCCGGCAGATACACCGGACCGGTGTAGAAACAGTGGCGACGGCCACAACGGCGCGCGTTGGCGAGACACGCGGCGCCCGCCACGCTGAAACCCGCGGTCCACAATACCGTGTGCGCGACGTCACCGGTGAAAGCGCCGATGATGATCAGCAACCACGGTCCCCACCATAGCAGCGGCGTCCAGCGCGAATTCAGCAGATCGGTTTTCTGATCGGCGGCGCACTCGGTCATGAGGTCATCCGGTCCGGGCGGAGCTTTTCAGTGCCGGAGTTGGCAGCGCAGCGTTCTGATTCACGTAATCCAGCCAGCCGTATTTATCGGCGGTCTTGCCCTCAAACAGGCCAAAGAACAACTGCTGCATGCGCCGCGTAACAGGACCGGGCTCGCCCTTGCCCACCGGCTTGCCGTCCACCGAGCGGATCGGCGTGATCTCGGCGGCGGTGCCGCACATGAACACTTCATCGGCAAGATACAGGTATTCGCGCGGCAGTTCGCGTTCCACGACCCGGATGCCGGCATCCCCGGCCAGCTTCATGAGCGTATTGCGCGTGATGCCGTCCAGGATGGCGGCACTCACCGGAGTGGTGTGCAGCGCGCCCTCGAACACCAGGAACAGGTTTTCGCCTGCGCCCTCGCTTATCAGGCCGCTGCTGGAGAGCGCGATGCCCTCGCCGAAGCCGAGGCGTCGCGCTTCGCGCGCCATCAACTGGCCGGAGAGGTAGTTGCCGCCGGCTTTGGCGCCGGCGGGGATGGTATTCGGCGCGAAGCGTTGCCAGGTCGAAACACAGGCATCAATGCCCTTGTCCACCACGCCGTTGCCAAGATAACTGCCGAGTTCCCACGCACCTACCGCCAAATCGGTGGGCGATTCCGCGCTCAGGCTCAGGCTTTGGCCGAGGCCGCGGAAAGCAATGGGACGGATGTAGGCGCGCTTCAGGCCGTTGATGCGCACCACTTCGCGGCAGGCATCCGCAATGGTGGCGGCATCGTAGGGCATGGGAATGTCATAAATCTTTGCGGAGTTGAAAAACCGCTTCATGTGGTCCGCGAGCCGGAAGATCGCCACGCCTTTGGGGGTGGGATAGCTGCGGATGCCCTCGAATATGGAGGACCCGTAATGCAGCGCGTGCGCCATCACGTGCGTGGTGGCCTCGGCCCAGGGTTTGATTTTGCCGTTATGCCAGATGTGCGCAGGGAATTGAATTGCCACGGTTATGACCTTGGTGTGTGCGGGATGGGCCGGTGATGCCGGGCCGGGAACACCGGCATGCATATTTTAGCCGTTTGCATGGCTATACTTCAGGTCTTGGGGGCACATAGTTGCGGTCATCGTTGCGGTTCGCTACTTTGTGGCCCACCGGTGACCGGAATTCCGGATCGCACCCGGGGAAGGCCGCATGGAACCGCCTATTTTGCAGAGGGAATCGATGAACAGACCGGAAGACCGCCGGAAATATCCGCGTCTGCGCCGCGAGGAGCGTGCGGTGATTCGCCGCATGGAGACCCAGTCGGACGACCCGGCCGGCGACGTTTTGTATTGCAAGACCGTGGACATCTCGCCCGCGGGCATGCAAGCGCGCGCCAAACAGCAATTGCAGCCCGGTGAACTGGTGGATGTGGTGATCAGCATCGAGGGTTACCGCGATTCCTTCCACATGCACGGCCAGACGCGCTGGTGCCGCCCCGCGGAAGACGCGGAGGAATTTTTGCTCGGCGTCGAATTGCTGGCATCCGAAGACGGCGATTTGGCCTTGTGGCGGCGCATTTTCAATTAGAGCCCATCTCAAAATCTTCTAACCGTTCGTGTTGAGCGTAGCGGAGCGAAGCTCCGCGAAGTCGAAACACGGAAAATCAGAGGGTAACAAACGTTCGACTTCGTTCAGAACAGGCCCTTCGACTTCGCACCTACGGCGCTACGCTCAGGGCGAACGGTATTTTGAGACAGGTTCTAGGGTAATTTTGGATAACTGGAGTTTGTGGTCATGAGAATCCCGAGTCGTTTGGGTCTGATGCTGCCGTGCCTGGGCGCACTGATTTTCGCGGGCTGTGTGGGCTGGCAGCCGGGAAGCGGGGTTGCCAGCCAGCAGCAGGCGGACACCATGACCGCGCAGGTGAATGCCGCGATTGCGCGCTTCAAGCAGCGCGATCCCAGCATCCAGCGGTTCTTCGATCAGGCGTACGCCTACGCCCTCTACCCGTCGGTAGGCAAAGGCGGATTCTGGATCGGCGGCGCACATGGCAACGGCGCGGTCTATGAGAAAGGGCGCCTGGTGGGCGTGACCAGCGTCACGCAGATCACCATCGGTCCGCAAATCGGCGGACAGGCCTACAGCGAAGTCATTTTCTTCCGCGATGGCAATGCGCTGGCGACCTTCGAAGCCGGCAATTTCACCTTCAGCGCGCAGGTGTCCGCGGTGGCGGCGACCGCCGGCGCCGCCAAGAACGCGGCCTGGAACAACGGCGTGGCGGTATTCACCGCCGCCGAGGGCGGGCTGATGGCCGAAGCCACCATCGGCGGCCAGAAATTCAGCTTTACACCCATTGCACATTGACGGGCGCGAGAACGCATGAAAAGAAAAGCCCCTTACGGGGCTTTTCTTTTTCGCAACAGACCAGCGCCGGCTTCAATAACGATAAATCTCCGGCTTGTAAGGCCCGTCCACGGGAACGTTGAGATAACCGGCCTGCTTGGGCGTGAGCCTGGTGAGGTGTACGCCGATGCGGTCCAGGTGCAGGCGCGCGACCTTCTCGTCCAGGTGCTTGGGCAGCACATAGACTTTCTTCTCGTACTTGGCGCCGTGCGCGAACAACTCGATCTGCGCCAAAACCTGATTGGTGAAGGAGTTCGACATCACGAAGCTCGGATGCCCAGTGGCGCAGCCCAGGTTTACCAGCCGGCCTTCGGCCAGCACGATGATGCGATGGCCGTCCGGGAAGATCACGTGGTCCACCTGCGGCTTGATGTTCTCCCACTTGTATTTGCGCAGGCTGGCGATGTCGATTTCCGAATCGAAGTGGCCGATGTTGCAGACGATGGCGTTGTGTTTCATCTTTGCCATGTGCGCGTGCGTAATCACATCCACGTTGCCGGTGCAGGTGACGAAGATATCGCCTTGGCTTGCGGCCTCGTCCATGGTGACCACGCGGTAGCCTTCCATCGCGGCCTGCAGCGCGCAGATCGGATCAATCTCGGTGACCCACACGCCCGCACCCAGTCCCTTCAATGACTGAGCACAACCCTTGCCCACGTCGCCGTAGCCTGCGATCACCGCGATCTTGCCGGCGATCATCACATCGGTGGCGCGCTTGATGCCGTCCACCAGCGACTCGCGGCAGCCGTAGAGGTTGTCGAACTTGCTCTTGGTGACCGAATCGTTGACGTTGATGGCCGGGAATGGCAGTGCACCGGCTTTCTGCATCTCGTAGAGCCGGTGCACGCCGGTGGTGGTTTCTTCGGTCACGCCTTTTATGTTGGTGAGAATCCGCGAGTAGAAACCCGGCTTGGTATCGAGGCGTTTTTTGATGGCCTTGAAGAGCGCGGTTTCTTCCTCGTTCGCGGGCTTGGCTACCAGCGCGGGATTCCTTTCCGCTTTCGCGCCCAGGGTCACGAGCAGCGTGGCATCGCCGCCGTCGTCCAGGATCATGTTGGGCGTGCCGCCATCGGCCCATTCCATGATGCGGTGCGTGAATTCCCAGTACTCATCCAGCGATTCACCCTTGTAAGCGAACACCGGCGTGCCGCCGGCGGCGATGGCCGCGGCCGCGTGGTCCTGGGTGGAATAGATGTTGCAGGAGGCCCAGCGGATGTCGGCCCCGAGTGCCTTGAGCGTCTCGATGAGCATGGCCGTCTGGATGGTCATGTGCAGCGAACCGGCGATGCGTGCGCCCTTCAGCGGCTGCTGTTTTTTGTATTCCTCGCGTACCGCCATGAGGCCGGGCATTTCCGTTTCGGCAATCTTGATTTCTTTTCTACCCCACTCGGCGAGGTTGATGTCCTTGACGAAATAGTCTCGCTTCGCAGGTTCTGCGTTCTGCGTGCTGCGTGCTGCGTTAAGACTTGTCATGCTTGCTACCCTTCAGTGTGAAACTGTGTGTTGCCGGCGATACACTGCCGCGCGCAGGGCACCAATAATCCGGGCGGTGCTGCTGGCGAGTTCTTGTGTGCGGTTGAATTCATTGTCGTCAATATAGCTGTTATCCAGCGCCGTGTAGAGTTGAGAACGCACCTCCGCACACGAACCTTTTGCGATTACCAGAAACTGATGAAATTCACGTGCACCGTTGCGTTCAAACCCTTCGGCGATATTGGACATCACAGATACCGAGGCACGGCGGATTTAATCCCGAAGTGCGAAATCCCGCGCGAACCTGGACTTTGACGTGATGTTGTAAATCATGCGCGTCAATTCGCGTGCTTTTTGCCAAGCAATTAGATCCTCAAAGCGCTTGATCCCGCTCATGGCAACTCCGTTTGCCGCTCGCCTACGTTCTCGTACGCCTATTCACGGTGCCCAGCACGCAGCACCCAGCACTTCCTTTAGCCCACGGCTTTCAACTTCGCTGCATCTTTTAACACACCAACCTTATCAATCTTCTCCCAAGTGAATTCAGGCTCCTCGCGGCCGAAGTGACCATAGGCGGCAGTCTTGCGGTAAATCGGCCGGATCAGGTCGAGCATCTTTATCAAACCGTAGGGACGCAGGTCGAAATGCTCGCGCACCAGCTTGGTCAACTGCTCGTCGCTCAGGCGTCCGGTGCCGAAGGTGTCCACGCTGATGGAGGTCGGCTCGGCCACGCCGATGGCGTAGCTCACCTGGATCTCACAGCGCTCGGCCAGGCCCGCGGCCACCAGATTTTTAGCAACGTAGCGCGCGGCATAGGCCGCGGAGCGATCCACTTTGGACGGGTCTTTGCCGGAGAACGCGCCGCCGCCGTGGCGCGCCATGCCGCCGTAAGTGTCCACGATGATCTTGCGGCCGGTGAGGCCGCAATCGCCCACCGGTCCACCGATGACGAAACGGCCGGTCGGATTGATATGAATCTTGGTATCGCGGCCGATCCATTCCTTCGGCAGTACCGGCCGGATGATTTCCTCCATCACCGCTTCCTGCAAAGTCTTGTAGGCCACGTCGGGTGAGTGTTGAGTAGAAAGCACCACGGCCGACAGGCCCACGGTTTTGCCGTTCTCATATTTGAACGTGACCTGGCTCTTGGCATCCGGCCGCAGCCACGGGAACTTGCCGCTGCGGCGCACATCGGCTTGGCGCTTCACCAACCGGTGCGCGTAAGTAATGGGTGCAGGCATGAGCACGTCGGTTTCGTTGGTGGCGTAGCCGAACATCATGCCCTGGTCGCCGGCGCCCTGTTCCTCGGGACTCTTGCGGTCCACGCCCTGGGCGATGTCGCCCGATTGCTTGCCGATGGCGTTCAGTACCGCGCAAGTTTCCCAATCGAAACCCATCTCGGCGGTGTAGCCGATATCCTTTACCACCTTGCGCACCAGTTGTTCCAGGTCCACCCAGGCGTCGGTGGTGACTTCACCGGCCACGATCACCATGCCGGTCTTGACCAGCGTTTCGCAGGCTACGCGCGAATGCTTGTCCTGGGCGAGCATGGCATCCAGCACCGCGTCGGAAATCTGGTCCGCCACCTTGTCCGGGTGGCCTTCCGAGACCGATTCCGAAGTAAACAGGTAATTGCGGGACATGAGCAGGTCCTCTGCGTTTGAACTGAAAAAGAGGGTAATAGTGTACTGTTTTAGGCAGGTCTTTTCGACCGTAGCCACAGACTTGTCGCCACTGCCCCGCTTACCGTCTCTGAACCCGCACGGCCGTACTATGCTTAACCAATGTATTCTTGTGGGAGCGGTCGTCCCGACTGCGATATCTTCGCGGCAAATATCGCCGCTCCTGCACATGCAAGATATCGCCCCAATGACTGCAAAAGAAACGCCTCTCTGTGAATTTGGAAAACCGGCACCGGATTTCCGGCTGCGCGGCGTGGACAGCCGCGAGTGGACGCTGGCCGACTGCCGCGGGGAGAAGGCCACGCTCGTCATGTTCATCTGCAACCACTGTCCCTACGTGAAGGCTGGCATTGACCGCATCGTAACGGTGTGCAATGAACTCGTGCCGCTCGGCATGCAGGCCGTGGCCATCATGCCGAACGATGTCGGAACCTATCCCGAGGATTCCTTCGAGAACATGCAGCGCTTCGCGCAGGCGCACAAATTCCCGTTTCCCTATCTCTTCGACGGAACCCAGCAGGTCGCGCGTGCCTATGGCGCCGTATGCACACCGGATTTCTTCGGCTACAACGCCAAGCTTGAACTGCAGTACCGCGGCCGCCTGGACGAAGGCCGCACCTCGCGGCCGCGGCCCGGCGCCAAGCGGGAATTGTTCGATGCCATGCGGCAGATCATTGAGACGGGTCTGGGGCCCAAAGCGCAGATTCCGAGCATCGGCTGTTCCGTAAAATGGCGCTGAGGCGCTCTTGTGGAAATGCCGGCGAATTGAGCCGGAGGAGTGCTATGATTTTATTCAAGTCAAGTTTTATTACCGCCCAAGTGCAACGTTTGCGTGCCGCATTTAGGCAATCGAATTTAAGTTATGTTGCAATGGCAAGTTCTCGGCATCACTTTGTCCCACAAGCTTACCTCCGCGGCTTCTCTTGCCCCGTCCATGGAAAGCAATTCGTATGGGTGTATGACAAACGTGAAGGTCGAGCTCCGACATGCAAATCGGTCAAGTCAATTGCCTGGGCTCATAACTACTATGCGCAAGAGCGCGATGATGGGTCCACAGATTCTGACAGGCTTGAAGTTGGCCTTGCGCAGACGATCGACAATCGCGCTGCAGAACTGGTATCCAGCCTTGACGCAAGCGACAAGAATGAATTCCATCTCACAGATGACAATCAAGCGATCATGGCGATTTTTGTCGGCCTATCATTGACAAGGGTGCCGAGCTTCCGAGATGGGATAAATGATTTCTACACGCAGATTGCACAATACATGACAGAGGCAATCGCCCCCAAATTATGGAAAGGCGAAGGTCCACCTCCGGAAGTTAGAGCAAAGGCGAAGGAATGGGTATCGCTAGAGCACATGATTCAAGGCGCGCAGCAAATTGCCAACTCGCTAATGGAAAAGCAGTGGCAATTCTTCCGGTGTCCCGTCGATCAACCATTCATCACATCGGACAATCCTGTCGTCTTTCACAGGCTCGCGCCGGCGACTGCATCAAGCGAGATCTTTATGCACCTTAAGAAGGACCTCGCCATCGTTTGCACTCCAAAACTTCCACATGGCCGCTTTCCCATACTAGATGCGTCGCGAGCCCAAGTTAGAAGCATGAATGCAACTCTAGCCCAGGCGGCGAGGCACCGCATATTTGCAAGTTACGCGAGCGACGGCCTTAATCGACTTGCCAAAAAATATGCAGATATGGAGCAAAGAATTGCAACATAACAATTCGTTCAAGCTGAGCCCGCTTCGCGGCTCGGCTTAACTCAGGCGTTAGACGGCTTTGTAAAACTCACGGGAGCTACACTTGTCGTTGAGTGATCGAGCGTTGTCGCGGCTGCAGGCATGGTCGACCATATGCGCGGCCGTAGTCGTCCCGTTGGTTATTGCATTTGTCGGTTGGCAGATTCAGTCGAACCTATCTCGCGACTCGTTGAAGAAAGACTACGTTGGTATAGCTATACGCATACTGGCAACTCCAGAAAACAAAGAGAATAAGCCTCTGCGGATGTGGGCAACCAAAATTCTCGAGCAAAACTCGCCAATTCCATTCACGCCGGAGGTTCGTAATAGTTTTCTTGAGGGTAAATTTGTTATCGTGTCTCCAATCCCTAAGAATTTGCTCACGTCCGACATGATGCAGCCGCCAAAGCAATGGAAGCCGCTACCTCGCAAAGGCGCGCTTACAAACGGAGATCTCCTGATGAACTATGTGGAGAATCAGGGGCTGTTCGAGCAGAACGCGATTACGCTCAAGTACCTCCAGCAAGTAGTGCGGGCAATTGCGACACCCGTAAAGCCCACTCATGCCGGCGACTTGCCAAAGCGGGAGTTATCGCACAAGGACACTGGTCACGAGCACAACGCAAGCGCCACCCCCGTGTCCAGCACGAGCACGCCGGCGCACTAATGGCAGCGCCGTCTAACATCTCGGTCAAGCGGACGCAAACCCGCTACGCGGGTTGCGCCGGTTACCTCAAGCGTTAGACGTTACGACATGACGACGCAGCGCGTAATGTGTGCAAAGTGTGGAGTGCCCTTAGATGAGTCTCCGCAGTCGACATTTGCTGAGCGCTCTCCATGTCCTCAATGTGGCTCGAAAGGCCGAAACTTCGCTGTTGGTAGCTCCGTTAAGGTAGCCTTGAAAAGCACGTTCGGTGCAAAAGCATACGAACCAGGAAGCAAAAATCCATTCCTGGAGCACAAAGCCGGGGATAGCTTCTTTCGGAGGGCGGCCAAGTGGGTCATTCGGGAAATGCGGATCGATCGCCGCGGGGACCGGTACACAGAGCACGTCTACGACCCCAAAACCGGCGAGACGATTCATCACTGTGACGAGCCTCTAAGTGAGCACAAAGGACACGGCAGCGCGAGGAAACGGCTGTGACGTCTAACCCCCGCATCGAGACGGACCGCCGCCAGCGTCGCTTCGCGACCCTGGCTCCGTCCGCTCATACGGAACGTTAGCCAGCGCTACACATCGATGCCGTCCATTACCCGCGCTGCTCTCCTGGCATTCCTGCGTAGTCATCGTTACGCAGTACAGAGCTCCACGCATCCGACCGGGACCCCACAAAGCGCCGTGGTCGGGATCGCAGTCTCGGACGACTTCGAGATCGTGTTCGATACCGTCGACAGTTCGCGCAAGGCTCGCAACCTGCGCCAGCGGGCCGCGATTGCATTTGTCCTCGGCGGCCTAGCTCCCAACGACGAGCGCACGGTCCAATACGAAGGCGTAGCAGACGAACCGAATGGCGCCGAGCGCGCCCGGCTCACCGACCTCTATCTCGCGGTATTTCCAGACGGTCGGCAGCGCCAGGAGTGGCCTGGCCTTATCTACGTCAGGGCCAAGCCGACCTGGCTGAGATACTCCGACTACAACCAAGTTCCGCCTCAGATAATTGAATTTGATCGAACCGCATTGAAAGAATTGAAGTGAAGCACCTAGCTGGAAAGGCGCTGGCTAACCAGCGCATGAAGCTGTCGTAAGAGAAAAGGGGTCAGTACCCTTTATGGATGCTGCAGGGTAGACTGCGGACGGGTTCAAGTGCAGGAACAAGGAGGTTCCGATGCCGAGGAAGCCGCGGTTCTATTTGCCGGGCATTCCGGTGCATGTGGTGCAGCGTGGCAATGACCGGCAACCGGTATTTTTCGATGATCGGGATTACGCACGATATCTTGCCTGGTTGCGCAAGGGAGCCGAGCAATGTGAATGTGCGGTGCACGCTTATGTGCTGATGACCAACCACGTTCACTTGCTGGCCACTCCGCGGCACAGGGTCGCCCTGAGCAGGATGATTCAATACGTTGGTCGTTTTTATGTGAGCTATGTCAACCGGGAGTACGGACGCAGCGGGACCTTGTGGGAGGGGCGACATAAAGGCAGTTTGGTGTCGGCGATGGATTACTTTCTGGCGTGTAGCCGTTACATAGAACTCAATCCGGTGAGGGCGGGGATGGTGAAGGCGCCGGAGGAGTATCGCTGGTCGAGCTACCGGAGCAATGGGCTGGGACAGGCAGACGGTTTACTGACGCCGCACGAACTGTATCTGTCGTTGGGCAGAACTGCGGAGGAGCGCCAATACCGATACCGAGAATTATTTCGCGGAGCGCTGGACACGGAACAACTGGATCAGATTCGTGCCGCCGTACAAACGGGTACCCCCTTGGGGAATGATCGGTTTAAGGAACGCATTGAGCAGACACTGAAGCGGCGTGTAGGTCATGCGAAGCGTGGCAGACCAAGAAAACAAAATGATTAAGGGTACTGACCCCTTTTCTCTTTTCCTTCTGTTTAGCCGGCATCCCGCAGCATGTCATTCAACGTGGTAACAATCGTCAGCCGTGCTTCGCCGGCGCAAGCGATTACCGATTTTATCTCGAATGTATGCGTGCAGCATCAAGGCGATATGGCTGTGCGGTGCATGCCTACGTTTTGATGACTAATCACGTCCACCTTCTGGTGACACCCTCGCAGAAACACGTACTCCCGCGTTTCATGCAGCATATCGACCGGCGGTATGTACAGTACTTCAATTTCTGTTATCAGCGCACCGGGGCTTTCTGGGAAGGCCGCTACAAAGCGAGCCTGGTGGATACTGAAGCGTATGTATTGACTTGCTATCGATACATTGAAATGAATCCGGTGCGGGCCGCAATGGCGGCCAATCCATCTGATTACCGTTGGTCGAGCTATCGCCACAATGCATTCGATGTGAAGGATGAGGTTGTCGTTCCCCATGAGCTTTACACCGCATTGGGCGCCGACCCATCGTCTCGCTGTACGGCCCATCGGGAGCTGTTTCGAACAAATCTCGGTGAGGCGACCCTGAAAATTATACGTGAGAGTCTGAATCACGAAATCGTGTTGGGTAATGATCGTTTCAGGGAATACATTGAGAAATCCCTGGCGCGGCGCGCCAGGCCCGGTCGCCGCGGACGTCCATCAAAGCAGAGCCAGAAACCAAGCACGGACTTTGAATGATAGACTTAATTTCATGGCGAAATTCGCTCTGACCCCATTTGTCCCAACTCCTTGAGAACTAACCAATCAATCCACCGGGCCCACGCAAAAAAGCTGCGCCGACCGGTGACTTCAGGCGTTAGCGGTCATGAAAGCCCTGGGGTAAACTACGAATCGATCTTTATCGGAGAGTCAATGATGGCGCGATCAATACGGGAAATAGAGCAGGAAGTGCGAGCGCTGCAAACCGCAGAGAGAAATCAATTGCTCCGTGAACTTATAGCCGATGTAGACGGTGAACCAGAGCACGGTATTAAAGAAGCCTGGCTACAAGAGGCGCAGCGGCGATATAAAGAACTCCAGAGCGGCCTGGTAGAACCAGTGCCGGCCACGGACGTTATTCGAAAAGCCAGATCACGCCTGAAGAATGAAAATTGAATTTCATCCTCGGGCTCAGGAGGAATTCACTGAAGAAGCTTCATATTACGAGCGGCAAATCCCGGCATTGGGTATATCGTTCATTTCGGAACTTGAATCAGCGGTAGCGCTTCTGGAGGAGCACCCGAAACTCGGTGCTGAGTTTGAAAGTCCGTTTCGTCATCTGCCGATGTGCAGATTTCCTCACTCGTTGATTTACGCTATCAAGCCAAGCCGCATCTGGATTGTAGCCGTGGCTCATCAAAAACGCCGGCCCGGTTACTGGCGTGAGAGAATTGGCCGCTGACACTGTGCGCAACCTGGACGTCTTACGCTTCGCACCGAGACGGCGGCTTGGCTTGGCTGTTATATCGCCGTTAGGAGGTAAGGCCAGATACCACTTGCCGCAGGGTGGCTGAAGGCCTGACAAGGTTGTGTGCTATAAGTTACAAGCGGTCAGGTCAAAGAACGGGGGCTACGCTATGACGAAAGGGTATTTCCTAGCAAAGTGCGTGCTGCTGCTTGCGGCAATATTCGCGGCGAGTTGCGGCGGCGGCGGTTCGACTTCCTCGACGACGGCCCCTCCGCCGCCGCTGGCCACGTTGTCGCCGCCCGGCGCGCCGCTGGTGCGTGTCTCCGGGCCCTCGCCCTACCCTGCGACCTGCGGCGGCGGCGCGGCCGGCAGTGTCAACTATGAGGACGCCGAGGTCGAACCCTACGTCGCGGTGAATCCCGCCAATCCATCGAACGTCATCGGCATCTGGCAGCAGGATCGCTGGTCGGACGGTGGTGCGCATGGTCTGGTCATCGGCCGCAGTCTGGACGGCGGCAAGACCTGGAGCGAACAGCCCATCAACCTGTCCGTGTGCGGCGGAGGCAACAGCAGCAACGGCGGCAACTATGCGCGCGCATCGGATCCGTGGGTGACGTTCTCGCCCAACGGCGTAGCCTACGTGATTTCCATTTCCTTCACCGCCGCCAGCATGACAGGCGGTGCGCTCAGCAGCGTGCTGGTGAGCCGTTCTGCGGACGGCGGCGCCACCTGGAGCAATCCCGTGACGCTGATTCTGGACGGCGCGAGTGCTTTCAACGACAAGGAAACCATCACCGCCGATCCCAACAATTCCAATTACGTGTATGCGGTCTGGGACCGGCTGGACACCACGCCCCGCGGTCCCGCGTATTTCGCGCGCAGCACTGACGGCGGAAATACCTGGCAGACGGCGGTGCCGATCTACGATCCGGGCGTCAACAATCAGACCATCGGCAACGAGATCGTGGGGCTGCCGGACGGCTCTATCGTGGATGTGTTCGAGGAGATTGACAGTACATCTGCCAACACCAGCACCGGTAATATACGGGTGATGCGCTCCACCGACCAGGGCGCCACCTGGTCGGCCCCGGTCACGGTGGCGCAGGACCTGTCGGTGGGCACGCGCGATCCCAACACCGGCAGTCCCGTGCGCGACGGCGGTTTCCTGCCGCAGATCGCCGCCGGCGCCGGCAAGCTGGCGGTGGTTTGGCAGGACGCGCGTTTCTCCGGCGGCCTGCGCGACGGCATCGCGTTGTCGCAATCCAGCGACAACGGCCAGACCTGGAGCGCGCCGGTGGAGATCAACTCGGTACCCGCGGTCGAGGCGTTCACACCAAGCGTCGCGATCATGGCCGACGGCACCATCGGCGTGAGCTATTTCGACTTTCGCAACGACACCAGCAATCCCGGCCAGTTGATCACCGATTACTGGTTCACGTCCTCGACCGACGGCGTAAATTGGAGCGAGCAGCACATCTCCGGACCCTTCGATCTGGATCTGGCACCGGATGCCGGAGGTTTGTTCCTCGGCGATTACCAGGCGCTCGCGGTCATCGGTCAGGCGTTCGTGCCGTTCTTCGTGCAGACCAACAATCAGGGAACCGGCAATCGCACCGACAGCTTCGTGCTGCCGCCGCAACCGGTGCCATTGACGCTCACACGGCGCATCACCAATGCGGCGCGGCCGGCACCCGCCACCCTGCAGCTTGATGTGGCGGCCCGGCAGCGCATGCACGCACAGGTGCAGCGCTTCCTGCGCGGCGAAATTCCGGGTTGGGAAAGGTTTGAGGCGCAGCGGCTGAAAACCAGCCCGCCGTAATCAGCGGCCGTACTCAGTGAATGGCGCGGCGCACCCAGCCGTTCGCGCTCCAGGCCACTTCATAAGTCGGCCAGTAGCGCAAATCCAGTTTCAGCGTGATGACTCCGGGCGCGCGGTCCCAGCCGTTCATCGTAAGTCGCGCCACGTCGCCGTCGTGCAGATTCCTGACGGCGGCAATGAAACTGTCCATATCCTGCGTAGGCTGGCCATTGACCGCGACGATGCGCTGGCCGGGTGTCAGACCGTAGCGGCTCGCGGGTGAGCCGTAATTGTAGAAGTCCACCAGCAGGCCGGTGGGCGGAACCGCGAATTGCGCCGAGGCCGCGAGCTGTGGTTTCTGCAGAATCGCGCCGGCCCAGAGCAGAATGCGGCGCGTACCCTGACCGCTGAGCGCGACGCTGGGCACCTCGAGGCTCGTGACTTTGCCGTTGCGCAGCACCATCAGATTCACCGCCGGCTGCTGGCTCGCCTGCTCGACCACGCGGAAACCGGTTACCGGCCGGCCGTTCACGGTCAACAGCAAGTCGCCGGTTTGCAGGAGTTTGGCGGCCGGCGTATCCGCAGTCAGACGCGTCACGATCAAGGCCTGGCGGCGCGCAGATTCCGCGGCTGACAGTCTGGTGATCCAGCGCTCCGGCAAACCCAGTTGCCGTGCCTGCGCCAATGAAATCGGTCCCAGCTCCGCACCCAGCGAGCGCAGCTGGCTGCCACGCTCCACGATGCGCAGCATGTCCTGAACAATGTCCGCGGGAATGCCGCGCTGCATTTCGGCAATGTGCCCGCCTTCGGTGTAGGCAAAGCTGGCCCACAGCGCCGTCACGCGTCCGCCGGCATCGGTGAGCACGCCGGTCACGCCCGCGGGTGCGCTGGCCACGTCCAGCACGTTCAGGTTGGTATCGCGGAAACGGAAGCTGCGCGACAGCGGAAAACTCACCGGCTCCTCGCGGGTCACGCGGGTTTCCTGGCCGGTCAGCGTGCCGTCGGGCTGGTAGCCGATGAGCCAGGCACGGTCGCCGGAGCGCGCCGCACGCGGGCTGAACCGGGCACTTTCCACCGCCGTCGAGCCGATGAGTCTCGGATCGTACTGCAGCACCGCGAGATCGTGCAGCGGATCCAAATACAACACTTGGGCGGGAATCTGCAGCGCGCCGGCAAATGTGACGCGCGCGTCGCCCATGGCCACCGGCACGGTATCGCGGTCCACAAGCACCAGACCGCGTTTGGCGTCCACAATCAGACCCGCGCCCACGTAATGGGTTTCGCTCACGCCGTCCACCGGGTACGGCATGTCGAAATTCACGTACACCAGCGAGCGCGCCAGCCGGTTGAGCCGCGCGTCGTCATAATGCACCGCACTCACGCTCGCGGGCGCAAGCCGCGCAGATGCGGGCGCGGGCGGCAACGGCTGACATGGCCACACGCCGAGCGCGTCATCGCGCGTGCAGCGGTCGGCGGGGAACCAGCGCCGGTCCACGGTAATGATTCCCAGCGAAGTCTGTGCGGTGTCCGCGAGGTGAAAGTAACGCAGGCGCACGTGCATGCCTTCGGGAAGTTTCTCCAGCACGCGCTGGAATGCATTCAGATCCGGAGTGGTCACGCCGTCGAGTTCGGTGATAACCGCACCGCGGGCGATGCCCGCGGTGCTAAACACGTAGCCGGGATTGGCGAGATACACGCCGCTCACCGGCACGCTGAAGCTGCGCGCCTGCTGATACGACAGATTGTTGAGCACGGCGCCGCCGAATTCCAGATAGGAGTCCGGCGTGATGTGGTACAGGTCAGCGACCTTGAGCTTGACACTCAGCGGCACGCCGCCGCGGTTGATGCCGAGGGTAACGGTCTGACCCACGGCGTCATCCAGAATCTGTTCGAGCGGCACGAACGCCGACAGCGCCGCACCGTTCACCGACATCAGGATATCGCCGGGCTGCAGCTCGCCGTCCCCAGGCCCGCCGGGCAGCACGCGGTCCACTGCCAGCAGCCCGGTCCAGTCGGGATGCGCCTGCCGCAGGCGCGCTTGCGCGTCGGCCGGCAAGCCGAGGCGCTCGAGTTCGTCGTAGTACGCGTGCTGGAATCCGGTTTCCAGCGTGCCGCGGGTCACCGGCTCGCCGGCCTGGATGCGCGTGAGCGCGCGCCGCACGCGCTGCAGCGGCAGGAAATAGCTCGAGGAGGCATCGGTGCGCGCGCCGGCATTCAGCGCGATCACGTCGCCATTGATGTCGATCACCGGCGAGCCCGAGGAACCGCCGCTGGTGCCGGAAACCGCCTGGTAATAGAAAGTGTTGAAATCGTTGTACCCGCCGGCGCCGTATTGCGGCGCGGCGCGATCCAGGCGCGCGAGCGTGCCGGACAGGATCGAAAGCTGCTCGCCCGCGTCGTTGCCGATGATGCGGATGTCCTCGCCGACGCGCGCGGCTTCCGGTGCCAGTCTGAGCGACGTCGGGTGGATGTACTTCAACTTGCTGGAATCATATTGATAGAACCCGAAATCGTGCACCGGATCCCGGTAAATGGCCTTCAGCGGCACCACCTCATGATCCTGGAACACCGCTTCGGCCACTACCGGCCCCGGGGTTACCACGTGGCGATTGGTCAGAATGATGCCGCGCTTGGCGTCCACGACGAAGCCCGTGGCCTGGCCGGTGAGATTCCAGTCGGTGTCGAAGGCACGCGTGGCGTTCACGCGGATGGACACGATCGAGGGCGACACCCGGGCGATGGTTGCCGCCCATTGCTGTTCGCCGCCCGAACCCGCGGCCGCGAGCGCCACACCGGGAAGCAGCAGCCACAGGACCAGAAGCGCGCGCGGGTGTGACATGTTCATGCCCCTTTCACGGAAAGACGGGAATTTGACCACGGCTTGGCGGCGGGATTGCGTACGCTGCGGACTTTTTTTACAGCTTGTGGCCGAAGGCTTTTTCGAACTGCGCCGCGAATTCCGCCTGCGTGAAGCGATGATTCTGCGTGCCGCGGTGCGCGATCTTGATGGCGCCCATGAGCGCCGCAATCCGACCCGTGGTTTCCCAGCCGCTATCGTGCAACAAACCGTACAACAGGCCGGCCCGGTAGGCGTCGCCGCAGCCGGTCGGGTCCAGTACCTGCGCGGCTTCGACCGCGGGCACCTGGATGCGGCGCTGTTTCACGAAGATTTCCGAGCCGCTGGCGCCGCGCGTGATGACCAAGGCCGCCAACTGTTCGGCAATCCCCGACGCGTTGAGCCCGGTCTTGTGTTCCAGCATCTGCGACTCGTAGTCGTTCACTGCCACCCAGGTGGCCATGCGGATGAATTCGCGCAATTCCGCGCTTGAAAACAACGGCAGGCCCTGGCCCGGGTCGAAGAGGAACGGAATGCCGGCGTCGTAGAACTGGCGCGCGTGCTGCAGCATGCCCTCGCGCCCGTCGGGCGCCACCACGCCCAACGTGACCGCAGGATCCACCGGCACCGCGTGCTCATGGGCATGGCCCATGGCGCCGGGGTGAAACGCGGTGATCTGGTTATTGTCGGTATCGGTGGTGATGAATGCCTGCGCGGTGTAAGTGCCTGGAACTTCCCTGATGTATTTGCGGCTGATGCCTTGTTTGTCCAGCCAGGTCGCATAAGGCTGGAAGTCCGCACCCACGGTACCCATGGGCAAGCCTTCGGCACCCAGCAGTTTCAGGTTGTACGCGATGTTGCCGGCGGTGCCGCCGAATTCGCGGCGCAACTGCGGCACCTCGAAGCACACGTTGAGCATGTGTATCTTGTCCGGCAGAATCTGGCTCTTGAACGCCTGTGGATACGCCATGATGGTGTCGTAGGCCAGGGAACCGCAGATCAGGATGGACATGCAAACCTCGGTGCTGCGTGCTATGTACTGCGTGCCGCGTAAAAAGTGCCGCGTGTCTTTACGCAGCACTCAGCACGCAGCACTGCTTTTACCCCAGTGCCTTGAGCGCCTTCTCGTAATCCGGCTCCTGGCCGATCTCGGGCACCATTTCCGTGTACACGACCTTGTCATTGGCGTCCAGCACCACCACGGCGCGCGCGGTGACGCCCGCGAGCGGGCCGTCCTTGATCATCACACCGTAATCATCGGCGAATTTCCGGTTGTGCATGAGCGACAGCGGGATCACGTTGTCGAGATGCTCATTGCCGCAAAAGCGCCCCTGAGCAAACGGCAAATCGGCGGACACGATCAGGATCACCGTATCGCTATGCTGCTTGGCGTGCTCATTGAATTTTTTGGTGGACAGCGCACACACCGGCGTGTCCAGGCTCGGCACGATATTCAAGAGCTTCTTTTTGCCCTTGTAGTCGGCTAGCGAAACGTCCTTCAAATCCTTGGTGGTGAGTTTGAAATCCGGCGCCTTGGCGCCGACTTTGGGCAACTCGCCGCTGGTGTGGATGGGATTACCACGTAATGAAATCTTGGCCATGATGTTAACCTCCTGCTGATACGGGATCGCGGCCGGGACGACCGCTCCCACAATTCTTACCCCTCACTCCAGTCTTTCGCAATGCGCTTCCTGCTCCTCGCGAAAGTCCAGGGCGTACATCCTGTACGTCCGCTCGACGGACCGAAGCCGTGCTTCGGCTAGACCGTCTCGCCCCCTCTAAGGGGAGAGGGGATGATGTGTACGGCCCAGGGCCGCAGAATCATTCATAGTCACTCAACGGTGGACAACTGCACATCAGATTGCGGTCGCCGTAGGCGTTGTCGGCGCGCGCCACCGGGGGCCAGTATTTATTGTGACGCAGCGACGCCACCGGATACGCCGCCTGCTCGCGGCTGTACTTGTGGCTCCACTGATCGCTCGTGGCCATTTCGGCGGTGTGCGGCGCGTTGCGAAGCGGATTGTCCTCGCGATCGAGCTTGCCGTCTTCCACTGCGCGGATTTCCCCGCGGATGGCGATCATCGCCTCGATGAAGCGGTCCAGCTCGCGTTTGGATTCAGATTCCGTGGGCTCCACCTGCAGCGTTCCGGCCACCGGGAAGCTCATGGTGGGGGCATGGAAGCCGTAGTCCATGAGGCGCTTGGCCACGTCGTCCACGGTGATGCCGCTGGATTCCTTGATGGCACGCAAATCCAGGATGCACTCGTGCGCCACCAGGCCGCCGGCACCCGTGAACAGCACCGGGTAATACGGCGCGAGTTTTTTCGCCACGTAGTTGGCGCTCAGGATTGCAGTTTCGGTGGCGGCCGTCAGCCCCGGCGCGCCCATCATGGCGATATACATCCAGGAAATCGGCAGGATCGAGGCCGAACCGTAGGGCGCGGCCGCCACACTGCCGATACCCTCGGCGCTGCGCACATAGCCGACGCTGCGCTGATTGGGCAGGAATTTCGCCAGGTGTGCGCCTACGGCCACCGGTCCGACGCCCGGCCCGCCGCCGCCGTGCGGGATGCAGAACGTCTTGTGCAGGTTGAGATGCGACACGTCGCCGCCGAACTCGCCGGGCGCGGCCAGGCCGACCATGGCATTCAGGTTGGCGCCGTCCACATACACCTGGCCGCCGTGGCGGTGCACGATATCGCAGAGTTCGCGCACGTTGTCCTCGAACACGCCGTGCGTCGAGGGATAAGTGATCATCATCGCGGCGAGATCGCGCTTGTGTTCCTCGGCCTTGGCGCGCAGATCGCCGAGGTCCACGTTGCCGCGCTCGTCGCACTCCACTACCACCACGCGCATGCCGGCCATGTGCGCCGAGGCGGGATTGGTGCCGTGCGCCGAGGACGGAATGAGCACCACGTCGCGCTCGCCCTCGCCGCGCGCCGCGTGCCAGGCCTTGATGATCAGCAGGCCGGCGTATTCGCCCTGCGAGCCGGCATTGGGCTGCAGCGATACCGCCGCATAACCGGTAATCGCGACCAGCATCTGTTCGAGCTGCGCAATCATCTCGCGGTAGCCGGCGGTCTGCTCGGACGGTGCGAACGGGTGCAGGTGCGCGAATTCCGGCCAGGACACCGGCAGCATCTCACTCACCGCGTTCAACTTCATGGTGCAGCACCCGAGCGGGATCATGCTGCGGTCGAGCGCCAGGTCCTTGTCGGCCAGGCTGCGCAGATAACGCAACATTTCATGTTCGGAATGGTAGCGGTTGAACACCGCATGCGTGAGGTAACTGCTGGTGCGCCGCAACGCGGGCGGCAGGCCGTAGCGTGTGTCCTTTTCCGGCAGCGCAGCGCCGTGCGTTCCCTGCTTGCGGGCAGCGGCCACCGCGAACACGCTCAGCAGATTGATTACATCGTCGCGCGTGGTGGTCTCGTCCAGCGACACCCCGACGTGCGCGTCGTTCACCGCGCGCAGGTTCATGTTTTGCGCGCGCGCCGCGGCGTGCACCGCCGCGGTGTGCTTGCCGGTGTGCACGGTGAGCGTATCGAAAAAATTCGCGTTGTCCGGCGCGCAGCCGAGCTGCTGCAGGCCGGCCGCCAGCATGCCGGTCAGTTGATGCACGCGTTCGGCAATGCGCCGCAGGCCCTGCGGACCGTGATACACCGCGTACATGCTCGCCATCACCGCGAGCAGCGCCTGCGCGGTGCAGATGTTGGAGGTAGCCTTTTCGCGGCGGATATGCTGCTCGCGGGTCTGCAGAGCCAGGCGATAGGCGGTCTTGCCCTGCGCATCCTGGGTGACGCCCACGAGCCGACCCGGCATCTGGCGTTTGAAGGCGTCACGCGTCGCAAGGTAAGCGGCGTGCGGACCGCCGAAGCCCATCGGCACTCCGAAGCGCTGGCTGTTGCCGACCGCGACATCCGCGCCCCACTCGCCCGGCGGCACAAGCAGCGTCAAGGCCAGAAGATCGGCCGCTGCGACGACACTTGCGCCCTGAGCATGCAGCTTTTCGCTGAGCGCACGGTAGTCGCGCACCTCGCCGTTCACGCCTGGATATTGCAGCAACGCACCGAAACACCCGGATTTGACGGCATCTTCCGGCCTACCGACTTTGACGGTAATGCCCAACGGTTTGGCGCGGGTCTGTACCACCTCGATGGTCTGCGGCAGCACGTCGTCCGCAACGAAGAACACATCCGATTTGGATTGCCCGGCACGCTTCACCAGTGTCATGGCCTCGGTGGCGGCGGTGGCCTCATCGAGCAGCGACGCATTGGCAATGTCGAGGCCGGTCAGATCCGTAATCATCTGCTGGAAATTGAGCAGCGCTTCCAGCCGGCCTTGGGAAATCTCGGGCTGATAAGGTGTGTACGAGGTGTACCAGGCGGGATTCTCGAACACGTTGCGCAGGATCACGCCTGGCGTGTGCGTGTGGTAATAGCCCTGACCGATGAAGGACTTGAACACCCGGTTTTTGGCGGCCAGCGTATGCAGCGCGGCGAGCGCCTCCTGCTCGGATTTCGGTTGCGTGAACGCGCCGAGCGGCAGGCCGTCCTTGCGGCGTATGTTGGCCGGCACGGCGGCATTCGCAAGCGCGGCGCGCGTCGCGAAACCGAGTTCCCGGAGCATCGCCTGCTGCCCGGCTTCGTCCGGACCGATGTGCCGGCCGATGAACTCGCCGTGCTGTTCCAGTTCCTCCAGCGTTGCACTGTCATTCATGGGCAATCCGGTCACCGCGTTCATGGTTCAATAAATCTCGGGATGATTTTACTCTTCGTCATTCCGGCGAAAGCCGGAATCCAGGCCTTGATAATTCTGGATTCCCGTTCCCCGCCTTCGCGGGGACAAGCTTCGCGGGAATGACGACAATGACTCAGTGCAAACCTCAGGCCGCTTCGTCCGCCAGCACTTTTTCATATGCCTTCGCATCCAGCAACTGGTTCAGGTCGGCGGGATTGGCCGGCTTGAGCCGCATAATCCAGTTGGCAAAAGCATCCTGATTGATGGACTCGGGCTTGTCGGCCAGCTTGGCGTTGCCTTCCAGCACCTCGCCCGCCACCGGGCTGTAGATATCGGAAGCGGCCTTGACCGATTCCACCACCGCGCAGGCTTCGCCCGCCTTGAGTTTGCGGCCTTTCTGCGGCACCTCCACGAATACGATGTCACCCAGCGCCTCCTGGGCATGATCGGTGATGCCGATGGTCAGGCTGCCGTCACTGCCGGTTTTGATCCATTCATGACTCTTGGTGTATTTGAGGTCGGCCGGGATCTTGCTCATTTCATTGACTCCTGAGTACGTCGGACTGTGGGAGCGGTCGTCCCGTGGGAGCGGCGGTCCCCGCCGCGATTCCTAAATCATCGCGGCTAAAGCCGCTCCTACATAAAACATTCACCCCTCACCCTAACTTCCCCCCTTCAGGGGAGAAGGGACAAGGAGTCGGATCATTTGACCAGTATCTTCCCGTTGCGCACGAACGGGGGCTTCACCACGCGCACGGCGCAAAGCTTGCCGCGGATATCCACCTGCAGGCGCTCGCCGGCGGCGACCGGCACGCGTGCCAGCGCGATGGAGCGCTCCAGCGTCGGCGAGAACGTGCCGCTGGTGATTTCGCCTTCGCCCGCGCCGTCGCAAATCACCTTCTGATGTGCGCGCAGGATGCCCTTGTCTTCGAGCAGCAGGCCGATCAGTTTACGCTTCGGTCCCGCATCGCGCTGCGCTTCGAGCGCCGCCCGGCCGATAAAGTCCCGGTCCGCGGGAGTCCACGCCACGGTCCAGCCGAGGCCGGATTCGAGCGGCGTTACCTGATCGTCCATGTCCTGACCGTAAAGATTCATCGCGGCTTCGAGCCGCAGCGTGTCGCGCGCGCCCAGTCCGCAAGGCTTGACGCCCTCCGCGACCAGCGCCTGCCAGAACTGCGCCGCCGTTTGCGCAGGCACCATGATTTCAAATCCGTCCTCGCCAGTGTAGCCGGTGCGCGCCACGAAAAATCCTTCGCCCGTCATCGCACTGAATGGCTTGAGCGCGAGCGCATGCTCGCGCAAGGTGGCCGGCAACACGCGCGCGGCCTTGTCACGCGCGTTCGGCCCCTGTACCGCAAGCATGGCGTAGTCGCGTTCCGCGAGCTTCACGCCGAAGGGCCGTGCCTGCTGTGTAATCCAGGCCAGGTCCTTGTCGTGGGTGGCGGCATTCACCACCATGCGGAACCAGTCCTCACGCAGAAAATAAGTAATCAGATCGTCAATCACGCCGCCCTGCGCGTTCAGCATGCAGCTGTAGAGCGCCTTGCCGGGCTCGCGCAGCTTGTCAATGTCGTTGGCCAGAAGCTTGCGCAGGAAATCGCGGGTGCGCGAGCCTTCGAGGTCCAGCACCGTCATGTGTGACACGTCGAACATGCCCGCGTCGCGGCGCACTGCATGGTGCTCCTCGATCTGCGAGCCGTAATTCACCGGCATGTCCCAGCCGCCGAAATCCACGAGCCGCGCGCCGGCGGCTACGTGCAGGTCATATAGAGATGTGTGCTTGCCCATGAGACCGGGTGTTCGGTATGAAAACAAAAGGCGGGGATGGACCGCCGCCTCCTGAAAATGCCGCACGGGCCCAAAAGTCCACCGCGCGGGGACAAAATGATACCGGAAAGCCGCCGCCCACACCACGCGCACGGGAGTGGACTGCGGTGCGGCTAACAAGATGTCGAAGAATTCTCCTCGGTTGACCCGTGAAATCCCCCCTCGCCCCCCTTTGCAAAAGGGGGGAGCGCTCTACGCGCGGGGGGATTTGATGCAAATACGTACTTTTTCAAGCGCACTCAGGGATGCGGTTCGGACTTGCCGGCCTGTGCATCCTGAATCCACTGGTCCACGACCTGTTGCAACACGGTGAGCGGCACGTTGCCGTGCTCCAGCACCGCGGCGTGGAAGGCCTTGATGTCGAACTTCGAACCCAGCGTTTGTTCTGCTTGTGCGCGCAGCTTCTGGATTTCAATTTCGCCGATCATGTACGACAGCGCCTGCCCCGGCCAGGCGATGTAGCGGTCCACTTCGGTGTTGATGTTCTGCAGGCTCAAGGCGGTGTTGTCCTCGAAATACTTGACCGCCTGCGCGCGCGTCCAACCCTCGGAATGGATGCCGGTGTCCACCACCAGGCGCACCGCGCGCCACATCTGGTAATCGAGATAGCCGAATTTCTTGTAGGGCGTGTCGTACAGGCCCATCTCGTTGCACAGCGTTTCGGTGTACAGCGCCCAGCCCTCGCCGTAGGAACTGTAGTAATCGAAGCGGCGGAAATCCGGCAGGTTCTTGAGTTCCATACCGATGGGGATCTGCAATTGGTGGCCGGGCCGGCCTTCGTGGCAGGTGAGTACCTGGATGTCGTATTTCGGCCGCGTCTCCGGCTTGTACAGATTCACCGCCATGTAGCCTGCAACGCTGCCGTCGCCCGCGGGCGGCACGGAATAGGCCGGATAGGTGTCGGGCGCGAGCGCCGCGGGAATCGGCCGCACGCCGTAGGTCACGCGCGGCAGTATCCACACGGGGAAAAACTGCATGAGGTGCGGGTCCACGTTCTTGGCGGCGGCACGATAGGCTTCGAGCAGGTCCTGCGGATCCTTGTAATAGAAGCGCGGATTGGTGCGCAGATAATGCAGGAAATCCTGGTAACTGCCCTTGAAACCGACTTGCTTGAAAATCTGTTCCATCTGCGCGTGAATCTGCGCGACCTTCTGCAGGCCCAGTTGGTGGATTTGCTCCGGCGTCATGTCGGTGGTGGTGTATTGGCGCACTTCGAAGGCGTAATACGCCTTGCCGTTCGGCAGCGCCTCAGCGGCAATGGTCTTGCGGCAATGAGGCAGGTAATCGTTGTCGTAATAGTTCTGCAACTTGCGATACGCCGGCACCACCACGTTGGCAATCGCAGCCTTGGCTTGGGCGCGCAACTGCGTCTGCTCGGCCGCGGGAATGGTGTTCGGCATGTTCTTGAAAGGCGCGTAGAACTGGCTGTCTTCCGGCTGGGACACGACGTTGGCGGCGATCTGGTGCGGAATGCGCTGCATCACCACCTGTGGTTTCGTCATGCCTGCTTGTACGCCGGCCTTGAGCAGATCAATAGTCTGGTCCATGAAAACGTCGAGCGTTTGCAGACGTTTCACGTAGTTCTGATAATCCTCGAGGTTCTCGAAGCGCAATGTATGCGTGAGTGTGCTCAAGGTCTGGATGCCGCCCAACTGGTTCATGGGCATCAAATATCCCTTGAACTGATAACCGTCCACCGACATGTCGTAGCGGTACTTGAACAGGTCATAGCTCACCTGGTCCTCGCCGGACAACTGGCTGCGGTCAATCGCCGCCAGATCTTTCAGCGTCTGGATGTCTTCTTCATGTTCGCGTGCGATGGCCGCAAGGCTCACGTCCGGCCAGTTGCCGTCGTATTCGTGAAACCCGTCCGCCGAAGCTTCCAGCGGATGCTCGCGCATCTCACGTTGCCAGGAAGTTGTAATGAGCTGGTGCAGTGCGACGGTTGCCTGATTTTCCGGCGACTGATCCGCCGCCGCCAAACCCGGCGCGCACATCAGCAGCGAGACACACAAAACCATCATTATTTTCATCATACGGTTCATCACATCACCTCACGTTCGTTATTAAGACGCACCATGTGTAGGTTGGGCTGAGGCCATGGGCCTAAGCCCAACAAATTATAAATCTGGGTATGTTGGTGGTCGCTACGCCTGTCCTGAGCATAGTCGAAGGGCTCAGCTCAACCGGCGCGCTCAATTCGTAAACGGTACAAAATCTTCACCATACAATCTGCGTCGTATTTCCAAGCACTCGCCGCACAACCTCAGAGTGGATATAGCATCCGGAGCAACTTGATCACCCGCCAATTTATAATCTGTCGCTGGATCATCTCCACATATTGAACAGATATCATCGCGACCAGCGAGAGATATGATCTGTTGCGTGTGCTCTGCTTGCGTAGGATTAACGCGTCTTAGAGCCGCGAACCACTCTGGCGAATGGGGTTTCAAATAACTCAACACACACTTCTCTAAAAATACTGCACCATTGCTCACGATCAGATTAGCCCGGCTTCGGAAGGGCTAATGGCTCAAATTTCGGTTTCTCAAGACTGAGCGGATCATGGCCGCTAAGTACACGAGCAATATTATTCCGAACATGTGATATGTCGTAGTGAATAGTCTGATATATCTCGTGACGCTCCTCCCACACTTTTTTGTGCTGTTCCATTTCCTTTAATAAATTCTTGTGAGCATGCTCAGTGTGTAAAATAGCTTCTTCCAAAGGAGTTTTACATACGGGACTAGTCACATAACCCATAAGCCGCTTTGCTGCTGCTTCTTTTGCCGCCGCATCAAGTCGCTGTTTCGCCATCTCGACAAGGCTATCTCGACAGATACTAGCAAGCGTGAGAACACCGGACTGAGATACGATAAATATTCCAGAATCCTGATCAAGACCGGCGAATTTTTTCCTCGTCCCCGTCGTCACAAGTATTCCATAATCTGCGTTTCGTGTCTTCTTAGCCAAAGCCGTTTGCGTGATATGGTCGGTAGTAATTCTATCGGTATGCTTGCATTCGTAAATGACGCGACCAGCCGCTTCGTTACCGAAAATTACTTGGTGAAGAACATCGCCGCCCCTCCCTCCTTCTGTACGCTCGACTTTATCGCCTGGAAATTCTTCCCGAAGCCGCCTAACGAGAACCTGTTCGTCAGCAAGGCCGATCTCTTGAGGAGATGTGCCGCTTTTAAGCATTTTCCTTTCTTCTTCTAATTTTTTGATTCGCGCTGCCATCCGCTTATCTCGGATTGCGGTTTTTTTGCGTTCCTTGGCGGCCGCCTCTTTTGTCGCGGCATATATTTTTTGTTTTGATTCGGCTCGGATCTCACGTTCCTTTCGCTTCGCAGCAGCCGCCGCCGCTTGAGCCGCTGCGGCTTGTTTCTTCAGTTTCCCGAGTTCTCCCTCCTGTATCTTCTCCTTTTTCTCCTGAATCTTTATGACTTTATGAAAATGACTTTCCGTGAGAGGGCTCCCGCAAAGTGGGCACTTGTATTTCATAAGATTCCCTCTCTTACTGCCCGAGAATATAGGTTGGGTTGAGATTAAAAATCGAAACCCAGCAATTTACAAATCAATCATATTGGTTCTCTGACCTCAGCCCAACCTACGCAACCTTCACGCTCAGCATCCGCTCCAGCGCAGTGCGCGCCTGGGAAACATCCGGCTCCGGCACCTTGATCCGATTTACCACATTGCCTTCGGCGAGATTCTCCAACGTCCAGGCGAAATGCTGCGGATCAATGCGGAACATGGTGGAACACATACACACCATGGGCGACATGAAGTGCACGTTGATACCCTTGTGCTTGACTTCTTCGTGCAGGCGATTGACGAGATTCAGCTCGGTGCCTACCAGCCAGCGCGTGCCGGGTTGGGCGGCGCGGATCGTGGTCTGGATGAATTCGGTGGAGCCGACGTAATCCGCCTTCAGGCACACCTCGAAGGCGCACTCGGGATGACAGATGACCTTCGCGTCCGGGTATTTCTGCTTGAACTTGTCTATGTGCTCCGGGCGGAACATCTGATGCACGGAGCAATGACCGTTCCACAGCAGAATTTTTGCCTTCTTGATCTGCTCTTGTGTGAGCCCGCCCATCGGTTTTTCAAAATCCCATACCGCCATATCTTCGAGCGGCACGCCCAGCTTGTGGCCGCTCCAGCGGCCGAGGTGCTGGTCGGGGAAGAACAGCACTTTTTCGCGTTGTTTGAACGCCCATTCGAGAATGCCCTTGGCATTGGTGCTGGTGCAGACGCTGCCGCCATGGCGGCCGCAAAAAGCTTTGAGATCAGCCGCGGAATTGACGTAGGTGATGGGTGTGACAGCCGCGTCCGGATCGCAAACTTCGGCGAGTTCGCGCCACGCGGTTTCCACTTTGGCGAGATTGGCCATGTCGGCCATTGAGCAGCCGGCCGCGAGGTCCGGCAGGATCACGGACTGATCCGGGCGCGAGAGAATGTCCGCGACTTCCGCCATGAAGTGCACGCCGCAGAACACGATGTACGGTGCATCCACCTGTGAGGCGAGACGCGCGAGCTTGAGCGAGTCGCCGGTGAGATCCGCGTGGCGATAGACCTCTTCGCGCTGGTAGTGGTGGCCGAGGACAACGGCACGGCCCTTGAGGCGTGCCTTGGCGGCACGAATGCGCGCGTCGCAGGCTTCATCCTCCAGCGAAGTGTAGAGATCAATTGCCAAGGCCGGTGTGGCCATTGCTTCACCTTCGGCGGAATGCGGTCCGCGGGTGGCGGGATATTTTACTCCTACCCGTGGGAGCGACCGTCCCGGTCGCGATGTGGTTACAGGAATATCGCGGCTGAAGCCGCTCCCACAGAAAATGCTGGTGCGAGTGCACCCTACAGTCTCTCGCTGCAAATGTCCCCCTTTGTAAAGGGGGATTGAGGGGGATTTTCGAAGTCGAAAAATCCTCCCCCTTTCAGGCTGCGCATTCCTGCGTCGCCTGAAAGTCCAAGGCTGCCATCCATGGCAGCCTGCTCGCCACTTTGCGGCTCGCCCTCCTTTTACAAAGGAGGGGCAGAATCGCGGTCGGGACGACCGCTCCCACAATTCTTCATTCTTCACCCCTCACTCCTCACCCCTCACCCCTCACTTCTTTAGGCACTAGTTTCAGTATGGCGTCGCGATCGGTGCTGGAACTCGCGAGTTCGAGCGCCTCGTCGCGCGGCAGCCAGCGATATTCCAGGTGCTCATGGGGATCAAGGCGCACGGCGTCGATCGCCGGCAATGACCAGGAAAACACGTGCTCCACGTTTTCCTTGGTGCCGGCGGCGAATTTCGCCAGCCAAGCCCTGTGGATGGGGTAGCGGTTGACCACGCCGCTGTCGGTCAGGCCGTGGTCGGCCAGAAAGCCGGTTTCTTCGCGCACTTCGCGCAGCGCGGCCTGCAGCGGAGTTTCGTTATCCAGCAGGCTGCCGGTGACCGATTGCCAGTAATCCGGCGGAATGCGCCGCCGCAGGCGCAGCACTTCTCCGTGGCGGGTGTAGATCACCACCAGCACGGATTCAGGACGTTTGTAAGAGAGTGAGGGGTGAGGCGTGAGGGGAGAGGTGTTCAAAAAAGAAAGCCCTGAATGCTTTGGGAATTCGGAATAATTATCCATTTCTCAGAATGCGAAAGTAGATGTAGGGTGGCATTTCTATATCGTCGTCTTAAATAATTTCACCCTCACCCCCACCCTCTCCCATCGGAGGGAGAGGGAGTGAACATGCTGGCAAGCATCTGTCTCCTCACTCCTCACTCCTCACTCCTCACCGCCGCCATCTTTGGCGGTCGTCGGCAAGCGCAGGCGGATGTGCAATTCCTTGAGCTGCGCTTCGCCGACACTGCCGGGCGCATCGGTAAGCGGATCGTAGGCGGTCTGGGTCTTCGGGAAAGCAATGACCTCGCGGATGTTGGGTGCACCCGACATGAGCATGGCGATGCGATCCAGGCCGAAGGCGATGCCGCCGTGGGGCGGCGCACCGTATTTCAGCGCTTCAAGCAGGAAGCCGAATTTTTCCTGCGCTTCTTCCGGCCCGATGTTGAGCAGGCCGAACACCGCCGACTGCATCTCGTTGCGGTGAATGCGCACCGAGCCGCCGCCGATCTCCGAACCGTTCAGTACCATGTCGTAGGCGCGCGCCACGGCGTGCGCCGGATCGCTCTTGAGTTTTTCGATGCTGTCCACGCGCGGCGCGGTGAAGGGGTGGTGCATCGCCACCCAGCGCTTGGCTTCTGCGTTGTACTCGAACATCGGGAAATCCGTCACCCACAACGGCCGCCAGGCATTTTCCGCGAGACCGCGTTCCTGACCGAGCTTCAACCGCAGCGCACCGAGCGCGTCGTTGACCACCTTGGCCTTGTCGGCACCGAAGAAAATCACGTCGTTGTTTCCGGCGCCGGTGCGCTTCAGGATGCCCGCCAACGCATCATCGGAAAGGAATTTGACAATGGGCGACTGCAAGCCCTCACGGCCCTTGGCGACATCGTTTACCTTTATATAGGCAAGCCCCTTGGCGCCGTAGCGCGCCACGAACGCGGTGCACTCATCAATCTCGCTGCGCGCGAGCGCGCCGCCGTCCGGCAGGCGCAGGGCAGCCACACGGCCGTCCGGGTTTTTCGCCGGGCCGGCGAACACCTTGAACTCGCAGTCCTTGACCAGATCGGCCACGTCCACCAGCTCCAGCGGAATGCGCAGGTCCGGCTTGTCGGAACCGTAGCGGCGCATGGCTTCCGCATAAGTGAGGCGCGGGAAAGGATCCGGCAGCTCCACGTTCAGCACGCGCTTGAACAGGTCGCGGATCAGTCCTTCCATGATATGAGTGATGCCCTGCTCGTCGAGGAACGAGGTCTCGATGTCGAGCTGGGTGAACTCCGGCTGGCGGTCGGCACGCAGATCCTCGTCTCGGAAGCAGCGCACGATCTGGTAATAACGGTCCATGCCCGACATCATCAGCAGTTGCTTGAAAAGCTGCGGCGACTGCGGCAGGGCGAAGAATTTTCCGGGATGGGTGCGGCTCGGCACCAGATAATCTCGCGCGCCTTCGGGTGTGGCGCGCGTCAGCATCGGCGTTTCGAATTCGATGAAGCCGTGCGCGTCAAGGTAAACGCGCAAGGTGCGCGCGATTGCAGCGCGCATCTTGAGGCGCTGCTGCATGACCGGACGGCGCAGATCCACGTAACGGTATTTGAGCCGCCGTTCTTCATTGACGTCTTCCTCATCCAGCATGAACGGCGGGGTTTCCGCGCGGTTGAGGATTTCCATGCCGAGTGCCAGCACTTCCACCTTGCCGCTGGGCAGGTTGGAGTTCTCCGTGCCCTTGGGGCGATGGCGGACCTTGCCCTTCACGCTCACCACGAACTCGCTGCGCAGGTGCTCGGCGTCGGCAAACATCGCGGCGCGATCCGGATCGAACACCACCTGCACCAGTCCCTCGCGGTCGCGCAGGTCCACGAAGATGACGCCACCGTGGTCGCGGCGGCGGTGCACCCAGCCGGCCACTTGGATTTCCCGGTCAAGCAGCGATTCGTTGACCTGGCCGCAATAATGGGTACGCATGAATGTTCCTGAAAAAGAGTCGAAGGATGCCGATCAAAGGGCCGGCAGTTTAGGCAGAGGATTTATCCCTGGCAATAGCCGCGTCGGCTTTCGCCGCCGCGATGCGCGGATACGGCGGCACGATCACGCCCAGCGAGACGATCATCTTGAAAGCCTCGTCCACGGTCATCTCCAGTTCGATCACGTCCTCGGGCGGCACCAGGATCAGGAAGCCGGAGGTGGGATTGGGCGTGGTGGGAATAAATACGCTGATCAACGGACTGGGCGCCTTGATCCCGACTTCGCCAAGACTGTCGCTGGTCAGAAACGCCAGGCTCCAGCTGTCCTTGTGCGGATAACGGATCAGCACCACCTTGCGGAACGCCTTGCCCTTTTTGGAAAACATGGTGTCAGAGATCTGCTTGACGGTGCTGTAGATGGAGCGCACCAGCGGGATGTGCTCCAGCAGGTCAACGCCCAAGCCAAGCAGGAAGCGGCCGAAGAAGTTGCTGGCCAACAGGCCCGTGATGAACAGCACGATCACGATGACGATGATGCCGATGATGGCGCTCAAACCGGGGATATGAAATCCGATCAGGTGATCGGGCTGCCAGGCGACCGGCAACAGGCCCACCAGTCCCGAAAGATAACCGGCAAAGAACTTGATGATGAAAATGGTGACGCCCAAAGGCACCCACGCCAGCAAGCCCGCAATCAGGTAGCGGCGGATGATGCTTTTGTGCGGACGCTTGGTGACTGGATCGTCGGCCATGACTATGCTTCAGGATGACGCGGACGAGGCCGTTTTCCTGGTCGCCGGCTTCTTGTCGCTCTTCGGCTTGTCTGCCTTGGTTTTGTCGGTTTTGGCTGCCGCGATTTCCGCGGGCTTTTTCTCGGCCTTGTCGGCGGCCGGTTTATCACCGCCGTCCAGCACGTTGTGCCGGTGAGCGGACTTGAAATCAGTCTCGTACCAGCCCTTGCCCTTGAGACGGAACCCGGCCGCCGACACAAGTTTGCGCAAGGCCGGCTTGTCGCAGTTCGGACACTGCGTGAGCGCCGGCTCGCTGATCTTCTGCAGCGCTTCCAGATGGTGGCCGCAGGCGCGGCACTGGTACTCATATATAGGCATGGCAAACCCGTTGAAATCCCCAGGGGGCTGCCCCATGTATGGGGCTTGCGCACACGGACTCAAGCCCTAATCCGCGGGCCGCAAGCGCGTGTCATTATAACTGCACCTCTCACGGTTCCCGGCACTCGCATGACCTCGGCCCCGAAGCACCATCACACCCTGCGCGCACTGCTGCCGTTCATCTGGGAATTCCGCGGCCGCGCCATGCTGGCGCTGGCCTTCCTGGTGATTGCCAAAATCGTCACGGTGCTGATTCCCGTGGTCCTGAAGCACCTGGTGGACGACCTGAATCCGGTGCACCACACGGCGCTGGTGCTACCGCTTGCCCTGCTCATCGGCTACGGCGCGCTGCGCTTCGCCAGCACCCTGTTCGGCGAACTGCGCGACCTGGTATTCGAGTTTGCCTCGCTGCGCGCGGTGCGGCGCATCGCGTTGCGCGTGTTCCGCCACCTGCACGATCTGGACCTGGCGTTCCACCTGGAACGCCAGACCGGCGGGCTGTCGCGCGACATTGAGCGCGGCACGCGCGGCATCAACTTCGTGCTCTCCTTCATGCTGTTCAACATCCTGCCGACGCTGCTGGAAATCGCGTTGGTGCTGGGAATCTTCCTGTGGAACTTCACCGCCTGGTTCGCGCTCATCATCGTGGCGTCGGTGGCGGTGTATATCGCGTTTTCCATCGCGGTGACGGAATGGCGCATGCAGCACGTGCGGCGCATGAACGAGCAGGACTCCAGGGCCAACACGCGCGCGGTGGACAGCCTGCTGAATTACGAGACCGTCAAATACTTCACCAACGAGGAATATGAAGCCGGACGTTACGACAACGAAATGGCGACGTGGGAAAAGGAAGCGCTCAAGACCCAGTACTCGCTCTCCTCGCTCAACAGCGGCCAGGCGCTGATCATCGCCCTGGGCGTTACCGCCATGATGCTGCTCGCGGGTTACGAGGTGGTGCACGGCAAGATGACGCTCGGCGATTTCGTCATGGTCAACGCCTACATGGTGCAGTTGTTCATGCCGCTGAATTTCCTGGGCTTCGTGTACCGCGAGATGAAACGCTCGCTGGTGGACATGGAACGCATGTTCACGCTGCTCGACCGCCATACCCAGATTGCGGACGCACCCGGAGCTGCGGCGCTCCAGGTGCGCTGCGGCGAAATACACTTCGAAGACCTGCGCTTCGGTTACGGGCCGGACCGCGAAATCCTGCACGGCGTGAGCTTCAGCGTCCCCGCCGGCAAAAAAGTCGCAGTGGTCGGGCCGAGCGGCGCCGGCAAATCCACGCTCGCGCGCCTGATGTTCCGTTTTTATGACGCGAACCGCGGCCGCATCCTGATTGACGGCCAGGACATCCGCGGGGTGACGCGCGACAGTCTGCGCCGCCAGCTCGGCATCGTGCCGCAGGACACGGTGTTGTTCAACGACACAATTTACTACAACATCGCCTACGGCCGGCCCGGAGCCGCGCGCGCCGACATCGAACGCGCCGCGGGCATGGCGAATCTCAAGGAATTCATCGAATCTTTGCCCAAGGGCTACGACACGTTGGTCGGCGAGCGCGGACTGAAACTCTCGGGGGGCGAGAAGCAGCGCGTGGCCATCGCCCGCGCGATTCTGAAGAATCCACCCATCCTGGTGTTCGACGAGGCCACTTCGAGCCTGGACTCCAACGCCGAGCAGGCGATCTTGAGTTCGCTCAGGGAACTCGCTGAGCATCGCACCAGTCTGGTGATCGCGCACCGGCTGTCCACCATCGTGGATGCCGATGACATCGTGGTGCTGGATCAGGGCCGCATCGCCGAGCGCGGTACACACCGGGAGCTGTTGCGCATCGGTGGCCTGTACGCGCAGTTATGGACGCTACAGCAGCGCGAAGCCGAGGAACGCGAAAAACACGCCGTCGCACCCGCATCACCGGCATTTGCGCTCAGTTGATTCGTAACGCGGGTTAAGCACTCCCAAACCGTCTGCAAGCGCCCACACACTGGGCGCCCGCAGCGCTTGATCCACATCAAGGCCGCAGCATCCGGAACCAGCGTAACGTACGGCTGTCCAATGTAAGCCGCCGCGTTTCCTGACTGCCTCCGGTCCCTCCATGCACGGATCGTCCGATCAGCATCGGACGCGGCCTTTTTCCGAAGGAGGTCTCATCATGAAACTGTACTACTCTCCCGGCGCCTGCTCGCTGGCTACGCATATCGCGCTCGAATGGATCGGCAAGCCCTACGAAATACATCAGGTCAAGATTCATCCCGACAAATCACCGGAACTGCTCAAGGCCAATCCCATGGGCGCGGTGCCGGTCATCGAAGAAAACGGCTGGGTGCTCACCCAGAATTCAGCCATCCTGAATTACCTCGCGGATTGCAACCCCGAGGCCAAGCTCGGCGGTGACGGCACTTCCAAGGGCCGCGCCGAAGTGAATCATTGGCTGGGGTTCGTCAATTCCGACGTGCACCCGGCCTACAAGCCGCTGTTCGGCGCGACGGGTTACCTGCACGACAAGAACATGATAGAAAAGTCCAAGGACGATGCCCGCGCCCGGCTGCGCCGGCATTTCGAGATCGTTGACAAGCAGCTTGAGGGGCGTGACTGGATTGCGGGCACCCGCTCGATTGCCGACCCTTACCTGTTCGTGATGATCCGCTGGGCCAAGGGCCAGAAGATCGATCTCTCCGGCTTGAACAACGTGGAGCGCTTCTTCAAGCACATGGAAGCCGACCCCGGCGTCCGCAAAGTTCTCGAGCAGGAGGCCACACCGGAGCCGCGCTTGGAGCGCCACGGAAGCTGATTGCACGTGCAACCCGGCCCGGTCCTGATCGGAGATTGCAGGGCCGGACCGGGAAGTTTTGTCTTCTGCACGATACTCCGTCTCAAAATGCCGTTCGCCCTGAGCCCTTCGTCAAGCTCAGGACAGGCGTAGCGCCGCAGGCGCGGAGTCGAAGGGTGTCAAATGCCTGATTTTGCATGTTTCGACTTCGCGGAGCTACGCTCAACACGAACGGTTCGGAATTTTGAGATAGGCTCTAATGACCTGGCCGGGTATGGGGCGGCGCAGTTTTTACAGCCTTCTCACTATCACGCTTAGTGCATCCAATTTGCCCAAGGTTGCCCCGTACTTTCCACCATCGCTGCAAGGCACCCTACAATGGCTGGATGCAAAACCAGGGTGCGGTTCTCATCACCGGCTGTTCCAGTGGCATCGGCCTCGCGACTGCGCACGTTTTGAAAAACCGCGGCTGGCAGGTCATCGCCAGCGCCAGGCAGGACAAGGACGTGGTGCGATTGAAGGAATCGGGTTTTCAGGCCGTGCGTCTCAATGTGGCCGATCCGGAATCCATCGCCTCGGCGCTGGATGAAACGCTCACGCTCGCGGGCGGGAAACTTGACGCATTGGTGAACAACGCCGGCCTCGCCATTCCCGGTGCAGTCGAAGATCTCTCCCGCGAAATCCTTCAACGGCAGTTCGACAACAATTTCTTCGGCACCCTCGAACTCACAAATGCCGTTCTGCGCCTCATGCGCCGGCAAGGTTACGGGCGCGTCGTCATGATAAGTTCGATACTCGGCCGGGTGGCTGTTCCCTGGCGCGGCGCCTACAACGCCAGCAAGTTTGCGCTCGAAGGCATCACCGATACCCTGCGCCTGGAACTGCGCGGCACGAACATCAAAGTCAGCCTGATCTGCCCCGGACCGGTGAAAAGCCGCTTCCGCGACAACGCCCTCGCCAACTTCGACGAATACGTGGACACGATTTCAAGTCCGCACCGGGAAAGCTACGTGCGCCTCAAGGCTGAGACCGGCCCAAAGAAAGATAAAACGCCGTTCACAGTACCAGCCGAGACAGTAGCCAAGCGCATTGCCCATGCGCTGGAAAGCGCCCATCCCAAAGCGCGTTATTACGTCACCATTCCCGCTTACGTTCTCGCCTTCCTGCGCTGCGTCCTGCCAACGCGGTGGATGGATGCCATCCTCGCCCGGATATAGATACTCAAATAACCGTTCGTGTTGAGCGTAGCGAAGCGGAGTCGAAACACAACTTTCTCTGAAATCGAGACCCTTCGACTTCGCGCCTGCGGCGCTACGCCTGTCCTGAGCTTGACGAAGAGCTCAGGGCGAACGGTATTTTTGAAACCACTCTCCCACGGGCATAAACTGTCGCCATGAACAAAAACCGCGATATTGGGCAGGAAATTCTCGATGGCATCCGCGCCATCAAAGCCGGTAAAGCTAAGCGCTATACCGTCAAGTTACCGGACGATGTGCGCGCCATTCGTGAACGCATGAATCTATCGCAATCCGGTTTCGCCGCTCTGCTAGGCGTTAGCTTGCGTACCCTGCAGGATTGGGAACAGGGCCGGCGCAAACCAACCGGTCCAGCTTATGCCTTGCTACGCGTTGCCACCCATCATCCGGAAGCTTTACTACGCTGACTTACTACCATATCACTACCCCTTTCTTCATCATTTGATGGACCAGTTTTGGCTTGCCTTCTGTAAACATCTTTATCGATGCTACTTATTTTTGCCGGTATCAACTTTCTGTGATGGAGGTGATGCTGGTTGCGACGTTGGTTTCTGAGTTTGAATAGGCGCTGGCTTTAAATTTGCAGCACCATTAAAACTCTTCTTTATTTCAGATTGAGCCACATTCAAATTTGAAGCTCCCTTAAAGCTCCTGTCTCCGTTCTGCACAATGATCTTGTCTTGTTTGTGCGACACAAGTACCTCCATCAATTGAAGCGTTGCAACACTGTAACAATACCAATGACTGAAGAGAGCGCAGCCGCGACCGAGAAACTTCCGATCGCGATCATATCAAGTACACCGAGGCACTTATCTTCTGCTTTTTTATCCGGGTTATTAACGATTGCCTCCAAATAAGTGGCATTTGCCTTAAATATCGATAGCACCGTACCCAAGCAGACAAGAAAAAATACAAGAGCGAGAATGTACAGCACGACTATCGCAGTCGAATGGATCGCAACCGTAGAAAGCAATGTTACCAACAGACCAATGCCACCGGCTGATAGGATTAATAGGCTTCTGTCGTGCTCCTGTCGAGTGCCAAACCACGCATGAACTGCCGCCGAATAAAATTCTATCTCTTTCTCTTTATCTGCCATATCTGAATTGTCCATTTTTTAATAAGTTGCAAATTTCCAAGCCTTAAGACTACTCGACAAAACACGATCTATTCTAGTCCAAGTCAAACAGGATACGGCCCTGCGAAATATAGGCCCGCTGGTTCATCATCGTCAAATATCAGATTCATATTCTGAATCGCCTGCCCGGCCATGCCTTTGACCAGATTATCCAGCGCCGCCATGATCACCACGTTGCCGTTCTTTTCATGCACTGCAATATCGCAGAAGTTGCTGCCGACCACAGAGGCGACGCGCGGCGTGTCCTCCACCAGCCGCACGAATGGCGCGTCACGATAAAATTTCTCGTAACGATCGCTAAGTGATTTCGCGTTCAGCCCGAGCGTAGCAGGCGGACGCAGTTGCACGCTGGCGAAGATGCCGCGCACTAGTGGCGCGGAATGCGGCACAAAGGCCAGGCTGTAGCCGGTTGAGCCTTCGGCATCCAGCAGGCGCGTGATCTCCGCTTCGTGCTGGTGATTCAGCACCTTGTAGGCGCGGAAATCATTGGCGCGCGTGGGGTGGTGGGTGGTTTCACCGGGCGTAGCGCCAAATCCGGAAGAACCGGTCATCGCACTCACCGCGATAAAGCCCAGGTTTTTCAGTCCAGCCAGTGGCAGCAGCGCCAGTTGAATCGTGGTGGCAAAACAGCCGGGACTGGCGATACGTTTGGCGCCCTTGATCTTTTCTTTCTGCCACTCCGGCAGGCCGTACACGAAAGTTCCCAACGCTTGCGGACAAGGATGCGGCTTGCCGTAGGCGCGCTCGAAAGCCGCCGCGTTGTCGAGCCGGAAATCGCCGGAAAGATCAATGAGCGTCAAGCGGTCGGCGAGGCCATGCTTTGACCATGCCTTCTCCAGCGCCGGCAATTGCTGCGCCAGCTCGAAATGCGGCATGGCGGAAAACACCACCGGCGATTCTGCTTTTGCGAACGCCGCCCAATCCGGTTCAGCCTCGAACGTGCCGTCCACTACGCGGTAAAGATTCGGGTGCGTTTTCCAGAACGGTTCGCCCGCGTGCCTGCGCGAAACGGCATGGATGCTTTGCACGTGTGGGTGCTGCGACAGCAGGCGCAGTAATTCGCCACCGCCGTAGCCGGAACCGCCGAGAATATAGACGCTGATTTTCCCCATTGCGACTATTGAAAAGTCCAGCGCTTGATTTCCATCGTACCCTCATCCCCTCCCCTTCTCCCGGGGGGAGAAGGGCTTAGGGCACCTAACAAAATGACAATTCCTGACAAATCCCCCCGCGCGCAAAGCGCGCCCCCTTTGCAAAGGGGGGATAAGGGGGGATTTAACCTGTGCCTGGTGATGACCACCGTACATTTTGTTAGACGCTCTTAGTACCTTTCGGATTGGATTGCGACATTACCGTAACTCCCCTCTCCCACCGGGAGAGGGGACAGGGGTGAGGGCTGACTTGCCGTAAACGCGGGATTTCCGACGCCGCGCTGCGCCAACACTTTCAGCACATGATCGCCCAATGCCTTGGCATGCGTGCGCGCGTTGATGGCAGGCCGGCCGGTAGCGCGCTCCACGAAGCGCACGCCCACGTTGTTGTCGGTGCAGGGCCCGGTAACCACGTCCACGCCGATGCCGTAATCGATCTGCAGATAATCCACGCCGCCGGCAACGCCTACCGGATCGTTGGCGCAGAACACGAAGGCCGCGCCAAGTGCGCGCAGATCGGCGTCGTCGAGGATCGCCTGCACGCCGTAATCGCCCATCACGCCGTCGCCGGTTTCCGCCACGATGACATCGAAGCGTTGCGCGGAGAGTTCCGCGAAAATGGTCTTCGCCACCTGCGCCGCAGTGTCGGGGCCGGTACACACGATGCCTGCATCGGTGAAATCCAGCGTCACTTCCGCGCCGTAGTCACGCATGCTCAAGGTGTCGCGCATGAGCGCGACGCCGGTGAGCTTGGCGCCGCCCACGCGATAGCCCGCCTGCACCAGCCGCCGCACGATGGCACAGGCCGCCGCCGTCTTGCCGGCGTTCATGCAGGTGCCGGCCACGTACACCACCTTGCAATCCGGTGGTACGCCATTCGGCTGGATCGCGCCCAGACGAATGTTGGCGGGCCGGCCCGCGCGCGACTGGAATTCCGGATACACCAACACCTGGCCCAATACCTCGAACTGAAACGGCGGTCCCACTTCCGGGTTGTGCGACACGCATTCGCCGATCACGCCGCCGAGATTGAGCACGTGCAGCACTTGCCCGGCTTCCACTTTTTTCGGCAGCACGCCCTCATAGCCGTGCAGCGCGTTGCGGTGGCCGAGCGCGCCCACGATGAGGTCGTCGCTGTGCACCACCGTCATGCGGCCGTGCACATCTTCAAGCGTGTTGTACGCGGATTTGTCGTTGACGATGCGCCCGGCCACCACCGCGCCGTGCTCCGCGCGCACTTCCGGCGTCAGCGTGAGCGTACGGTCCAGTTTCAGATTGCGGGTGACTGAAGCAATCTTGTCGGCGTTGATTCTCATGGGCGCCTCCAAAAATCGTTCTTATGCCCTCTGGCGTTGTTAAAAATCGGCTCGGCATCCTCATGTACTGACGTGTACACTCCGGTGCCTCGCCGATTTTTGCCTAGCCATAGGCCAAAATCCCTGATTTTTTGAGGCACCCACTTCTTACTCATGTGCTGTACCCGCATGTAAGGCCAAGATTTGCTGCACGCCGTAAAGTTTGGCGAAGCCGGCGGCTTCGGCGCCGCTCCACAGCTTGTTGGCCTCGCCGTAGCTCGCAACCTTCGCGTCCATGAGCGAGTGCGGCGAGCGCACGCCTTCCACCGACCAGGTGCGCGGGTACAGCGTAAGCTTCACCTCACCGCTGACGCGCTGCTGGCTGGACTCCAGAAATGCTTCAAGATTGCGCGCCAGCGGATCAAAAAAATTCCCCTCGTGCAGCAACTGGCCATACAGGTTGCCGAGCGTGTCTTTCCAGAACTGCTGCTTGCTGCTGAGCACCAGTTTTTCCAGCTCGCGGTGCGCGCCGATCAACAGATGCGCCGCCGGCGCCTCAAAGCCCACGCGGCCCTTGATGCCGAGAATGGTGTCACCCAGATGCACGCCACGCCCGATGCCGTACTCGCGTCCGGCGGCGTTCAGTTCGGCGATCAGCGCCACCGGGTCCAGGGAGTTGCCGTCAACGCTGTCCGGCACGCCCTGTCTGAAACTCAGTGTCAGCGACTTCGGCGCCAGCTTGGCCGCGTCAATTTCGCCGCCGGGAAACGCGCTTTGTGGCAGCGCGCTCCAGGAATTCAGCGTCTCGCGACCGCCCACGGACGTGCCCCACATGCCCTCGTTCACCGAATAGTGCTCGGTCTTTTCCGGAAACTCGAGGCCATGCTGGCTGAGAAACGCACGTTCCTCGGCGCGGCTCAGCCCCAGCGTGCGAATGGGCGTCAGCAACTCGAGCTCGGGCGCCAAGGCGCGGAAGGCCACGTCGAAACGCACTTGGTCGTTGCCCGCACCGGTGGAACCGTGCGCGAGCGCCGTGGCGCCGATTCGCTTGGCGACCGCCACCGCCTTCGCGGCCTGGGCCACGCGCTCCGCCGACACGCTCAGGGGATAGAGATTCCCGCGCAACACGTTGCCGTAAATCAGATAGCGCAGATAGCGGTCGAAGAGCTCTGCACGCGCGTCCACCGTGTAGTGCCGCTGTGCGCCCAGTTTCGGCGACTGGCTTTCGATGCGCGCGAGCTCTTGTGCCCTGAAACCGCCGGTGTTCACCGTCACGGTGCTTACTTCGTAGCCCTGCTCGCGCAGGTGTACGACGCAGAACGAAGTGTCCAGCCCGCCGGAAAACGCCAGTGCCACGTGTTTTTTCATGCTTGCCCCTTTGACCATATGGCTTCTTCACATTGTCCAAGGTGCTTGCGCGTGCGCTCAATCCACTGTTGCGCGTCCTGCACCTGCACTTCGATCATCTTCAACCCGGGATTGCCGGCACCGCCCAGGTGTGTGGCCGTGAGCGCAGCGCGATCCGGATCGAAACTGCCGTCCGCCAGTTGCCGCGCAACCCGCTGGTAAGCATCGCGGAAGGGAACGCCGTGCTGCACGTGCTGATAGGCCGCGTGCGTGGCATACAACTCATCGCCGCATGCGGCGGCCGCACGCTCCGCATTAACCTGCAAGGCGGGCACCAGACGAATCAGCACATCAAGCCAGTCACGCGCGATGTCGAGCGCCGCAAACAGCGGCTTTTTCAGCAACTGCACGTCACGGTGATAGTTGGAGGGCAGCCCCGTCGCCAATTCCTGAATCATGGCCGCGTGGCCGCGCAGCTCGCGACAGCGTGCGCGCGCAAGTTCCACCACGTCCGGATTGCGCTTCTGCGGCATGATGGACGAGCCGGTGGTGAAAGCGTCCGGCAAATCCACAAAGCCGAATTCCGGCATGGAATACAGCACCACATCCCACAGGAATTTTTCCATCACCAGCCCGACGGAGGCCAGCTCGTTTACCAGTGCCAGTTCGTGGCGGCCGCGGGAATTCATCACATCCACGGGACTGACCTGCACGCTGGAAAATCCCAGCAGCTTTGCGGTGTATTCGCGATCGAGCGGCAAGGGCACGCCGAATCCGGCGGCTGCACCCAATGGACACCGGTCCAGCCGCACGTACACGGCCTGCATGGCCTGCAGCTCCTCAGCCAGACCCGCCGCGAACGCCGCCGCCCACAGACCAAACGTGGACGGCATGGCGCGGCGCAGATGCGTATATCCCGGCATGACCTCGCCGGCATGCGTACGCGCGAAATTCACGAACGCGGTTGCCAGCTCGATCACCTGCGCCGCGATATTCACCAGGGCATCACGCATGTACAGGCGCAGCGCCAACGCCACCTGATCGTTGCGCGACCGGCCCAGATGCAGTCGCTTGCCGGCATCGCCCAGCGCCTGCGTGAGCAGCGTCTCGATGGCCGTGTGGCAATCCTCCTGTTCCGGCCGGATGCGAACTTCCCCGCGGCGCGCCTGCGCGGCAATCGCGGCGAGCTGCGTTACCAGGGCCGCGGCATCGTCCTGCATCAGCAGTGCGGTGTGGGCCAGCATGCGTGCATGCGCGGCGCTGCCGAGCGCATCGAAAGGCAGGAGCCGCTGATCCAGTGTCGGATCGTCGCCCACGGTGAAGCGATGAACCGTCTCGTCGAGCGGCAGCCCCTTGGCCCAGAGTTGCGACGCGCCGTGGTTCACGCCGCCTGCACTTTCGCGGCCGTATCCTGGGCCACGATCATGGTGCCACTGCCCTGGTTGGTGAACACCTCGGTGAGCACCGCGTCCGCCACGACACCGCTGACCAGATGCGCACTGGTGACCCCGCCGGTAAGCGCGCGCCGCACCGCCGCGAGCTTCGGCCGCATGCCGCCGGAGATCTTGCCGTTCTTTTCCAGCAGCTCCGCACCCGCGAGCGTGGTGTAGGGAACCAGACTCGACGGTCGCGCCAGATCCTCCAGCAGGCCCGGAACCTTGAGCAGGAAAAACAGCTTCTCGGCTCTGAGCGCGAGCGCGATTTCCGCGGCCACGGTGTCGGCATTGGTGTTGAACACTTCGCCCTTGTCGTTCGCGGAAAGCGGCGTCACCACCGGTACATAGCCACCGTCCAGCAAATGCGTGAGCAGCGCCGGATTCACCTGCTCGATGTCGCCCACCAGACCGAAGTCCACGAACTCGGCCTGTCCGGCATCGTTCTTGATCTGCATGGGTGCGCGTTTGCGGGCCTTGAGCAGGCCGCCGTCCACACCGCTCACTCCGGTGACCGGCAGTCCCGCGGCGCGCAGGTCCGCCAGCAAATCAGTGTGCACCGATCCCGCGAGCACCATCTTGGCCGCGTCCAGCACCTGGCGCGTGGTCACGCGCCGGCCGGCCACCTTCTCCACCGGCAGCGCCAGCGCCTCGCACAGCGCATCGAGGCTGGCACCGCCGCCGTGCACAATCACCAGTTTGATGGAAAAGCTCCACAGTACATTCAACTGCTCGCACACCGCGCGGCGCACAGCGGCATCTTCCAGCACCTCGCCGCCGAGCTTGAACACAAAAGTCTTGCCGCGGAACGCGCGCACGTATTGCGCGGCCGAGCGCAGCGACGCGTAACTGTCAGGCGACATGGACATGGCGGGCCTCCTTCTTCTGGTTGAGCAGCTCATGCAGCAACACGCGCTGCACGTGAAAACGGTTTTCGGCCTGGTCCAGGACGCGGCTGTGCGCACCATCCAGCACTGCGTCGGCGACTTCGACATTGCGGCGCACCGGCAGACAGTGCAGAAAAATTGCATCCTGCGCGGCCGCGGCCAGTGTCTTGTCCGTCACCAGCCAATCCTTGTGGGCCGCGACGCGTGCCACCGCCGCGTTCGCCGGCACCTCACGCGTGGCCGGCCCCCAGCTTTTCGCATAGACCACGCGGCTGCCCGCAAGCGCAGTGTTCCGATCGTGTGTCACCGTCACCGCACCGCCGCTCGCGGCTGCATGCCGGCCCGCCTCCGCCAGTACCGCGGGATGCAGATCGAATCCGGGCGGATGTGCAACGCGTACCTCGCAGCCCACGGCCGCGGCGGTGAGCAAGAACGAATGCGGTACGGCCTTGGGCAGCGGCTTGATATGCGGCGCCCAAGTGAGCGTTACCGGCAATCCACGCGTGTTGCCAAATTGTTCGCGTATCGTCAGCAGGTCCGCCAAACCCTGGCAGGGATGCTCGCGCGCGGATTCCATACTCACCACCGGTACGCCCGCGAGTTCGCGGAAGGCGTTGATCACCGGGTCGGCGGCGTCGGCGTCATCGTCTGCGAGTGCAGCGAAGGTGCGCACCGCCAGCGCGTCTACGTAGCGGCCGAGCACGGGAATCGCTTCGCGGATGTGTTCGGGCTTGTCACTGTCCATGATTGCGCCCGCGCGATCCTCCAACTTCCACACGCCGCTGCCCACTTCCAGCACGATCGAGTGACCGCCGCCGCGCAGCATGGCGGCTTCGAACGAGGCGCGCGTGCGCAGCGAGGGATTGAAAAACACCATGCCGAGCAGCTTGTCGCGTAGGTGAAGGCCCGGCGGCTGTTTCTTCCAGGCGAGCGCTGCGCCGAGCACTGCGTCCACGCCGCTCACGCCGAGATCCGAGAGCCGGGTGAAATGCCGCATCACGCCGCTTCCCGTGCGCCGAATTCGCCAACGACATCTAGCAACATTTTCACCGCGCGCGTGCTCACGTTGAACGGTGGCATGAGTCTCAGCACCGCCGGATCGTCTGAGCCTCCTACCAAAATGCGCCTGTCGAAAAGGTGCGCCTTCAGGGCCTTGGCTTGAGCGCCGGCTTCGAGTCCCAGCAGCAGTCCTGCGCCACGCACTTCACGCACGACGCCGTGCATATTGGCGCGGATGTGCTGCGCCAGCGCACGCGCATGTGTCATGAGATTTTCTTCCCGGATTACTTTAAGCGTGGCAATCAGCGCCGCGCAGGCGAGCGGACCACCGCCGAACGTGCTCCCAAGGTCGCCGGGCCCGAGTGCCGCGGCGATGTTGGAGCGCATCAGCACGCCGCCCATGGGTACACCCGAAGCCATGCCCTTGGCGCAAGTGATGATGTCGGGTTCAACGCCGTAAAGATTCGCGGCGAAGGGTGAGCCCAGCCGGCCGATGCCGGTCTGCACTTCATCGAGGATCAACAGCGCACCAGACTGCGTGCACTTGTCGCGCAGCGCGGCAAACCATGTGGCATCCGCGGTTTTCACCCCGGCCATGGACTGGATGGGCTCGACGATCACCGCGGCCTTGTCGGAAAAATCCGCGGTGGCAAGCGCCACGACATCGCCGAACGGCAGAAAGTCCACCGGCGCGAGCAACGATTCAAAATCCTTGCGCAACTTGGGTGCATCGGTAACCGACAGGGCGAGCAAAGAGCGGCCGTGGAAGGCGCCCTGAAATGCCGCAAATTTTTTGCGACCGGTAAGTTTGAGCGCAATCTTCAGCGCATTTTCGTTGGCTTCGGCACCGGAGTTGCAGAAGAACACCGAGGCCATGCCATTGCCGGCGAATTCAATCAGCGCCGCCGCGGCCGCATCGCGCACCGGCAGGTGGGCCGCCGCGGAATAAAAAATCAGCTTGTGCGCTTGCTCAGCAATTGCAGCCGCCACCGCCGGATGGCAATGGCCGGTGCTGGCCACGCAGTGGCCGCCGTAGAAATCCAGCCAACGGTTGCCGGCCGCGTCCAGGATGTATTCGCCTTCTCCCCCCACCACCGGAAAGGGATAAGGCGCATACGTCGGCAGCAGCGCAGATGAATATGCAGTCATCTATGAATAAACAAGAGTAAGATTGAATATAATGCGGATATATACAAGTAAATGCCAATAAATGCAAGAGATATGCGAGAATTTTTGCCGTGAGGAATCCATGACGCTCGACGAAGCCATTCTGAAATTGACCAATGAACGGCAAATCACCGATCAGTCGGACTTGCTCGCGTTACTCGGTCAGGCCGGCCACGAGGTGACACAGCCGACGCTGTCGCGGCATCTGCGCAAACTCAGCATCCAGAAACTGGCCGGTCGTTATCAGCGTGTGGAGCGGCCGGCAGCGGAAATGCCGGTCTTCGAAATGAAGCTGGTTCCTCCAAACATGCTGGTGATCCGCACGCGCCCGGGCTTTGCCCAGCCGCTGGCTGTCAAGCTGGATCAGCGGCGGATTGAAGGCGTAGCCGGGACCTTGGCGGGCGACGACACGGTATTCATCGCCGTGGCTTCCTCGACAGCCCTCAAAAATGTGTCCGCCGCAGTGGAACAACTGCTCGCCGGTGGTAATAGCGAATAGGCTCTTATGGAACCCCAAGGCTGTGGGCAGCGTGTCATCAAAAAAGCACGGGCCTCCTTCCAACACTCGGGAGAAACGTCATGCACAAACCGACGATCACAATCACCCTGCTGACTGGCATCGGCCTCGCATTGGGCGCGTGCGTCACCAGTCCTTACGGAGACGGGTATCCCGCGGGCGGATATTCCTATGCGCCGGCGGCGCAGTATCAGGCACCGAGCCCCGCGCAGGCGGTCGCACAAGCCGCGTTTACCGCCGCCGAAATTGCAATCATGCAGCAATATTTCCAGAATCATCCCGGTCATCAGACACAGGGGGACAACGATCAAGGCGACGAGGAAGAACACGGTAACGGACATGGTCACGGCCATGGCTGGAAGAGCCGTGAAGGTGGGCTGCCGCCGGGCATCGCCAAAAACCTGGCGCGCGGCAAGCCACTGCCGCCGGGCATCGCGGCCCAGTTGCAGCCGCTGCCACCGGAACTGGTGCAGCAGTTGCCTCGCCCGCCGGCGGGTTATCAGATATTCATGCTGGACGGCAGAATCCTGCTGGTAAACATGGCCACCCAAGTGATCAGCGATGTGATCGCCAACGCCATCCTTGGCCATTGACTGGCCGCTGAGCACAAAAAAGCCATGGAACAGCAAAGCCTGCGGGCTTCGCGCGTGAACTCGGCCTGAGTTCCGCGGTCGAACCGGGTGGATTGCCCCGCCGCATGCGGCAGGGCATGTCGTCGTTCCATAACGGGGGTCTTTATGAAACTTCTCTGCCTGCCTCTATTGGGCCTGGGTCTCACCGCACTATGCCTCAGTGCACTGGCGGCCGAGCCGAATGCCAATGCCGTGTCCTATGCCACCCGGGACAACCCTGAAACCCTGGTGCTGGATGCGCGCGACGCCGGTCGCGGCCTGATGATCTCGACCATGACCATTCCGGTCAGGCCCGGACCGTTCACTTTCGTATATCCCAAGTGGGTGCCGGGCGAACACGGCCCGACCGGTCCGCTCAACGACATCTCGCAGCTCAAGGTATCGGCGAACGGGCAGCCGCTCACCTGGCGTCGCGACCAGGTGGACATGTACGCCTTTCATGTGGACGTGCCGGCAGGCGTATCGAAGCTCATTGTGCAATTCACGGTGCTGATGAACGCGCCGGGCGACGTGATGGCCACACCCAACCTGTTCATCCTCAACTGGAACCGTGCGCTCTTTTATCAGAACGACACCAACGCAAAGGATGTCTTTTTCAAACCGAGCATCATCCTGCCCAAGGGCTGGAGCTACGGCACCGCCCTGCCCGCTCCGCATCAGGTTGGCGAGCGTGTGGATTTCGGCGAGGTGCCGCTCAACATGCTGGTGGACTCGCCGCTCGACGCCGGCATCTATTACAAGCACATCGAACTCTGGCGCAGCGGCAACGCCTATCAGATGCTCGATATCTTCGCCGACAAACCTCAGGACTTGGACATTCCAGACTCGCTGATTGCGAAATACAAGCGCATGGCACCGGAAGCGCTGGCGCTTTACGGCGCGCGCCACTGGAACGTGTACCACTCGCTGCTTGCGCTCTCCAACGCCGTCGGTTTCCAGGGCATCGAGCATCACCAATCCAGCGACGACCGCGCGCCGGACGATTTCATGACTAACCCCGACGAACAACTGCTGTCGGGCGACCTGCTCACCCACGAGTTCTCGCATTCGTGGAACGGCAAGTACCGCCGGCCGTTTGACCTTTGGCAGCCGAACTTCCAGATGCCCGAACACACCGAGCTGCTGTGGGTGTACGAAGGCATGAATCAGTACCTTGGCGACCTGCTTTCCTTCCGCATGGGTATCCGCAAGCCTTCCGACTATCCGGAATACCTCGCGTGGATTTACAGCCAGATGGCCAACGAACCGGGCCGCAAGACCGAGCCGCTGATTGACACCACCACGGCCGCGCCGTACCTCTACCAGGCGCGCGGCGCCTACCGCGAGATCCGCCGCACCGCCGACGATTTCTACACCGAAGGCGAGCTGCTGTGGCTGGACGTGGACACCATCATCCGCGAAAAAACCCGCGATGAAAAATCATTGGATACCTTCCTGCACCTGTACGCCGGTCCGCCGGACACCGGGCCGATCACCAAGACGTATACGCGCGCGGACATCGAGAACCTGCTCAACGAAGTCGTACCCTACGACTGGCACGCCTTCTTCCAGAAACACGTATACGAAATCGCGGACCTGCCGCCCACCGCCGAGCTGGCGCGCGCCGGCTGGAAGCTGGTGTACAACGACAAGCCCAACACCTTCATGCAAGCCGCCAGCAAGCAATTCCACAACGATGACCAGTGGCTTACTTACGGCTTGACGATCGGCAAGGACGGTACCATCTACGGTGTGCGCGAGGGTTCACCTGCCTGGCAGGCCGGCATGGCGCCGGGCATGAAGCTCCAGGCGGTGGACGGTCAAAGCTACACCCCCGAAACACTCGCCTATGAGTTAAAACAAGCCGAGCATGAAACTGCGCCCACGACTTTCATTGTGGAACAGAACGGCTGGTACAAAACCTATAGCGTGGATTATCACGGCGGTCCGCGTTATCCGCACTTGATGCGCATCCCCGGCATCCCCGACATGCTCGCCAAGATCATGGCGCCGCATGCCGGGGCAGGCATGTAAATACATTGGCGCCCCGCTCTCCGCAGCGGGGCATCATTTGTCCAGCTCCGGATAGTGGCGGAACAGACCGCCCTCGTTAAATGGCAGGCGCCGGTCCGAAGCCAGATAGGCGGCGATGCGCGACCGCTGTGACACACGCTCGTGTAATACCATCACTGCCGGATACTGAGATTCATGCTTGCGCATGGCATGTGGAAAGGCGTAGCGCAGACCCGCGATCATCTGAAACAGCGACAAGTCCGCATAGGTGAGCGCCCCGCCCACCAGGAATTCGTTGCCCGCCGGATTGCGCTGCAACACTTTCTCGAAGTAACCAAGGAATTTCGGCAGGCGGTGTTGCAGAAACAGCTTGCCACGCCTGCCTGCTTCGGGTTTCTGATCCTCGTAATATTCCGTGGGTCCGAGCGGATGATGGGTGTCATGCACTTCCACCACCCAGTCGGTGATGGTGAGCTGTAACTGGTGGGTCCACAGCCGACCCGCTTCGTCATTCGGTGCGAGGCCGTGACGCGCACCCAAGTACAGCAGAATGTTGGTGGTTTGCGCAATCACCAGCTCGCCGGCTTTGAGCACCGGCGGCGCGAAGGGCGGTTGGGCAAGTTCCCGATCGGCCAGAATATTGAGCAGCTTTTTTGTAGCAGCTTCTTCGCCACCGCTGTCTTTCGCCACATCCACGTACGGCACGCCGGCCTCCTCCAGCGCCAGGCGCACGAACTCGCCGCGTCCCTGGATGCCCGGCCAGTAATACAGTTCATAAGTCATGACCGACTCCTCGGCACATCACTGCGTAAATGATTTTCAGTTGACTGTCTCCGCGCTGTAACGCGCAATCAGGCCGGTACGCACTGCGCGCTGATACACGCGCGAGAATATCCAACCGGCCAGCAGCACGTAGATCACAGCAAGCCCGCCGCCGAGCGCCAGCAATCCCGGCGAAAACTCCTTGTGCGCCACCAGCGCGCGCATGCCTTCGAACACGTAAGACGGCGGCAGCAGCCAGGAAATCGCGTGCATCCACGCGGGCAGCACCGAGAGCGGATAGAACACGCCGGCGAACGGCGAAATCAGAGCCGGTATCGGCCATACGAACCATTCCGCCGCCGGGCCGAGTCTCAGCACCAGCGCGCAACCGAGAATCCCCAGTGCGATGCCGGACAGGAACAAAATCAGCAGGAACGGCACGAACATCAGGCCATAGACAAAAAAAGACAGACCGAAGGCCAGCGTGGCCATCAACACCATGACCACCAGTCCCACGGCGCTGGTGGCAACGCTGCTGGTCACGAGGCCGGTGAGATATTCGCCCAGTGACAGCGGCGTGGCAAAGATGTTGAGGAAATTGCGCGACCATACGTCCTCGAAGAATGCCATGGTGACGCCTTGCATGACGCGCGTCAGAAAATCCCAGAGCAGCACCGCGCCCAGCAGCGCCGGCACGAAATTGAACCCGGCATGGGAAACTTCGTTGAGGTAACGGGTGATGAACCCCCAGAGCACGATGTCCACCGTCACCCAGGCGAACAGCGGTACCACGCGCGCAGCACTGCCGCGCATCAGGTAATACTGGCGCAACACTATGGCGGCGACAGGCTTGAAACTAGGCATGCTCGGGTACCTTGGGCGCCAGCGGTTCGCGCGCCAGGGCAATGAACAATTCCTCGAGACTGCGCCGGCCGTGCTGCCGCGGCAGGCTGCGCGGATCGCCCTCGAGCAAAATCCGGCCATGCGACAGGAACAGTACCCGGTCGCAGACCTCTTCCACCTCGTACATGTTGTGCGAAGTCCAGAGCACGCCGCTGGCTTCGCGGCGGACGAAGTCGCGAATGAATCCGCGGGTTTCCTGCGCCGTGGATGGATCCAGTGATGCGGTGGGTTCGTCGAGCAGCAGCAGGTTGGGACGGTTGAGCATTGCCTTGGCGAGCTGCACGCGCGTTTGTTCACCGGAGGACAGCACGCCGCATTTCACGTTGCGCAGCTCGCGCAAGCGGAACTGATCGAGCAGTGCTTCGATGCGTTGGCGCAAATCGGCGACCGCATAAATCAGACCGAAAATACGCAGATTCTGATAAACCGTGAGATTACCAGGTAGCGGTGCATACACCGCCGCGAAGTTGGTGCGCGCCAGCGCCTCGCGCCGCCGCCGCGCTACGTCCACGCCATCTATGAGGATACGACCGGCGCTCGGAGCGAGCACCCCGAGAATCATGTTGATGGTGGTGGTTTTGCCCGCGCCATTCGGACCGAGCAGCCCGACGATTTCATTGCGCTCGACGGTAAAGCTCACACCGCTCACGGCTGGCGACTCGCCGTAGCGCTTGCTTAGATCGCTGACCGAGAGTACCGCATCGGACATCATGGAAACTCGGGTAGGAAAGGCCGTTGATACAGCCGCCGCGCCATATCCGCCAAGTTAGCACTGCACCCCAGGGATGCGCGGCTACCGCCGTAAGTTACGGTTCCGGAACGCCCGGGTCACTGCAGATTTTACGGGCAAGATACTCGTTAATCTCGGAATGACGCGGCACGGCACTGCGCCGGCCGAGGCTGGAATTCTGCCACCAGGAATGTTTCGCGCCCTCTCTCAGCAGCGCGCATCCGTGCGCGGAAAGGTGCCGAAGAAGATCGCGACGTTTCATATCGGGATGGAAAGTTCCTCATAACCTTTGCCGGCGGCGCGGCGTGCTTCTTCGCGGTTCATTTCGGTGGCTTCAGCGAGTGTAGTGCGCAGCGACTCCAGCAATTCCTCTCGACTAGCTTCCTGGCAGTTCACGCCGGGCACTTCCTCGACCCAGCCGATCCACCACGGACAATTTTGCTTGATGACGGCGGTATAGCTTGTTTGCATTGCGTGTGTACTCGCTGTTGGCACTCTTACACTTTACTCCATGACCGTTAAATGCGGTAGCTTCTTCAAGCGTTTGCGGCTTTGGCTTTATTCGATTTGGCTTTGCTGAGCTCGAGACCGATATCTCGTGCGTCCACCTTGACGACATCACCGGCACCGAATTCCCCGGACAGAATCTTCTGCGCCAGCGGATTCTCCAGATACACCTGGATGGCGCGCTTCAGCGGCCGGGCGCCGTATACCGGATCGTAACCAGCGTTGCCGAGCCGATCGAGCGCCTTGTCGCTCACGTCCAGGCCGATGTCGCGCTCCGCGAGGCGCTGCTGCAACTGCGCGATCTGGATGTGCGCGATGGCGCGAATCTGGTCCTTGCCGAGCGAATGGAATACCACGCTCTCGTCAATGCGGTTCAGGAACTCGGGCCGGAAATGCTGCACCACGATTTCCATGACCGCATCTTTCATCTTCTGATAATTCTCCTCACCACTCATTTCCTGAATCACCTGCGACCCGAGATTTGAAGTCATCACGATCACGGTGTTCTTGAAATTCACGGTTCGGCCCTGGCCGTCGGTCAACCGCCCGTCGTCCAGCACCTGCAGGAGCACGTTGAACACGTCGGGGTGCGCCTTTTCCACCTCGTCCAGCAGGATCACCGAATAGGGCCGGCGGCGCACCGCTTCGGTGAGGTAGCCGCCCTCCTCGTAGCCCACGTAGCCCGGCGGTGCGCCGATCAGCCGCGCCACCGAGTGCTTCTCCATGAACTCGCTCATGTCCACGCGCACCATGGCCTCTTCGCTGTCGAACAGGAACCAGGCGAGCGCTTTGGTAAGTTCGGTCTTGCCGACGCCGGTCGGCCCGAGGAACAGGAACGAACCGGACGGCCGGTTGGGATCGGACAGCCCGGCGCGCGAACGGCGGATGGCGTTCGACACCGCGCGCACCGCCTCATCCTGCCCGACCACGCGCGTCTTGAGCGCGTCTTCCATGCGCAGCAGCTTTTCCTTCTCGCCTTCCAGCATCTTGGACACCGGAATGCCGGTCCAGCGCGACACCACCTCGGCGATTTCCTCGGCGGTGACCTTGTTGCGCAGCAGCCGCGTCGGCTGGTTTTCCTTCGTGCCCGCCTGCGCGAGCTTCTTTTCGAGCTCCGGGATGCGACCGTACTGCAGCTCCGACATACGTCCGAGATCGCCGGCGCGGCGCGCGCTCTCGAGATCGGTGCGTGCTTTCTCCAGCGATTCCTTGATCTGCGCGGCGCCCTGCACCGCAGCTTTCTCAGCCTTCCAGATTTCTTCGAGGTCCGAATACTCACGCTCCAGCTTCTGGATTTCCTCTTCCAGCGTGGCGCGGCGTTTCTTCGAAGCCTCATCCTTTTCCTTCTTGAGCGCCTCGCGTTCGATCTTAAGCTGAATCAGCCGCCGGTCGAGTTTGTCCATCGCCTCCGGCTTGGAATCAATTTCCATGCGAATGCGCGAGGCCGCCTCGTCAATCAGGTCAATGGCCTTGTCCGGCAATTGCCGGTCGGTAATGTAGCGGTAGGACAGCGTCGCGGCCGCGACAATCGCGGGATCGGTGATCTCGACGCCGTGGTGCACTTCGTAGCGCTCCTTCAGGCCGCGCAGAATCGCAATCGTGTCCTCGACGCTCGGTTGATCCACCAGCACCTTCTGGAAACGCCGTTCCAGAGCTGCGTCCTTCTCGATGTACTGGCGGTATTCATCGAGCGTGGTGGCGCCCACGCAGTGCAAGTCGCCGCGCGCGAGAGCGGGCTTCAGCATGTTGCCCGCGTCCATGGAGCCCTCGGCCTTGCCGGCGCCCACGACAGTGTGAATCTCATCAATGAACAGGATGATCTGACCCTCGGCCTTGGCGATGTCCTTGAGTACCGCCTTGAGGCGCTCTTCGAACTCGCCGCGGAACTTGGCGCCCGCGATCAGCGCACCCATGTCGAGAGTCAACACGCGCTTGTTCTTGAGGCCTTCGGGTACTTCGCCGTTGACGATGCGCTGCGCCAGACCTTCCACGATCGCGGTCTTGCCGACGCCCGGCTCACCGATGAGCACGGGATTGTTCTTGGTGCGCCGCTGCAGCACCTGGATGGTGCGGCGGATTTCGTCGTCGCGGCCGATGACCGGGTCGAGCTTGCCCTGCTCGGCGCGCGCGGTGAGATCTATGGTGTATTTTTCGAGTGCCTGGCGCTGGTCTTCGGCGCCGGCGTCATTGACCTGCTGACCGCCGCGCAGTTCCTCGATGGCCTTCTCGACCGCCGCCCTGATGGCGCCCGCGTCACGCAATGCTTCGCCGAGCGCACCCTTGTCGTCCAGGGCTGCGAGCAGGAACAGCTCGCTCGAAATGAACTGGTCCTTGCGCTTCTGCGCCAGCTTGTCGGTGACGTTGAGCAGCCGGTTGAGATCGGCCGACACCTGCACCTGGCCCTCGGCACCGTGCACTTCGGGCAGGCGATCCAATGCGGTTTCGAGCTGCGAGCGCAGGCGATTGAGATTTGCGCCGGCCTTGGCCAAGATGGGCCGTGCGCTTCCACCTTCCTGATCGAGCAGCGCCAGCATCAGGTGCAGCGGTTCGATATAGGCATGGTCGCGGCCCACGGCCAGCGACTGGGCATCGGCCAAGGCCATCTGGAATTTGCTGGTGAGCTTGTCGAGGCGCACAAAAACCCCCTGTGAACAGAGGCTTGGATTAGGCTTGAGATGGGGGTGGGTGTGTAATTTTCAACACTTCGCACCGCCTCATCCCGCACTTCCTCGCACCTTACTCTAGCCTCTCTCCACAAGGGAAGAGAGGACTATGCAGTCAGCCAAATTAGGCTTGCCATGCGACCGCATTCTCCGTCACGGCGGTAGGAAAAGAAGCGTTCACGTTCCGAATACGTACAGAACCCGCCGCCATAAATATGGGTCACGCTAGCGCGCCGCAGCCGCTGGCTCGCGATCAGGCAAAGATCGCATAGCCATTTGCCGCCGGCCCGAGGCTCGAATGCCTGATCGGCTTCGGGATGGGCTTTGGTCAATGCCGCGCGCACTTCATCGCCGACTTCATACGCCTCGGGTCCGATGGCCGGACCGAGCCAGGCAAGGATCTCGGTAGGCGGTGTGCGCATTGCCGCAAGCGTGTTTTCAAGAATGCCCGCAGCCAGGCCGCGCCAGCCGCAATGTACGGCGGCCACAGTTTTACCGGTGCGGTCGCACAACAACACCGGCAGACAGTCAGCCGTCATAATTGCGCACACCTCACGGGTGGATCTTGTGATCGCAGCATCGGCAGTGGTCTCCTCCGCCGCTTTGCCCACCCTCACTCCAACCCTGTCCCCCACATTCGTGGGCGAGAGGGGATTATCAAAATGTCCGATGGTCGTGACCTGTGCACCGTGCACCTGCGCAAGCCAGTACGGTTCACGCGGCAAACGCAGCTCGGTTCGCAACTGCAACCGGTTTTCGGCCACGGCGCGCGGATCGTCCCCAACGTGCGTGCCAAGATTGAAGGAAGCATACGCACCGCGGCTCACGCCGCCGCTGCGTGTGGTGCTGACCGCGCGCACGTTCGCGGGCGCGGGCCAGTCGGGTGCAATCCAGTCAGTGGCCATGTCCGGGCTCACGCCGCAAGTCGAGATCCAGCGCCTGCAGCAACTGCTGCATGTCATCCGGCAACGGTGCTTCCCAGCGCAGCAATTCGCCGCTCTGCGGATGCGCAAGGCCGAGGCGGCGTGCATGCAGCGCCTGGCGTTTGAAGCTGCGCAATGCTTCCTGCAGGGACAAGGTGGCATCGGCGGGAATCGCGAGCCGCCGGCCGTACACCGGATCGCCGACCAGCGGATGATGGATATGCGCCAGGTGCACGCGGATCTGATGTGTGCGCCCGGTTTCCAGTCGCACCGATACGTGCGTATGCGCGCGGAAGCGCTGGATCACGCGGTAATGGGTCACGGCCGCGCGCCCGCCTTCGCGCACGCTCATGCGCTTGCGATCCACATGGTGGCGCGCGATGGGCGCGTCCACGGTGCCGCCTCCGGTCATGACGCCCACGGCCACGGCCTCATATTCGCGCTCGAAATCCCGGGCCGCGAGCGCCGCCACCAGTTTGGTGTGCGCTTCCAGCGTACGTGCCACCGCCAGCAGGCCCGAAGTGTCCTTGTCGAGGCGATGCACCAATCCGCAGCGCGGCACGTTGATCAGCTCCGGCGCGTAATGCAGCAGTGCGTTCTGCAGCGTGCCGGCGGGATTGCCGGCGCCCGGATGCACCACCAGGCCCGCCGGCTTGTTGACCACGATCAGGCTGGCGTCCGCGTGCACGATCTCCAGGGGCAAAGCCTGTGGCTGGAGTTCCACGAGCGGCTCTTCCACGACCATCAGGCGCAGGCGCTGGCCGCCGACCACCGAATCGCGCGGTCGCGGCACGCGTTCGTCCAGCAGCACGCGGCCGTCCTTGATCCATTGTGTCAGGCGGCTGCGGGAATATTCGGGAAACATCTGGGCGAGTGCTTGATCCAGGCGCAGTCCCGCCAAGTTTGCGGGAACCAGGGCCTCCTTGATGGCGGACGGGCGCACGCCGGGATTCATCGGTACGCAGTACTGCAGTGGTTACGATATACTGACCAGCACACGCTTTCAGCCTGCCTCAGGATTGATTCCCACATGCGGTTTCGCCCGGGTTTATTCAGCTGTTTAGCCGCAGCGCTGCTGCTTGCGGCCTGCGCCAGCCAGCAATCCAAGGATCAGTACCTGGCACCCGAGGCCTTGTACAAGAGCATACAAGCCAACCTCGCGGCCGGCAATTACAAGACTGCCATCAGTCGCCTGCAGACCATGGAAGCGCGTTTCCCGTTCAATGATTACGGCACCCAGGCGCAGATGGATCTGATCTACGCCAACTACATGGACAAGAATTACGACGCAGCAGAAGATGCCGCGGACCGCTTCATCCGCGAGCACCCGCGCCATGCCGATGTGGATTACGCCTATTACATGAAAGGCGTGGCGTATTTCGACGAGGCCCCGGGTCCGTTCATGCGCCTGTTCCGCCACGATATCTATCAGCGTGACCCGTCCAATGCCCAGAAATCCTTCCAGGCCTTTCAGCTGCTGCTGCAGAAATTCCCCGACACCAAATACGCCGCGGATGCACGCCAGCGCCTGCTGTACCTGCGCGACCGGCTGGCGGATTACCAATGGGCGTTGGCCGATTACTACATGCGCCGCGGCGCCTGGATCTCCGCGGTGCAGCGCGCGGATACGATTGTCAGGAACTATCCCGAGAGTCCGCGGGTCGAGGACGCCTTGAAGATCCTGTACACCGCCTATAACCGCCTCGGCCTCACGGATCTGGCGGATAGCGCGCGCAAAATCCTGCAATTGAGTTTCCCGGGCGCCGATCCAAACTACAAACCACACGCGCCGGCATGAATATCGGATGCTGAGTATCGTGTGCCGAGTGATTCTAGAGGTTTGCACCCGGCATGCGTACACAGCATCCGGTTCTCTCTGTATTCAGCGGTGATAGCCTGAAGTGATGGGATAGCGCCGGTCGCGGCCGAAGGCGCGGCGGCTCACACGCACCCCGGGCGGCGACTGGCGGCGCTTGTACTCGGCAGACTGCACCATCTTCACCACGCGTTTGACCACAGTCTCGTCGTAGCCGAGCGCCACGATTTCCGCCACGGTTTTATCGTCTTCCACGTAAGCGCCGAGAATCGGATCGAGAATAGCGTACGGCGGCAGATTGTCGCTGTCCTTTTGGCCGGGCGCGAGTTCCGCCGTCGGCACACGCTCGATCACCGCATCGGGGATCGCCGCGGACAGGCTATTGCGGTAGCGCGCCAGGCGGTACACCCAGGTCTTGGTCACGTCCTTGATCGGCGCGAAACCGCCGGCCATGTCGCCGTAGAGCGTGGCGTAGCCCACCGCGGTCTCGCTCTTGTTGCCGGTGGTGAGCAACAGCCGGCCCGTCTTGTTGGACAGCGCCATGAGCAACACACCACGGCAGCGCGCCTGCAGGTTCTGCGCGGCCACGTCGTCGGCCCTGCCGCCGATCACCGGTTTGAGTGCCTGCAGGAATGCCGCGAACGCGGACTCGATGGAAATGCTGTGATATTCCACGCCCAGCAGTTGGGCTTGGTGCACGGATTCATCCACGCTGAGTTTCGAGGTATGGCGTGACGGCATCATCACGGCGGTGATGTTTTCCTTGCCCAGGGCGTCCACCGCCAGCGCCAGCGTCAATGCCGAATCAATGCCACCCGACAATCCGACTATGGCACCCGTGAATCTGTTTTTCGCGGCATAGTCGCACACGCCCATCACGATGGCGCGGTACACGCTTTGTTCCTCGCTCTCATCAGAGTGCACGTTGCCCGCCAGGGCCTGCACCTGGCCGGCGTGGGTCTCGAAATCCACCGGATACAGGCCTGCTTCGAAATTCGGTGCGCGCACGGCCACACAGCCGTCCGGATTCACCACCAGCGAGCCGCCGTCAAATACCAGCTCGTCCTGACCGCCAACCAGGTTCACGTACATCAGCGGCACGCCGGCTGCGCGTGCGCGCCGGCGCAGTTCCTCCTCGCGCTGACGCTGCTTGCCGAGTTCGAAGGGCGAAGCGTTGGGAATCAACAGCAGGCGCGCGCCGGCTTGCACTGCTTCTGCCGGCGGTCCCGCGTGCCAGATGTCCTCGCACACGTTGAGGCCCAGCGGGGTGCCCCCGAAATCCACCAGCGCGGGCGCCTCCCCGGGAGTGAAATAGCGCTTTTCGTCGAACACACTGTAATTCGGCAATTCGCGCTTGCGGTAGGTGGCGCGCAGCACGCCGCCCGCGATGACGCTCGTCACGTTGTATATGCGGCCGCCCTCGTACAGCGGATAACCCACCAGCATGTCGATGCCGCGCACTTCACGCAGCAGACGCTCGACACCCTGCTCCACTTCGCGACGCAGGGCGGAATGGAACAGCAGGTCTTCCGGTGGATAGCCGGTAAGCGTGAGTTCGGGATACACCACAAGCTGTGCGTGCATTTCGTCGCGGCTGCGATTTGCGGCCTGCATGACTTTCTGCAGGTTGCCGGGCACGTCGCCCACCAGCAGGTTCAGCTGGGCCATGACGATGCGAAATGCGTTGCTCATGTGATTATTTTCTCACAAGCAAAATCCCCGCCAGTGGCGGGGATTTCACCGTACACGGATCGCCGTACCGTTTCTCAACGGCGCACGCGCCGGCGCTTGGCCGCCGCTTTTCTGGTTACCGCCGTGCGCCCGGATTTCCCGGTGTGATTCGCAGATCTGGATTGTTTCGCGGATTTTCGCGACGCCTTCGCATGCTTACCCTTGAGCAGCGCCGCCATGGCGCTGCCCAGTTCCGCCGGCGAATGCACGGTCCGGACGCCTGCCGCTTCCAGCGTTTCAAACTTGGCCTGCGCGGTGCCTTTGCCGCCCGACACGATGGCGCCGGCATGGCCCATGCGCTTGCCGGGCGGAGCAGTCACCCCCGCGATGTACGCGACCACCGGCTTGCGCACATGCTTATGGATGTATTCCGCCGCCGCTTCCTCGTCGGAGCCGCCAATCTCGCCCACCATGAGAATGCCTTCGGTCTGCGGGTCGGCGTTAAAGCGCGCGATCACGTCAATGAAACTCATGCCGTGCACCGGATCGCCGCCGATGCCGACGCAGGTGGATTGTCCCAGACGCAGATTGGTGGTCTGGAACACGGCTTCATAGGTCAGGGTACCGGAGCGCGACACGATGCCGACACGGCCGCGCTGGTGAATGTGGCCCGGCATGATGCCGATCTTGCACTCGCCGGGGGTGATGATGCCGGGACAATTCGGTCCGATGAGCACGCAATCCCTGCCGCGGATCGCGGCCTTGACCTTGATCATGTCGGTGACCGGGATGCCCTCGGTGATACACACGATTACCTTGATACCGGCATCGGCGGCTTCCAGGATGGCGTCGGCGGCAAACGGCGCCGGCACGTAGATCATGCTGGCCTCGGCGCCGGTCTGCTGTACCGCATGCTGCACGGTGTTGAATACCGGCAAGTTCAGGTGCTGCTCGCCGCCGCGACCGGGAGTCACGCCGCCGACCAGTTTCGTGCCGTAGGCGAGAGCCTGTTGGCTGTGAAAGGTGCCTTGCCTGCCTGTAAATCCCTGGCAGATGACTTTGGTCTTTTTGTTGACAAGAATGCTCATCCGTCAATCCTCAGAATAAAGTTTCATCGTGGGAACGATCTTCGTAGGAGCGACGGTCCCCGTCGCGATGTCGCTCCGAAGATCGCGGCGAATATCGCCGCTCCCACAATATTCTTGCTCCCACACGAAATCAGGCCTGCACTGAAGCTACGACTTTCCGGGCGGCATCGGTCAGGTCATTCGCGGGCGTGATCGCCAGACCGCTCTTGGCGAGCAGCGCCTTGCCCTGCTCGACATTGGTGCCCTCAAGGCGCACCACCACCGGCACCCGCACGCCTACGTCCTTGACCGCGGCGATGATGCCCTCGGCGATCAGATCGCAGCGCACGATGCCGCCGAAGATATTGACCAGAATCGCCTTGACACTCCGGTTGGACAGAATCAGCTTGAAGGCCACAGTCACGCGCTCTGTGGTGGCGCCGCCGCCGACGTCCAGAAAATTCGCCGGTCGGCCGCCATGCAGCTTGATGATGTCCATGGTCGCCATGGCCAGACCGGCGCCATTCACCATGCAGGCGATATTGCCGTCCAAGGATACGTAGTTCAGTTCATGCTGGCGCGCTTCGCTCTCGCGTGCATCCTCCTGCGAAACGTCGCGCATGGCCGCCAATTCCGGCTGCCGGTAAAGCGCGTTGTCGTCGAGATTTACCTTCGCATCCAGCGCCAGCACCCTGCCGGCGGTGGTCACGATCAGCGGGTTGACCTCCACCAGGCTCGCGTCCTTCTCCATGAACAGCCGGTACAGACCATTCACGATCTTGCCGAACGCGGCCAGTTGTTCCTTTTGCCCGAGGCCAAGTCCGAACGCCAGGTCCCGCACCTGATGCGGCTGCACGCCCGCGGCCGGATGCACCCACACGCGGAAAATCTTCTCCGGAGTCCTGGCCGCGACTTCCTCGATCTCCATGCCGCCCGCCGCGGACGCCATGAATACCACCTGTTCGCGCGCCCGGTCCACGAGCACCGAGAGATACAATTCGCGCTCGATGTCCGAGCCCGACTCGACCAGTACCGTATTGATGGGCAACCCCGCCGGCCCGGTCTGGTGGGTCGTGAGGCGCTGTCCGAGCATGGCCGCGGCCGCGGCGCGCACCTCATCGTGGCTGCGGCAGAGCTTCACACCTCCGGCCTTGCCACGGCCGCCGGCATGCACCTGCGCCTTGACTACCCACAGCGAACCGCCCAGATCGCGCGCGGCGGCGGCGGCCGCATCGGGCGTTGTGGCCGGGCGGCCATTCGGGACCGGAATATCGTATGCTGCAAACAGCCGTTTGGCCTGATACTCGTGCAGGTTCATGATGCAACACGTGGAATGCGACGGGTGAGGGCGGGTATTTTGAGGCAAACAGCCGCAGTTCGCAAAGGCGGACTTTCACAATGAACCAGATATCGCTGACCGGTACCGACACCGTGACGACGACTAATGCCACCCATGCCTTGCCGTGGCGCTTGTTGCGTTTGTTGAATGTCTACCACTTGCTGGTCGCGGTCCTGATCATCGCGGTATCGGCCACCGGACCGGCCGCGCTTCTCGGTACGCAGAATCCCGGGCTGTTCCTCTGGACCGGAATCGCTTATCTGGTTTACGCCTTGCTCACGGCGCTCAGCCTCCGCAAGCGCTGGCCGGGGTATGCGCTGCAGGCACAGATCCAGTTGATGGTGGACACCATCGCGGTGGTTATCTTGATGCACGCCAGTGGCGGACCGGTGAGCGGCCTGGGCGTGTTGTTGTTCGTGTCGATCGTTGCCAATACGGTGCTCATGCCCTGGCGGGTTGGCATGGGCTATGCGGCCGTGGCCACCGTGCTGATTCTCGCCGACAACACCTATCTGGTCCTGCACGGCCCAGCTACGGAGGCGGGCTACGTTCAGGGAGCACTCACCGGCGTGGTGCTGTTCGTGGCTGCGATTTCCGGCGCGTACCTCGGACGGCGGCTGCGCGAGAGCGAGGCGCTCGCCGTGCAACGCGGCGTGGACCTGCAAAACCTGGCGCAGCTCAACGATTACATCATTCACCACATGCGCACCGGCGTGCTGGTGGTGGACGAAACCGGTGAAGTGCGACTGACCAATGAAGCCGCGCTGGCGAATCTTTCCCGGCGCAGCGGGCAGGGCCATCGGCTGTCCGAGCTGTCGCCACAGCTGCAGCAGGAACTCGCCAGCTGGCGCGCGGGAGACCAGGAACGGCCGAAGACTTTCACCAACGAGAACGGCAAGCCTGTCATTCCCTATTTCACCCACCTCGCACCCGCACGCGATGCGGGCACGCTGATTTTCCTCGAGGATGCCAGCGAGATCACCGAACGCGTGCGACAGATGAAGCTCGCCGCACTCGGGCGCCTCACGGGCAGCATCGCGCACGAAATCCGCAACCCGTTGGCCGCCATCAGCCATGCCAACCAATTGCTCGCGGAATCCGCCAAACTGCAGAGTGATGATCGCCGGCTGACGGAAATCATCGCCGAGCACGCGAAACGCATGGAAAACATGGTGGAGACCATTCTGCAGCTTTCGCGCCGCGAAGCCACGCGCACCCAGGAGCTCGAATTGGAACACTGGTTGCGTGACTTCGTTGGGGAATTCCGCGAACGTCATGGACTGGAAGGCCAAGCACTGGCGGTGCGCATCGACGGCGGCAAGGAAGTCCGGGTACGCGTGGATCCCGGGCACCTGTACCAGATCGCCTGGAACCTGTCGGAAAATGCCCTGCGCTACGGGCGGCCGGTAAAATCCTTCGGCGGGCCACTCATCGAGTACCGCATCAGCCCGCTGAGCACGCCCGGCGGCACGGAATTTGCCATCATGGACCGCGGCACTGGCGTGCCCAACGACATTGCCGAGCATATCTTCGAACCGTTCTATACGTCCAGCCCGCGCGGCACCGGCCTGGGCCTGTTCATCGCCCGGGAACTTTGCGAATGCAATCATGCGCGCCTGGTGTACGAGCAACGCCCCGAGGGCGGCAGTTGCTTCCGCATTCTGTTCGCCCCGCAGCAAGGCTGGCTCGCGTAAGTGTCACCCGACGGCAAACCTCTGGCGCTGGTGGTTGACGACGAGCCTGCCATCTGCGAACTCCTGCAGATGACGCTGGAGCGCATGGACGTGGACGTCGTCACCGCCGCCAACCTGGCCGCGGCACGCACGGCCATGCAGTCGCGGCCCATCGACCTTTGCCTGACCGACATGCGGTTGCCGGACGGCAGCGGACTGGAACTGGTCGCCTACATCCAGCAGCACATGGCACAGGTGCCGGTGGCAGTGATTACCGCGCACGGCAGCATGGATACCGCGGTTGAGGCGCTCAAAAACGGCGCTTTTGATTTCGTGTCCAAGCCGCTGGATATCGCTTATCTGCGCAAGGTGGTCACCACCGCGCTCAAGCTCCGCCACAACCGCGAAGCTGCCGGTGCGCGCGGCGCGACCCGGCTCTTCGGCCAATCGCAGGCCATCGAGCAGGTGCGCACCATGATCGCCAAACTCGCACGCAGCCAGGCGCCGGTACACATCAGCGGCGAATCCGGCACCGGCAAGGAACTGGTGGCACGGCTGATCCACGAGAACGGCCCGCGCGCCGATCACGCGTTCGTGGGGGTGAACTGCGGCGCAATCCCCACCGAACTCATGGAAAGCGAATTCTTCGGTCACAAGAAGGGCAGTTTCACCGGTGCGGTGGCCGACAAGGAAGGGCTGTTCCAGGCCGCCCAGGGCGGCACCCTGTTTCTGGACGAGGTGGCCGATCTGCCGCTGCACATGCAGGTGAAGCTGTTGCGCGTCATCCAGGAAAAGGCCGTGCGCCCGGTGGGCGCCGCCAAGGAAATTGGCGTGGATGTGCGCACCCTTTCGGCTACGCACCGCTCGCTGGCCGACCTTGTGCACAATGGGAAGTTCCGCGAGGATCTTTATTACCGAATCAACGTTATAGAGCTGCATGTGCCGGCATTGCGCGAGCGCATCGACGACATCGGTCTGCTGGCAGAGCATATTCTCGAGCGCCTGGCACGCGTCCACGGCCGCCCGCCGGTGCAACTGGCGCCGGAGGCGCTGGCATTCCTGCAAAGCTACTCTTTCCCCGGCAACGTGCGCGAACTCGAGAACATCCTGGAGCGGGCGCTGACGCTGGCCGAAGATAATGTAATCCGCACATCCGACATCCACCTGCGGCGCAGCCCGGACCCCGCAACCGCACTGCGGCCGGAAATGTCAGCCGCTGCGGAGCCTGACGATGTGTCCGAGGATGTGGACGAGCGCAATGCGCCGCTCGGCGAACAACTAGGGGAAATCGAGAAAGAGGCCATCCGCAAGGCCCTGGAACAAACCCGCTACAACAAAACCGCGGCCGCAAAGCTGCTGGGCATGAGCTTCCGCCAACTGCGCTACCGCATAAAGAAGCTGGGCCTGGACTGAAGCCAAAAGTATCTTGGACCGCTCTGCGGCCACAGACTTTTGAAGCAGGTTCCTGCTGTTGAAGAACGGTTGAGGGTAGAGGCTGCGCCAGGCTCACTCCTGCGCAGCAGCGCGAGAATGTGAAGTTTCAGTACAATTTCAAAATGAACAAGAAGATTGCCATCATCGGCGCCGGTTTCAGTGGCGCCGCCACTGCCATTCATTTGCTCACGCGCTACGGTCAAAAACCATTCAAGGTGACGCTTATCAATCGCCATGCGAATCTCGCGCGTGGCGTGGCCTACGGCACGCACTCGCCTGCGCATTGGCTGAATGTGCCGGCGGGACGCATGAGTCTGTTCCCTGACCGTGAAGACGATTTTTTGGAGTTTGCACGCATTACGGACGCCTCGATCACGGCATCGGATTTCGTGCGCCGCAGTCTGTACGGCGAATACCTGCACACGCGCCTCGATCAGGCCGCGGCCGCGGCGGACAAGGCACAGCTTGCGGTGATGACCGGTGAAATAACTGCATTGCGGTTGCAGCATGATGCTGCGGTTCTGGATTTTTCGGATGGCCGGAGCTTGCAGGCCGATCGCGTGGTGCTGGCGGTCGGCCACTATCCTCCGGCCAATCCTCCGGTACCGGATCATGGCGTGTTTGCAAGCGCTGGTTATGTGCGTGACCCCTGGGCGCCGGACGCGCTCGGCCATATACCGCTGCAGCAGCCGGTGCTGCTGCTCGGCACCGGCCTGACCATGATGGACGTGGCCCTGGACCTGGAACAGCGCGGTTGTCGGGGAACACTGTTTGCGCTGTCGCGCCACGGTCTCTTGCCGCAAGCCCACCGCACTTTGCCGGAAATGCCGCAACTCAATCTTCCCGCTGCCTTGTTTTCTGATGTGGCGAGCGTGCGTGCTTACCTGCACACGGTGCGCACCATGATTGAAGAGCACGCGCACCACGGCCGCGATTGGCGTGATGTGATTGGCGCGCTCCGGCCGATAACGCCGGCTTTGTGGCAGGCACTGCCGGGGATTGAGCGCCAGCGTTTCCTGCGCCATTTGCAGGCTTATTGGGACGTCCATCGCCATCGCACGGCGCCGGTCGCTGCTCGGCAGCTCTCACAACTGCTGACCAAGGGCATGCTCACGGTACGCACGGGCCGGCTGCTGGAGCTGCGTCCGGCTGCAGACGGCATCCAGGTGAACTGGCGGCCGCGTGGCAAAAGCCATACGGAATGCTGGCGCGGGGCGGCAATAATCAACTGTACTGGCCCCGAGACTCGGCTTGATCACCTCACCGACCCACTGATCCGAACCTTGTTGGCTGGCGGACTGCTGACAGCGGACCCGCTGGGACTGGGAGTGGCCACCGACGCCGAGGGTGCGCTGCTTGACAACGCGGGACAAGCCTCGCGCGTTATCCACTATACCGGGCCCTTGCTGCGCGCCCGCGACTGGGAATGCACCGCCGTACCGGAACTGCGGGTGGCGGCGCTCAGGCTGGCCAACCGATTGGCTGGAGCTTGGTGATGGCGGGCATTGCCCCTACAATGAGCCACTTAGATTCATTTACATGAGGTTGTCAATGAAGACTACATTACGCATTGTCACATTGTCATTGGCGCTGGGCCTGGCCGGTGCACTGGCCACCGCGTGGGGCGCCGAGTCGGTGATGGATCTCATCAGCCAGGGCGAATCCGCCATGGCCAAGGTCAAGAACTCCAAGGCTACGCTGGAAGGCATCACCCAGAAGAACACTGCGCTGCAGGCCGAGGGCACGCAGATTCAGACGGAAAACACCAAATTGCAGGCCGATATTGCCGCCTTCAAACAGCAAGTGACCGATTACAACCAGAAGGCTACCGCATACAAGCAGCAGTGCAGCACCGCAAAGACGGACGACCAGGTTAAAGCCTGCAATGCACAGCATACTGCACTGCAACAGGAATCAGACGATCTAAAAAACAAACCGGCCACGCTCAATACACGTGAAAAAGATTTCATCGCCAAGGCGACCGCCTACAACCAGCAGGTCAAGGCGCTGCCCAACGATTTGAAAGCCGCCGAGAGCGACTACCGCACCGCCTTGTCGTATCAGTACGCCTGGCTGGACAAAGCCCGCGATCAGGTAGCCCAGCCGGCCTTCAAGCCGTACGCCAAGAAATACAATTGCCCCAACGTCATGAAGCCGGCCAAGACGCAGGACGACGCCGATACCATGAGCGAGCAGATTCTGGCCTGTCTGAAACGCGTGGTGAATTCCGGCTGATCCCGACCGGCCTGCGGTCAAATGCAAACGCCCGGCTCCAACCGGGCGTTTGCTTTGGTGCAATCAACACAGATCGCTATATCTTCAGCGGCGTCAGTCCCTGTTGCACAAGTTTGCGGTTGAGTGCCGGTACTTCGTTGGCCTGAATGCCAAGCCATTCCTTGAGTGCCGCATGGGCGTAACCGTCAAACTGGTTGAAAGCCTGCACGTAGGAGGCCGGTGGCGCACGGTCGCCGTCGTTGATCTGCGTGGCGAGGCCCGTCAGCCGGGCATTGATCGTCGCGAAATTGCGCTCGTGCGCCGTCTTGGATTGCAACGCCACAATCTTGAGATCGAGTGAATTGACTGACGACAGCAATACCGCTTGCGTGGGCTTGTCGGCCAGTTGCTTCGACAGCGCCGTCAGTTGTGCGTGCAGTTGCCCAAGATCGTTGTAGGCCGCCGCGGTAACGTGCATGGCCTTGCCGAGTTGCAATGCCAGTGCCAGCTGCTTCCGCAGCGCATCACCGACGGGATGCACGCGCGGATCGAGCGTCACCACGAGCGGCTGAACGTAACTGCGACCGTTGACCGTAAGCTTCACGCTGTAACGGCCCGGCAATACCAGCGGACCGCGCGGGACCACGGAAGTCCCCACGCCATAGATAGCATTTATGCCATAGCTGTACCCCAGCGAATCCGGCCGGGGGTAGCGCAGGTCCCAGACGAAACGGTGTGCGCCCGGTTGGGCCGCAAGCGATTCCGGCCGCGACAGCCAGCCGTCCGCGAAATACTGCGGCTCGGTCTTGAGCGTGGGCGATGGCGCATTGCTGACGTATTCGCGTACCGGCTTGCCTTGGCTGTCGTAGATTTCCAGCGTCACCGGGCCATGCGTGTCCGGGCCCAGCCAGTAGTCAATCACCGCCCCCGCAGGCGGATTGCGTGCCGCGGGGATTTCCGGCGGCAACGGCGTGTCCTTGTTGTTGTCGTTGCGCACGCGGATCGCATCCGCCGGCTTGAAAAGGTACGCGCTTTGCGCCAGCAGCGCCGCACTCGCCTGGCGCAGCGGCGTGACGTCGTCCATTACCCAGAGCGCGCGGCCCTGGGTGGCGGCGATCAAATCATCACCATGCACCGTAAGATCGCGCACTCGCACGTTCGGCAGGTTCAACTGCAAGGGCTGCCAGTCGCCGCCGTCGTCGAAGGACACGTACACACCGACATTGGTGCCGGCGTACAGGAGTTGCGGATTCACCGCATCTTCACGCACCACGTACACGTACTGGCCGGCGGGAATGCCGTTCACGATTTTCGTCCAGCTGCGGCCGTAGTCGTGGGTGCGGTAGATATAAACACCTGGGTTATCCCAGCGATGGGTGTCCACCGCCGCGTATGCGGTTGCGGGATCGCTGGGCGAGGCGTCAATCTGGTTGACCCGGCCCCAGAGCGGCAGATCGGGCGGCGTGACGTTCTGCCAGTGCTGGCCGCCGTCGCGCGTGAGCCGGATGAGGCCATCGTCCGTTCCCACCCAGATTTCGCCCGCTTTCGCCGGCGAGGGTGCGATGCTGAAGATCTCGCCGTAGCCGCAGGCGCGCGCTTCGGGAAGCGTGAGGTCATCGCTCTCGCAGTTGCTCGCGGCCTTGGGATCGGCGCCGCTCAGGTCGGGGCTGATGATGCGCCAATACATACCGCCGTCATCGCTCTCGAACAGCACCTGTGCACCGAGATACAAAGTGTGCGGCTTGTGCCGATCGGTGACCACCGGATAAAACCAGTTGTAGCGGTACTTCGTGTGCGTGGGCCGCTCGCCGTAATGCGAAATCGGCCAGGCCGAGATATTCTGCACCAGTCCGGTGCGCGCATCGAAGCGCGACACGTGCCCGCCCAGGCCGCCGACGTACACGATATTCGGATCTTCGCGGTCGGGCACCACGTAGCTGCGCTCATCGCCGCCCACCGGTTGCCAGTCGCGGAACGTGATTTCGCCGTAGTCGCTGCGGCTCTTGGTCTCGACCGTGCCGCTATCCTGCTGGCCGCTGTACACGCGGTACGGGAAGCGATTGTCGGTGGTGACGTGGTAGAACTGGCCGGTTGGCTGGTTGTACCAGCTTGACCAGTGCGCACCGCCATCCACGCTCACGCTCGTGCCCTGATCGCTCGCGACAATCATGTAGTGGTCGTTTTCAGGATTGATCCACATGAAGTGGTAATCGTCGCCGCCCGGCGCGCCTTTTAACCACGTGAAGGTCTTGCCGCCGTCGCGGCTCTGCGCCACTGAGCGGTTCATCACGTAGAGCACGTCGGGATTTTTCGGGTCCACGGTGATGCGATCGAAGTAGCTGTTCGCGAGATCGGCGTGGCCGAGATATTGCCAATTCGCGCCGCCGTCGTCGGAGCGGTACAGGCCGCGCGCTTTGGATGCATCTACGATGGCGTACACGCGCTGGTCGCGGGTGCCGGGCGCGACTGCGAGTCCGATGCGTCCCAGCGGGCCCGCCGGCAGGCCGTGACCGCCGAGCCGCGTCCAGGTGCGGCCCGCGTCGGTGGATTTCCAGATGCCGCTGCCGGGCCCGGACTGCGGCTTGTAATAGGCAAGCCACGGATACTGGCGCGCCTGCCAGGTGGCGGCGAAGATCACGTCGGGGTGGGCGTCGTCGGCCGCGAGGTCCACCGCGCCGGTGTCGTCGTCCACGAACAGCACCTTCTGCCAGTGCTGGCCGCCGTCCGTGGTGCGGAACACGCCGCGCTCGGCATTGGGCCCGAAATAATGGCCGAGCGCCGCAACCAGAAGCACATCCGGGTTGTCCGGATCGATCCAGATGCGACCAATGTGGCGCGTATCCTCGAGCCCGATGTGTGTCCAGCTTTTACCGCCGTCCGCGGAGCGATACATGCCGTCGCCATCCACCACGTCGTAGCGCGTCGCCACCTGGCCGGTGCCCACGTAAATCACCTCGGGATTGGAAGGCGCAATGGCGAGCGCGCCCACCGAGATTGAACCCGCGTGCTGCATCAGCGCATGCCAGGTCAGGCCGGCGTCGGTGGTTTTCCACACGCCGCCGTCGGCGCCGCCGAAGTAAAACACGTTTGGCTCGGAGGGCACGCCCACTGCCATCGTGGACCAGCCGCCGCGGAACGGTCCCAGCTCGCGCCAGTGCAGTTGCGAGTACAGCGGTGCGAGCGCGGTGGCCGCAAACGCGGATGCGTTGAGGAACAGCATGCCCAGCAAACTCGCGATCAGCCAGCGCGGCCGCATTGAATGTGGATTACGCAGCATGACGCTCTCCTCTCGAATGGAATTGCCCGCACACGCGGGGGGGGTGTTAAAAAATAAAGCCGGCCAACGGTCACTTTTGACCGCAATAACATCATCGGGTTGCAGCCTATTTCCGATTCGCGCCGGCGAGCTGTGCTTGCGTCCACTGCAGCAATTGCGCCAGCAACTCGTCCGCGGCACGTGACGCGCCCTGCACCGCACCTTGCACGTCCGGAGTGACGGGCACGCTCACCGCGAAAAGACGCCGCGCTACGGTCGCGCCGCTCGCCAGGCTCTGCAATTCCGCCACGGCGCGCACGCTGATCTGCGCGGACTGGGCACTGGCAAAGTCCTGCTCGAAAGCCAGCAGGTTCACGTGCAATCTGTAGCCGCCGGGGCGGCCGCCGGCGATGGCCGCTTGCAGGCGCGCCTGCAGCAGCTCGGCGGGCGGTGCGAGCCAGCGATTGTCTGCATAGGCGCGCAGCTCGGTCGGTTCGCTGTAAAGCAGGCGGTAATAAATCGCGCTACCGTCGAGCCATGCCGGCGCGCTTACCATCGCTTCCGCCGGAACGACGGTTGCGGCCGGCACGCTCGTTGCCGGACCGAAGTCGTGCATTGCGGGCGGCGGCGCCGGCTTGGGCAGCAGACTGCAGCCCGCAAGCAGCGTGGCGGCGAGAGCATAAAACGGAGTTTTCATGGCGGCGGTCCTTTGTAACCGGCCTCGCCGGGGCCGGGCGGCGTTGGCTGCGGCCCCGACAGCACCTGCTGCGGATTCTTGCGCAGGCTGGCGGCGAGCCGGCGGATCTCGTCCGAGGCGGCGGAAATTCGGCTGAGCGTAGCGTTCAGCCGCGGCAGGGTTTCGGCATTGACTTGCTGGCCGGCCGCGCGCGCGGTGACCGTCAATTGATCAAGATTGGCCGTTAGCCGGTCGAGCTGCGCCAGCGTGGCCTGCATCTGGCCGGTAAGCGCGGGCAGGCGCCGGGTTTCGGCGTCGAGGTCGTTCGCCAGTCTGGTGAGCGCTATGCTGGCCGTGTCCGCCTGCGCCAGCAGGCGCGCCACGTGCGCGCGGTTATCGGTGTTCAGCAACTGATTGAGCGCGCCGAGCAGCGTCTGCAACTGGCCCATGAGCTGCGGCGCGGTAGTGCCGAGTTCATCCAGCAGCGAGGCATGCAGGGGAATATGGGCCGGTGACTGCGCCGAGGTCGCGAGCAGCTCGCGGCTCGTGCCGCTGGTTTCCAGATCCAGCAGCGAGGCACCGGTCAGGCCCTGCAACCGGAACACCGCGTAGGTGTCGCGCGTCACCGGTATGCCGGCATCCACTTCGATGTGGATCAGGATGCGGCGCGGATCGTCTGGATCAAAGCGCACGCTGTTCACGCGCCCCGCGGCCAGGCCGCGAAAAAACACCGTGGAGTGCGGAGCCAAGCCCGCCACACTGCCGGTGGTGGCGATGATGTAGGGTTTGGTCGCGACCCGCGTACCGGTGAGCCAGATGGCAGTGGCGACGATGGCCGCACCCAGTGCGAGGACGAAGATGCCGGTGATCAACGCATAAGCACGGTTATTCATGCGCGGCCTCCGCAGCGGCGAACACCCGCCGGCCACGTGCGCCGTGGAAGAAACGGCGCACGTAAGGATGTTCGGACTGCAGCAGACTGTCGGGCGACCCCCAGGCGGCCAGTTGCGCGTCCACCAGCACCGCCACGTGATCGCACAGGTCGCGTATCAGGTCGAGGTCGTGGGTGACCATGACCACGGTGAAGCCCAGCTCGTTGTGCAGCGCACCGAGCAGTTCGACGAAGTCCTGCGCGGTGATCGGATCCAGACCGGAAGCCGGTTCATCCAGGAACAGCAGTTCGGGCTCCAGAGCCAGCGCGCGTGCCAACGCCACGCGCTTCACCATGCCGCCGGAAAGTTCCGACGGCAGACGCGCGGCCACGTCCGGCTCCAGGTCCACCATCGCCAATTTCAGGTACACCAGCTGGCGAATGAGCGTCTCGTCCGCCAGCCGCGATTCGCGCAGCGGGAACGCGATGTTGTCGAACACGTTGAGCGCGCTGAACAGCGCACCGTTCTGGAACAGGATGCCGCAGCGACGGTGCAATCGCGCGAGTTCCTCGGCACCCACGCGGTCAAGGCGTTCGTCAAACAACCACACCTGTCCCTCGCTGGGGCGCTGCAGGCCGATCATCTCGCGCAGCAGCGTGGTCTTGCCGCTACCAGAACTGCCCGCGAGGCCCAGGATCTTGCCGCGGTACACGCACAAATTGATGTCGTGGTGCACCACCTGCGCGCCGAAGCGCGTGCCTACGTGTTCGAGACGCACGACGCACTCGGCGTTCACAGCAGCCCCGCGTGTTTGAAGATCACCGCGAAGATGCCATCGAGCACGATTACCACCGTGATCGCGGTCACCACCGAATTGGTGGTCTCGGCGCTCAGGCTCTCGGTGTTGGGCTTCACACGCAGCCCGTACTCGCAGGCGATGAGTGCGATCACCCAGCCGAACACCGCGCTCTTGCCGATGCTCAGCCAGAAGCTCACCGGTGTCACCACGTGCGGCAGGCTGTAGAAAAAGTGCGCATAGCTGATGTCAAAAGCCGCATGCGCCGCCCACACTCCGCCAGCCAGCGCGACCACGTCGGTCCAGATCACCAGCAGCGGCATCACCAGCGTGAGCGCGATGATCTTGGGCAGCACCAGACGCAGGCTGTGCGAGATGCCCATGGCGGAGAGCGCGTCCAGCTCCTCGGTGACACGCATCACGCCGAGTTCCGCGGTCATGGCCGAACCGGAGCGGCCCGCGACCAGCAGCGCGGTGAATACTGGGCTCAGGTGGCGCACGATACTGAGGCCCAGGATATTGACGATGAAACCCTGCGCGCCGTAGGTCTGCAACGACAGGCCGCCCATGTAGCTCACCACCACGCCGAGCAGCAGCCCGATGACGGTCATCACGCCAAGAGCGCGCGCGCCGGCGTTGTAAATAGTGCCGGAGATTTCCCGCCATGGGATACGCGAGGGACGCGCGACCAGATAAGCCAAGTCCAGGATGAACTGGCCGATAAGGCTGATGAAGCTGGCGAGGTGGTCGGTCGCGGCGAAACCGACCGCAGCCAGCGTATCCGCGAAGGCCGGACGCCGCACATGGTGCTCATCGGCCGTGGCCACGCGCCGTTCGGCCCAGCGCTGGAACAGCGCAGCATGCTGTGGCTGCACCTGCAGATGCGCCGGCGGACGTCGCTCGTTGATCTGCCACAGTACGAACGCGCCCACGCTGTCCATGGCCTGGATGCGGGTCAAATCCCAGTGCACTTCGGGATCGCGCGCGTAAGGTCGCAGCTCGTCGCCGAGCAAATCGGCGCGGCGCGCCAGGCCGCGCAGAGTCCACTGGCCGGTGAGCGTCACTCGGGGCGCTTCACCGGCATCGCGCGCCACACGAAACGCGGGGATCGCGGATTCGCTGTTTGCCAAGCGCCCCTCCAGTTGTGGACGGAATGCAGGCCGGCACCTCAGCCGACGGTGCGGCCCGCCGGTGGATGCGCCACGACAGCCGGCCGCGGGACCAAGAACACCAAGGCCCGCAAGACCTTGCCGCTCTCATGCCTTATGTCCACGCCACGTCGCGCCCGTGCCGAGAAATAAATTCGAGGCTGTGCACAGCATTCAATGCTCCGCATTATCATCTAAGCGCCCCTCAACGGGCCAACGGCCCGCACCGCCACGCGGTGCGGCGCAAACAAAACAAACATCCAGGAGTCCAGCCATGCTCAAGCTTCGTTGGTTACTTGCTGTTTTACTTGGGGTTTTTCTGTCCTCCGCGGCATTGGCATCCCCGCCTTCAGGCATGTGGCAAAACCCGGTCATCAAGGACGCCGGCGCCATGCACCCGCTCCCGAATGCTGCTTACCAGCCGGATAAGACCGCCATATACAAAGCCCTGTTCAGCATTACCCACGAGAGCAAAAACCCCAAGGAAATCAACGATGGCCTGGATCACGTGGCCCGGGCGGTAAACGTGTTCGCCTCGGCGGGTGTTCCGCTCGATCATCTAAAGTTCGTGGTCATCATCCACGGCGGCGCCACGCCCATTGTGCTGGACAACGCTCACTACAAAAAACAGTTTGGTGTAGACAACCCTAACCTCAAGGTCCTCAGCGAATTGAAAACTGCCGGGGTGGAGCTTGCAGTATGCGGCCAGGCTGTGGCCGGCGAAGATTACGATTACAGTTGGGTGAATCCGGATGTGAAAATCGCGCTCTCGGCACTTTCCACCATCATCATCCTGCAACACGACGGCTACGCCCTGATGCCCATGTAGTACAGACGGCACGATGAGACGGACAAGATGCTGCGGCGTTTCCGAACTTATCTGCTATTGAGCGCGGTGCTGCTGGCCACGCCCGCACTTCTGGCAGCGCCGCCGGATTATCTGCCGCCCTGGAATCCCCCGCCGTCAAACGGTGTGTCGTTCACGGTTCCGGAAATTGACAGCGTCGCGGATTTGCATGGCGATGTGGCGAATCCCCAGCTCACGGTATTTTTCGCCGGTAATCAGTTCATGGTGGTGCATGATCTGGTGCGCGCGTTTCAGAAGCAATATCCTAAATACCGGCGTATCTTCGTGGAAACCCTGCCACCCGGTATTCTCGTCGAACAGATCCGCAAGGGCGCGCTCATCATGGGCAATCTGCGCATCGCCCTCAAACCGGATATTTACACCGCCGGCCGCGACCGTATTGTGGAATTGCAGCAGCACAGGCACTGGTTCAGCACCACTAAAGATTATGCCCGTAATCGTCTGACACTCATGGTCTATCGCGGCAATCCCAAGCACATCACCGGTCTCAAGGATTTGGGGCGTGCCGGCGTACGCGTGAGCATGCCGAATCCCCAATGGGAAGGCATCGCGCGCAGCATCGAAGCGCTGTATCGCAAAGCCGGCGGTGAGCCGCTGGTGCATGAAATCATGGCTGTAAAAGTGAAAAACGGCGAAACCTGGTTGACGCAGATCCACCATCGCCAGACGCCGCTGCGTATCCTGCGGCGTGAATCGGACGTCGGCCCGGTGTGGTACACAGAAGCCTATTTCCAGGAGCACATCCTGCACAACCCTGTCGAAAGCGTAAGCATCCCCATACAGGACAACATGCAGGTTACTTACACCGCCGGACTCATGCAGAATGCGCCGCATCCGCAGGCAGCGCGCGCGTTCCTGCAATTCCTGACCGAACCGGCAGCCCAGGCCATCTACCGGCATTACGGCTTCATGGCGCCGGATTCGCGCCTTCTGGCCCACTGAGTAAAGCCATGCAACGCGCAGCGTGGTTATTGTTGATGGTGATGCCAGTCGTCGCCTGGTGCAGTCCGACACCGCCGCTGGCGCAAACTTGCGCCACCTGTCACGGCGTCCAGGGTCAGGGTGGCGAGATGTTTCCACGCATCGCCGGCCAGCCGGCCACTTATTTGCGGAATGAATTGCAGTTCTTCCGCAGTGGTGCGCGCCCCAATCCTATGATGCAGGTGGCAACCAAGGGGCTGAGCGATGCCGATATTGCTGCACTGGCGGCGTATTTCAGCCAACTCCATCCACCTTATACCCCAACCGCCGGCACACTGTCCGCGGCGGAGAGATTGCGTGGACAGCAACTTGTCACCACCGGCGATTGGCAACACGGCGTACCCGCGTGTGCGCGCTGTCACGGCCCGGATCTAGGCGGCGTCGCACCGCAGATTCCCGCCCTGGCAGGTCAGTCACCTCAATATATGGCTTCCACGCTGCGGCTTTATCAAGGCATGGATGTGAATGCGCCTCATTACTTCCCGGTTTTGATCATGAGCCGCGTAAGCAAGGGATTAAGCGATACTGACATTCAGGCGGTAACGGGGTATATCGCGCAACTCAAACCGAGTGAGAAACCACAGCCATCGCGGCCGGCACACGATCCAGCTTACAAGTTCACCGCGCAATCACCGGATGATTTCCAGCCACCGTCGGAATCCGCAGTTCCAGAAGGGCCGGACGGTGACATGATCTGGGAAGGTTTGCAGGTTTTTGAAAATACCCAGACCCATGCGCGCCAATATGTAGGCAATGCGCTGAACTGCTCCAATTGCCATCTGGACAATGGCCGGCACGCAAACTCCGCGCCGATGTGGGCGGCGTATGTCGCCTATCCGAAATACCGTCGGAAAGAACAGCAGGTGAACACACTGGAAGAGCGCATTCAGGGATGTTTTCGCTTCAGCATGAACGGCAGGCCGCCACCCGCAGACAGTCAGGATATGGTCGCGCTGGTGAGTTATTTCCACTGGCTCGCTACCGGTCTGCCGGTGGGTATCACCCCCAAGGGTGCGGGTTACCCGGAGTTACCCGCGCCACACGAGGCTCCGAGCATCGAACGCGGCGCGAGCGTGTACGCGACAAACTGCGCGATGTGCCACGGCGCTGACGGCGAAGGGCTCAGCGCACGCGGTGCGCCAGTATTTCCGCCTTTATGGGGACCCTACTCATTCAACTGGGGCGCCGGCATGGAACGCATCAGTACGGCCGCGGCCTTCATCAAAGCCAACATGCCCTACGGTGCAGGTGAGACGCTGACCGGTCAACAAGCCTGGGATGTGGCCGCATTTGTGGTCAGCCATCCGCGTCCGCAGGATCCACGCTTTACCGGGAGCGTGGAGGCTACGCGCAAGCTTTATCACAGCCGCGACAGCTATTACGGCCGCGTGGTCCATGGGAAGCTATTAGGTGCGCCCGCAAATTCAGGAGAATGATCACCGGAGACCGGCGGAATTTCGGTCACTCACGCAGCACGCAAAGAAATGCCCCTGACGGGGCATTTTTTGTCTGGCGCGCCTGGAGAGATTCGAACTCCCGACCCCCTGGTTCGTAGCCAGGTACTCTATCCAACTGAGCTACAGGCGCAAACTCATTTAAAAACATCAGCGGTGGTACCCATCCATGGTGTTCCCGCCAGCCGCGACGTCCTGTCGCGTCGTTCGCCGGAACAAAGCATTGCTTTGCCTGAAAGCGCCGGCTCACCCAACTGAGCTACAGGCGCAAACTCATTTAAAAACATCAGCGGTCGTACCCATCCCTGGTATTCCCGCCAGCCGCGACGTCCTGTCGCGTCGTTCGCCGGGACGAAGCTTCGCTTCGTCTGAAACCCCCGGCTCACCCAACTGAGCTACAGGCGCGTGGGGGCGCAATTATCCGGGAGCCGTGACCGACGGTCAAGAAATCCTGAAAATTTGGGCAAAAATCGCGATGCTATCGGCCTGACGGCAAAAACTCCCGGTTCTTTCAAGCAAGGCAGGGTGACCCGCTCGCAACGCTTGGGCTGTTGGCGACACATCGGAACCGGCGTCACCGCGCTGCGCCATGTGCTTGCCGGACGGCGTATTATTGATGCATGAATTAACGGAGCCTGCAACATGACCACTGCCGCTGAAATGGTCGCCAAAGCCAAAAGCAAGATTCACGAAGTTACGCCGCAGGATGTGGCATCAAAATTGGGCAAGGTCCTGATCGTGGACGTGCGTGAACCCGAGGAATACGCCGCCGGTCATATCCCGGGCGCCATTAACATTCCACGCGGTGTGCTGGAGTTCAGAATCAATCAGTACCCGGACCTGCAGGACCGCGACCGCGAGATCGTAATGCAGTGCCAGGGCGGCGGACGCTCGGCGCTCGCAACCGTGGCAATGCAGGACCTCGGCTTCAAGCACGTCGTAAACCTCGCCGGCGGGTTCGGCGCCTGGAACGCCGCCGGATTGCCCACCGAGCGCTGAACGCATTCATGCACGTTCACACACCTGCGGCCCGTGCGCAGTCCGCCGTAGGTCAGCGTGCATTTGTGTATGCGTTGTTGCTGACCTTTGGCTTCGCCGCGGCCGAAGTCATCGCCGGCGTCTGGGCCAATTCTCTCGCGTTGCTGGGTGACGCCGGGCACATGGCGACCGACGGCCTGGCGTTCGGCGTCGCGGCCTTGGCCGCCAGAATCGCGCTCAAGCCGGCCTCGGCACATCACAGTTACGGCCTGGGTCGTGCTGAAGTCATGGCCGCATTGTTCAACACCCTGTTCATGCTGGCAATCGTGGCCGCGATTGTGGTGGAAGCGCTGCTGCGCCTGCGCCAACCGCCGTCGGTACACGCGCCCGTAGTCATGCTGGTGGGGGCCATCGGACTGCTGATCAATTTCGGCATTTACCGCGTGCTGCAGCGCGGCGAGAGCAGTCTGAACATGCGCGCCAGTCTGCTGCACGTAATGGGGGACCTGCTCGGGTCGCTGGCCGCGCTGGTCAGCGGCGTAGTGATCTTTTTCAGTGGCTGGCTTTACATTGATCCGCTGCTGTCGCTGTTTATCGCCGCGCTGATCCTGATATCCAGCCTGCGGCTGCTGGGTGAAACCAGCCGTGTACTCCTCGAAGGCGTGCCGCGCGGATTGGACCTGACGGAGATCGGCCGCAGCATGGCGGGAGTGACCGGCGTGCGCTCGGTGCACGACCTGCACGTGTGGTCACTGTCGTCGCGCGAGGTCTCGTTGTCGGCACATGTGGTGATTGACGACATGCGTGACTGGCAGGAGGTACTGGTGCGCATCCGCGAGCATTTGCAGCAGCGCTATGCAATCACCCACGCCACACTGCAACCGGAGCCGGAAGTATTGGCACGCGTCCCATTGCAAAACCTGGGGAAGCGCCCGTGAACCGCAGCCCGCAGGGCAGTTTTACTTAATCACCGCCTGCCGGTAACCTCCGCTGATATAGTATGCACACGTCTCTGCTTGCGCAGGGACGCAGTTGGCAAACATCACCATCTATGGAAGGAGTATCCAATGAAGAAGTTAATGGTTCCCCTGTGTATCGTCCTGACAGTGGCCGCATTTGCGGTCACCTCCAACGTGTCTGCATCGGAAGGCAAGACCACGACACCCCAGCAGGAAAAAATGGCGAACTGTGCCCACGCGAACAAGGGCAAGAAAGGCGACGAGTACAAGCGCGGCATGCGCGAATGCCTGCACGGCAAGAGCGCGGCAACCGCCGCAAAGACCGCAGATCCCAAGGCCAATTCCGAAGAAAAGAAAGCCGAGGGCATGATGACTCCCGCGCAGAAAAAAATGAAGGCCTGCAGTGCCCAGGCGAAGGAAAAGCAGATGAAAGGCAAAGCGCGCGCGGACTTCATGAGCGAGTGCCTGAAAGACGGCTGATCCCGCAATAGGCTGGCGAAAACAAGGGCGCGGTGGAAATCGCGCCCTTGTTTCTTGAGTTGCGCCTCTTCAGGCCTTGATCCTGCCCGCGCGGATGTGCAAAGGCCAGCTTACCGTTCGCTGGCTGTCGGGCGCTCCCCAGACGCGGCGCAATGTATCGCCGAGTTTCCCTACCGGATTACGCCCATTCTCCTGGATGTAGCGCTGCACCGCGGACCAGGTATCGAGATAGGCAAGGAACTGCGCAAGATCCCACTGATGCCGCATGCTGAACGCGGGCGGTGTGATTTCCCGGAATGGAAACTCAAGCGTGCGGTAAGCGTCATCAATCAGCCGGCGTTCCGGCGGCCAATACGGGCCCACCGTACTGTTGTAAAAGTCCCGGAGCACAGCATCAATGTCCGGCGTAATGCTGCATAGGCCATAGCACCAGGCGGCAATGGCTCCGTCGGATTTGAGCACGCGCTTCAACTGCGCGTAAAACTTCGGCAGGTCAAACCAATGCAGCGCCTGTGCGACCGTCACCAGATCAACAGAATGGTGATCCAAACCCGGTGATGCCGCTGCGGCCACGCGGTATTCCACATGCGCATGAGGAAAGGCGTTCGCAATCTGCTCCTTGCTGGGATCGGTAGCGATTACTTTTTTGAAGTGCTCCGCCAGCCCTAAAGCGGCCTGGCCGTTGCCGGTACCACAGTCCCAGGCGAGAGCGTGTTGCGCCGTGAGGGTCGCCAGCCACTGGAACAACTCGACCGGATAGCGCGGCCGCGCATCCGCATAAGCCGCCGCATGCCCGGAAAAATGATCCTTGAACGAGTCCGGTTGCATGTTCAATGCAACGGCCAGGATACGGTCAGGCTCGCCCTGCTGGACAGGTTCACCGCGAAGATGATCCACATCGCCAGCAGCAAGAGGCAACTGCCGAAGTAAACCATAAAGCGATGATTAACGTAGTTATACGTGACATGGATCAGGGAATGGACAACGCGCAGGATCACATAGCACCAAGCCAGAACTACCAGCGCGTGACTCGTCTGATGCGTCACAAATACCGAAATACACACGGCATAGAACAGTACCGGCATCTCGAACAGATTGGCGAAATTTCGGCCTACGACGCGTACATCGTCGGGGACTTTTTCGGATTCGCCGACTTTGAAATAACCGGCTTTCACGCGCCCGGCAAACCCCGCACTGAAGCGCTTGTATGCCAGCCAGGTCACAATCACGAAAGTCCAGAACACCAGCACCAGCATCGGCGTAAATATCAGCTCCGGTTTCATGCGAACTCCTTGGATGTCAGAGGCGGGGGCGGACGACGACTGAAATCATGTTTCAGACGATGGCATAGGCGCGCACCGGAAAGGTCCCGAAACGCTTGACCTTGACCGGCACGGCGTGAAACCTGAAGCCCCGGTCGGGCAGCATCTCCAGATTGCACAGATGCTCGCACACGGGAATCTCCGCGCCCAGCAGGATGGAATGCACCGGGCGCCGGCCGTCCGCAATGTCGTCAATATTCAGGGAATCAATGCCGACCAGCGCGGCGCTTTTCTCATGGAGCCACTGCGCGGCCGCTTTGGTGAGAAACGGGTGGCCTTCGAAGTACCGGTCAGTGCCCCAGTGCCTGGCCCAGCCGGTGTGCACCAGAACGGCCTTGCCCTGTACATCCGCTCCCTTGAACAGGCTCGGCCCGATGGCGCGCATATCCTCCGCGGCATGGAATACCAGGCCTTCAAGATTCGCGAGTGACGCCAGCGGCAATTCGGACAAATCCTTGCCGTGCGCGTAGCGATGAAACGGCGCGTCCACGTAGGTACCGGTATTGGCCACCATCTCGATCTTGCCGATGTGAAAGCTGGTACCGTCACTGTAATGGCTCTGCGATGCTTCCCGCGACAGGTAATCGCAAATCACCGGCGCCGGCAGACCCTTGTAGGTGATCAGGCCGTGTTCGACACTGTGACTGAGATCGATTATGCGGGACATCGCATCGTCCACCGATCAGGATTTAATCAACATGGATTACGCCGGCCCGGACCATCACGGTTCCCGCTGCGGCGGCCCCGCGAAACTCCGGGCCTCCGCTATGGCGTCCACCCACGGCGGCCTGTACTCGGAATAAATGTTGACCGGCGCCGCCGGTCCTGGATGATTCCGCACGGCGCCGAGATACAGCATGGCCAGCCCGGGATACCTGACTGGGTTGGTATTGAACAGGGGCGTGCCGCAGGCGGAACAGTAATGTTTTACTGCCCCTTCCGTTACTTGGTAACGGGAGATTTTTTCCTGGCCCGTGTACACGGCAAGACCTTCCGGGGCAACCACCACATAGGTGGAAAATGCGCTGCCGTTAATTCCGCGACACAGATTGCAATGACAATTGACCACGCTTTTGATGCCCCCGGTTGCACGGTATCCCACCGCTGCGCAGCGGCATTGCCCGCTGATGCGGTTCAGATTAGTTACTTCCAGGCGATGGCCATGCGGTATTCAATAATCTCATTGCAACGTTTCACCATCGCCGGTTGATCTGGCGGCGGCGCGTTTATGCAGTTTCAGCAATATCCAGGCCCAGAGGCTGAGCACGCCGCTCAGCACGATCACCGCGGATGTGCTGATCGTGAACCACTTGTCCGACTCCAGTGTTCGCCAGTGGGTAATCAGTTCGAAAACATTCCAAAGGGCGAACAGGCCGAAAATCGCACCGCTGATCATCAAGTAGGCTTTCATAACAGTACTCCAAAATTGGATTTCATTGCTTGCGCTTCTTCGCGATGCGTAGCATCGCCTTCAATGACAATTCCACGTCATCGTCAGTAGTGGCGAAAGAGCATACGCTGATACGCATGGCTGTCCTGCCCTGCCAGACGGTGCCGCCGCACCAGCAAGTGCCGTCCGCCTGGATAGCGGCAATTACCTCGTTCGTCATTTGTGCATCTCCGAAGCTCACCAGCACCTGGTTAAGCACCACGTCGTTGAGGATCTCGTAGCCGGCAGCACGCAGGCCTTCGGCGAAGCGCCGCGCCTGGCGGCAGTTGCGCTCGACCAATTCAATCACACCCGCACGCCCCAGCGCGCGTAACGCAGCCCAGACCTCGACGCCGCGCGCCCGGCGCGAGAGTTCCGGCACGTAATCGGCGGGGTTGCGGAACATACTGCCGGTCGGCAGATATTCGGCGGTGATGGCCATGGCGGCACGCAAGGCCTCGGCGTCCCGGACCAGCGCCAGACCGCTGTCGAACGGCACGTTCAGCCACTTGTGGAAATCCGTCGCCCAGGAATCGGCCTGCGCGATACCCGTAACGAGCCGGCTCATCGCCGGAACCGCTGCGGCCCAGAGGCCGAAGGCTCCATCCACGTGCAACCAGGCGCCCGCGCGATGTGCCGCCTCGCCGATATCGCTCACCGGATCGAAAGCGCCGGTATTCACGTTGCCAACCTGCGTACACACGATGGTCGGGCCTGATATCCGCGGCAGCGCCGTGGCGCGCATGCGCCCCTGTGAATCAGTCGGCACACGGACGGCGCGGTTGCGGCCGAAGCCCAGCAAGCCCAGCGATTTCGTGACGGACGGGTGAGCTTCGTCGCTGATCACCAACGTCACCGGCGGCGCGCCGATGAGGCCGCTGGCTTCCACGTCCCAGCCGGCGCGCTTGAGCACCACATGACGTGCCGCCGCGAGCGCGCAGAAATTTGCCATCGTGCCGCCGGTGACAAACGCACCGCCGCAGGCCGCCGGCAAATCAAACAGCTCAAGTACCCAACGCAATGCGACCTGCTCGACATAGGACGTGGCCGGCATCGCCTGGTAATAGGCGCTGTTCTGATCCCAGGCGCTCGCAAGCCAGTTGGCGGCGAGTGCCACCGGCAGCGAACCGCCAATGACAAAACCGAAAAACCTCGGACCGGCCATCGCCATGGTGGCATCGGAGCAAGTCTCATCCAGCACCCGCAAAACCTCTTCGGGCCGGCTTGGCTGTTCCGGCAGGGGTTGATCCAGCCGCCCAAGTCCGGCCACCGCCTGCGGCAACGGCGCCACGCTTCTCGTCTGCACTCCGTCGAGATAATTCAAAGCACGGGCCGCCGCGTCATTCAAAAGATCCCGCATTCGCTGCTCCTCGTACAAAGCGCGGCACCGCGTCCAAACGTAATTGTGCCCGGCGCGCGGTTCATCCGCGTACCAGCTGTCTTGATTTGAAACGCCATTCGCCGAGTATCACGGCGGCCACTACCAGCGCGCCGCCAAAGAGTCCGCGCACACCCAGGGTTTCGTGCAGCCACAGCCAGGCGAACAGCGCGGCAAAAACCGGCTCCATGGTAAAAATCACTGCGGCCTTGTCCGGTGCGACGTGGCGCTGCCCGACCGCCTGCAAAAACAGCATGCCCGCGCTGGCGACCACGCCCAAATACACGAGCGAGGTCCAGATCGGCCGCGCATGCTCGCCCAACGTGATGAGCGCGGACCCCGACGGGTGGGTAATCAGGAGCCAGGCGGTACCAATGGCCGCCATGAGCACAATCTGGGTGGCCACGAGCGTGCGTGATTCATGGTGCTTGATGAACCGCGACAACACAATCACGTAAACCGCATAGGCAAATGCGCCGGCCACCGTCAGGCCGTCGCCCAAAAGATTGCTGCCGCCTTCCCAGGACATGAGACCAATGCCGATGCAGGCAAGCACCGCCGCACTCACGACCTGAGCGCTCAGGCGGCCGCCCCACAGCAGAGCCAGAAAAGGCACCATCAGCACGTTGAGGCTGGTGAGAAACGCGCTGCGATTGGCCGAAATATATTCCAGGCCGATTGCCTGCGTGGCGTAGGATGCCAGCGCCACTACGCCCAGCAGTGCGCCGTCGCGCCACGCCCTGCGCGAGGCCTTGACCGCGAACGGCAGCATGCACACGCCCGCGATCAGGAAACGCAGCGCCGTGATTTCCGCCCCGTTCAGATGCGCAGTGGCAGCCTGAATGACGGGAAAGGTCGTGCCCCAGACCAGGGTCACGAACAGCAGCACCAGTACGCTGGGATTCATCAGTTCTTCCTCAATTAGCAGCAGCGGCCTCTAATACGTCCATTTTCCCTGCGAGAGCGGTGCGCGATTTAATTCATCTTTCAACGTCCGCCAATACGAGAATGCGTTATCCATGAATTTCCGGAAGCATTCGTTGTGCCGTTGCTCCCGCAAATGCAGCAACTCACGCACGAACAAGTCACCGAGGTAACGGTAGCCCAGCACTTCGCGGAACAACGTTATCGCGCGGTACTGAGTCGAGCGCTCCGGTTTGTCCACTTCATTCATATCCTGGCTCGTGCTTTTTCGCGGGCACCTTAATTCCATGCGTACAGCCGGAGAGGCTACGGCACGCAGTCCGGGCTGCGGCCGCTACTTGGTTATACAACATTTGGTCAAAATGTTGTATAACTGGCCGTATGCTTTATACCGAGCTGCCCCTCACCGCCCAGACCACCTTTGCCCAGCTTCAGGACGTGGTCCTGGCCGAACATGTGTCGCGCAGCGTAGCGCAGTTGCGCGGGAATTTCGCCAGGAAATCCGTCAAGGGCCGCGACTACTGGTATTTCGTGTTCCGGGAAAGCGGCTACCATCGCCAGATCTACGTCGGCCCGGACGAGCCGCGTGTACGCGCGCTGGTAGAGAAAAAGCGCGACGCCAATTCCAGCCAAATTGCCGCGCTGGCGCGCGCCTATGTTGCTCAAGGCGCAACTACATTGCTCGCCAAGCACTTGCGCGTGATCGCGCGCTTGACCGATTTCGGATTTTTCCGCGCCGGCGGCGTACTGGCCGGCACGCACGCCTTTGCCGCGTTCGCCAATCTGCTGGGCGTCAGATGGACCGGCGGCGACCGTACCATGGACGTGGATGTGGCCATACCAGGCAAAAACGTCTCCATCGCCCTGCCGGATGCGCCGCAAGCCAATCTGCACGATGCGCTGAGCACGTTCGAGGCCGGGTTCATTCCTACGCAAACCTTCACCGGCGGCACCGGCCCGACCTATTCACTGCGCGGCGAACCGGACCTGCAGATCGACTTCCTGACCACGCTGCACCGCGGCGGTGAGGCGCCGCGCCGCATCGAAGCGCTCTCGGTCACCGCGCAGCCACTCAAGTTTCTGGACTACCTGCTGGAGGCGCCCACGCAAGGCGTGCTGCTGGACCGGACCGGGCATTGCACGGTCGCCAACCTACCGGAACCGGCGCGCTATTCCGTGCACAAACTTATCGTGCACGGTGAGCGTACGACCCGCCAGCGCACCAAAGCGCGCAAGGACCTGGAACAGTCCGCAGCACTGTTGCAGTGGCACGCCGCGCACGACGCAGAGCGGTTGATGCAGTCATGGAACGATGCGCTCGAGCGTGGGCCTGGTTGGCGCAGCCGCCTGCGTGCCGGCATCGCGGCGCTGTCAAAATACCGGCCGCTGGATGAAATCGGCTGGGTGCTGGGCAAAAGCTCAGCGCTGCGCCCCACATAAACAATTTGTACCCCGCTCGCACTGAACGAAGCGCCGACTACGCGAGGCCTTGACCGCGAACGGCAGCATGCACACGCCCGCAATCAGGAAACGCAGCGCCGTGATTTCCGCCCCGTTCAGATGCGCAGTGGCAGCCTGAATGACGGGAAACGTCGTGCCCCAGACCAGGGTCACGAACAGCAGCAGCAAGACACTCAGATTCACCGCCTTCTCCCAGGGAGCAGGCGGCGATTCTACAGCACCGAACAGATATTGCTGATCAAACTATAACCCGTGATCTCCGCCCTAAATATCCACGCGAGCGAATAGGCGGTACAACTACTTGCAGGCAACTACGTTGTCTTGGGCTGCAATAATCTGCCATTCCCCATCCCGCTGCAGCCAGGTGTCAGTCCATACCAAGCAGCGTTTCCATGTCTTGCCGTCCTTGTTTGTGACAAGGCTGCTCTCATTGCCATATGCCATCGCCAATGAGTCCCCAAAGAGATGAATCTTGATCTGTCCCGTCTGACAATCGCGTTGGCCATCAGATTCCAAGGCATGCAACCTGTCATAGCGTTGCCCATTCGGGGATGTGCCTTGGAAATCCTCTGCTATGGCAGCCCGGAGCGCTGGCTGTGTCGGACCGCAGTTTGCATCTGTCCACAGCGTCTCAATGGAGGTTATGTACTTGGCAGTGGCATCATCGGGCGAAGCCCATCGGGCCAACTGCTCCTTGGCGTGGGCAGTGCCAAGACCAACCAACATGGTCACCGCCATCACACAAGCCATTGCTCTCATTGGCGATCTCCTCAGTTCGTGAATCTGACAACGGATTCTCGCAATAAACCGGCTAAAACCACACCCGCGAATCACGGTCAGCCAGTCATTCCGGCTATTCGCGGCGGTAAATGTCCCCGCCCTGTTCCAGGAATTCTCGCGCCTTTTCCGCCATGCCCTTCGCGGCATACTCGCGCACATCCTGGGTGATTTTCATGGAGCAGAAATGCGGGCCGCACATGGAGCAGAAGTGCGCGGTTTTGGCGGCCTCTTTCGGTAAAGTCTCGTCATGGAATTCGCGTGCTTTCTCGGGATCCAGTCCCAAGTTGAACTGGTCCTCCCAGCGAAACTCGAAGCGCGCCTTCGAGAGCGCATTGTCACGCAACTGAGCGCCGGGGTGGCCTTTTGCCAGATCCGCCGCGTGGGCCGCAATCTTGTAGGCGATGATGCCGTCGCGCACGTCCTGTTTGTTGGGCAGGCCCAAGTGCTCCTTGGGCGTGACGTAGCACAGCATCGCCGTCCCGTACCAGCCGATCTGCGCGGCGCCGATGGCCGAGGTGATGTGGTCGTAGCCGGGCGCGATGTCGGTGGTCAGGGGCCCGAGCGTGTAGAACGGTGCTTCGAAGCATTCGGCCAGCTCCTTGTCCATGTTCTCCTTGATGAGCTGCATGGGCACGTGGCCGGGACCTTCGATCATCACCTGGCAGTCGTGCTCCCAGGCGATCTGGGTCAGCTCGCCCAACGTTCTCAACTCCGCGAACTGCGCCTCGTCGTTGGCGTCGGCGATGCAACCGGGGCGCAGGCCGTCACCCAGCGAGAACGACACATCGTAGGCGCGCATGATGTCGCAGATGTCCTCGAAGTGCGCATACAGGAACGACTCTCGATGGTGTGCGAGACACCATTTGGCCATGATCGAGCCGCCACGCGACACGATGCCGGTGACACGCGTCGCGGTCAGCGGCACGAACGGCAGGCGCACGCCGGCGTGGATGGTGAAATAGTCCACGCCCTGCTCGGCCTGCTCGATGAGCGTATCGCGGAACATCTCCCAGGTAAGTTCCTCGGCCCTCCCGTCCACTTTTTCCAGCGCCTGGTAAATCGGCACGGTGCCGATGGGCATGGGCGCATTGCGGATGATCCATTCGCGGGTCTCGTGGATGTTTTTGCCGGTGGACAGATCCATGAGTGTGTCGCCGCCCCAGCGCGCCGACCACACCATTTTCTCCACTTCCTCGGCGATCGAAGACGTCACGGCTGAATTGCCGATGTTGGTGTTGATCTTCACCAGAAAGTTGCGCCCGATGATCATGGGCTCGAGTTCCGGGTGATTGATGTTGGCCGGGATGATGGCGCGGCCGCGCGCGACTTCGGCGCGCACAAATTCCGGCGTGATCTCTTCCGGGATCGTCGCCCCAAAGGATTGGCCGCGATGCTGCTTTAGTAATTGTACGTAGCGTGGATCAATTCGCAGGTCGTTCAAGCGCAGATTCTCGCGGATGGCGATGTATTCCATCTCCGGCGTAATCATGCCTTGGCGCGCATAGTGCATCTGCGTCACGTTGGCACCGGCTTTGGCGCGGCGCGGCTTGGGCGGAGCGGGGAAACGGACGTCGGCGAGCTTGGGATCGCGGTTGCGGCGCCGCGTATATTCGGAAGTAAAATCGCCCAACTGTTCGGTATCGCTGCGCTCGGCGATCCACGCCGCACGCAGCGGCGGCAGGCCGGCGAGCAGGTCAATGTGCGCTGCCGGATCGGTGTACGGTCCGGAGGTGTCATATATAGGTATGGGCGGATTGGCCTCGGCACCGTGCAATGCCGGAGTGTCCGACTGCTGCACCTCGCGTATGCCGACTCTCAGATCGGTACGCGTACCGGACACGAAAATCTTGCGGGAGTTGGGATAAGGCCGCGTGGCGTCACTGGAAAGCTGCGCGGTGCGGCGGATGAATTCTTCGGGTACGGCGCTCATGTTCTGTCCTCACGGGACCGAGCGCAGGCATGAATGAGCGACGCGGCTGGACCGTCGGAGCATTCCCTGCGCCGGTACTAACCGGGTTCAGGTTCCAAGGGTTCAAATCATCGCGGCATCGCCGGATGCTTCAATCTCAGCCCCAGTAGGGGCACCCCCAGCTCGACGCGTGCAACTATAGCAGAAAGCGCCGCTGGCAGCGGCGCTTTTGGGTGAACTCAAACTTGGATTCGAAAGGTTTAAAGCGAGGCCGAGGCCAGAGCGTCGCGTGCCTGTTTGAATTCCGGATCGAGATTGAGCGCCGCCACGTATTGGGCCTTTTCATTGGCCTTGTCGCCGGCGACGGCGTAGAGCATGCCGAGTTCGTAATGCGCCTGCTTGTAGGTAGGCGTGCCGGGCAACCAGTCGTGCGGCATGGTCAGGAATTTCTGCAAATCCTGGATGCCTTTCTGCACGTCGATCTTGCCGAGCGCGGCGGCCTGGCCCATACCGTAATAATTGTTGCTGTTGGCGGGGTTCCTGTTGATGCCGTCTTCGAACGCGGCGATCGCATCCGCGTAACGATTCTGCTCAACCAGATACTGCCCCAGCCAGTAATCCCCGTCGCCGGTATTGTCGAGCTTGGCGGCGGTACGCAGGTAGGCTTCCGCCTGCGCCTGCTTCTTCTCATGTTCAGCCCAGGTGGCACGCACCGCCGCCGCCTGGACGGGATCTATCCTGTCGAGTGCGGCCAGCTGCGCGTCTGCTTTCTGAAAACTGCCGCCGGCGATGCCCGGCGCCAGGATGTAATACTTGGCGAGGCCGGCGCGCGCACGTGCATCCTGCGGATCCAGCTGCACTGCCTGCTGGAACGCGTCACGGACTTTGTATGCGACGCCCAGCTGGCTGAAGATGCTGACATCGTGCACGTACTGGCCGTACGCGACGCCCAGCAGCATGTGGTAAAGCGCGTCCGCAGGCGCCATGGCAATGGCCTTCTGCGCCCAATCCACACCCGCTTTGTTCTGATCCTGCGCGAGGCTGAGCAAGGCCATGCCGGCGGCGGCATCGGCGTCACCTGGATTCTGCTGCAACGTGGTTTCAAAGTACGCGCGTGCGCCCGTGTAGTTTTCCATTCCCAGCATCTGCATGCCCGGACCGTTCAGCCCCGCCGCATGCGCACCCAGACTGAAAAACAGAACCACGCTCGCCACCACCGCAATCAGCTTCGCTCTCATCAACTCGTTCTCCGTTGCCAAAATCCGACATCCAGCACACCGCACACATTCAGCGGCACGCACTTCACCGCCAGCCAACGCGCATGCACGCTGGCCATACACCTCTCCGGCCCTGCTCTCAGGGTTTCAGAGGCGCCTCCGCTAAATCCAGGGATTCTTGTTCTTGAAGGGGATAAAACCTGGGCGCAGGCATTATACCTAGGATGCCACTGAAACTCACGCGGCTCGGTCTCATCAGACCGACGGTGGAATCACGGCGACTGTCGGGGCTGATACCCCAGCCTGCGAAACATTTCGCATGCTCGCGCCCGGACCGAGCGCTTGTTTATGTGCGAACTAAAGACCGCAAGCCAGGCCCTGCGGTGCCGCCGACCCGATCCCGTTCCGAGGACACGCAGGTACTTGGGAAATGCCCGCGATCGGTGCTTCAGGTTTCCCGCAAGGCCTGCGCCACCGGCAGGCGTGCCGCGCGGATCGCCGGGAACAGGCCGCCAATGAAACCCATGAGGATCGCCAGAATCAACGCGCTCACGATCAACGCAGGCGTGACGGAGAAGCTGAATGCCATCATCGCGCCGTTGGTGTTGGTGCTGGCCTGATAGCCGTTGAACACCAAGTACGCGATGATCGCCGCGGCGATCCCGCCCGCCAGTCCCAACACGATGCCTTCAACAATTACCGCGAACAGGATCGGCAAGCGCGCAAAGCCCAGTGCGCGCAACGTGGCGATGTCCTGCATGCGGCTCGCGACGTTCGCATACATGATGTTGAGCGCGCCGAAAATCGCGCCGATGGCCATGAGCAACGTGACCAGCCCGCCAATCAAGGCAATCGGCGTGTCCAGCCCGTTGGCGTTCTGCTCCCAGCTCACATCCTCGCGCGTGGTGGTCACGTTCAACTGCGGATTGCTCTCCACCCATTTCTTGAACGCCGGGAAGGCATCGGGCGAAGTCAGGCGCACGTAGGCAATAGAATAACTGTTGGTGGCGTTATACGCGGCCTGCAACTGGTTGACGTCGGTCCAGATTTCCGATTCGCGGATGCCACCGCTCTTCGAGAAGATGCCCACGACTTTCCAGTGGTGATGGTTCCAGTCGAAGGTATCGCCGATACCCAGACCGGGAAACAGCCGCTCCGCCTGGCGGCCAACGACAATCTCGTCCACGCCGGTCTTGAACATGCGCCCCTGGATGATGTGGAAGTCCGGCCACACGCCGGTAATGTTCGTCGGTACGCCGCGCATGTTGACGCTGCCGAGCGTACCGCTGCTGCGCAGCGTGATCTGCGCGGTAGCCGCAAACACGCCCGCCACCAGCGGCCCGCCAGGGCCATGCGCCACGCCCGGCGCCTGGCCAATGACATTCAGTGCATTGTTATCGAGATTGGTATTGTTGCCGTTCACGTAAGCCACGTCCGGCGAGCCACTGTTGGTCATGACCGAGGCAAATCCCTGGCGGATGGACAGCACCGCCACGAATACGAGCACCACGCCGAAAAATCCGGCCACCGCCACGGCGGACGGCTTGAGCCGCCTGCCGAGGCTATGGAAATTCCAGATGCTGGTCGCCGCCGTTTGCCGCAATAGGTTTGACATGTCAGCTCCCCCGCAAGGCTTCGGCCACCTGCAGGCGCGCGATGCGCTGCATGGGTACCAAGGCCGCTAAAATTCCGAAGACGATGGCCAGCCCAATTCCCACAGCCGCGGAATTCCAGGTCATCTGGAAAGTCTGCAGGAGACTCCCGACGCTGGGATACAACGCGCGCGTCGCCAGCCACGCGAGGATCAATCCCGCGATGCCACCAGAGAAAATCAACAACAAGGCCTCTTGAAACACCAGCACAACGATCCAGCCGCGTGTGAAACCCAGCGCCCGGAACATGGCAAATTCCGCCGTGCGCTCGCGTACCGATTGGGCCAGCGTATTGCCCACGATCAACAGCAGGCTGAAGAACACCGCGATGCCGACGTAAATCACCATGGACGTGATATCGCCGAATTGGCGTATGAAACTCACCGCCTCCTCCACTTCCGACTGCGTCAGCGTCTGCGGCGATGAATTGGCAAACAGCGCGTCAATGGCATTGGCAATACGCGTGACATTGCGCGGATCGTCAATACGTTCGACGTACTGGAACACGACGTTCTGCGCCTGCTGATTCGCCACGCCCTCGTTGAAATACTGGTAATGCCCGATGAAGAAACTCTGATAGGCCGTGGGCAGGTCGGCGTGGTAAATCCCGCGCAGATGGAAATACCAGGTGGTACTGCCGTCTTTCTGCGGAACTTTGGACTGGATGGGAATGGTGTCGCCCACCTTCCAGCCCATGCGTTTCGCCAGATCCGGTCCGGCGATCACACCCTGCCGATCGGCCTGCCAGGCCTGCACCTGCTCCGGCGTTAATTTAGCTTCCGGATACACCTTCAAGAACATGGGTGAAAATGCCAGCACCTGGAAGGAGTTTTTGGGATCCTTGTAATAACCGTTGAAACCGGTCAGGTAAGCTACTGCCGTCACGCCCGGCACCGTGACGATCCTGTCGTAATAGCTCAGCGGCAGGGGACCTTGACCCTTGTTGTTCGTATCCAGGCGCTCCGCCACCGACACCGTCAACTGGCCCATCATGCCGTAGCGCACTGCCGCGAGAATCCCGAACAACACGAAGGCCACCACCACCGACAACCAGGTGAATATCGTGCGCGCCTTGCGGCGCTTGAGCGCGCTCCACACCAAAGTCATGTTGTTCATGCCAGAACTCCCTCGTTCAACTTGGGAGCAGTTGTATACACCGTGGGAGCGGCTCTAGCCGCGATTCCAAATCCTGTCGTGGCCGGGACGGCCACTCCCACAATACAATCGCTCATATAAAATCACACCGCTCTTTCGAAATCACGCTTCCCGCAGCGCGCGCGCCACCGGCAGACGTGCGGCGCGGATGGCGGGAAACAGGCCGCCGATCAGCCCCATGACCAGCGTGAGCGCCAATGCGGATACGATCAACCACGGCGAGACCGTGAATTGGAACGCCATCAGTTCATGGTTGCCCACGGTGCTGGCCTGATAGCCGTTGAAGCTGAAATAGGCAATCAGGATGGCGAACACGCCTCCGATCAGGCTCAGCAGGATAGCTTCCAGCAGCACGGCAAACAGCACAGGCAGACGCTGGAAGCCCAGCGTGCGCAGGGTGGCGACATCCCCCATGCGGTTGGCGATGTTGGAATACATGATTTTGACGGCGCCGAACACCGCGCCGATCGCCATGAGCAAGGTCACGATGCCGCCGACCTCGGTAATCAAGGTACTCAGGCCGTGAAAACTTTGCTGGAAATAGCTGCTTTCCTGTACCACCGACACCCCCAACTGGGGGTTGCTTTCCAACGCGTTCTTGAAGGCCGGGAAAGCGGCGGCGGATGTGAGCCGCACGTCGGCGCCCGAGTATTGATTGGCGGAGTTGTAGGCCGACTGCAATTGATTGACATCGGCCCAGATTTCCGATTCGCGGATGCCACCGTCCTTGGCAAACACGCCCACGACTTTCCATTGCCGGTGGTTCCAGTTGAAGCTGTCGCCCAACGCCAGGCCACGATAAAGCTGTTGCGCCTGCCGACCGACAATGATTTCATCCAGACCGGGCTTGAACATGCGACCCTGCACGATGCGAAACCCGGTCCAGACAGCGGGCATTCCCGCGCCCACACCGAGGAATTCCACGGTGCCGAGCAGGCCGTCCTTTTGCAGAGGAATGCGCGCGGAAGCTCCGAACGTGCCCATCACCAGCGGTCCATGAGCGCCTTGGGCCACGCCTGGCGCCTGGCCGATAGTGTGCAGGGCATTGCCATCCAGAGAACTGTTGTTGCTTTTCACCAGCGCGATTTCATTCGAACCGGTGTTGGCGAACACCCTGCTGATTCCCTGGCGGATGGACAGTACCACGACGAACACCAGCACCACGCCGAAAAAGCCCGTCACTGCCACCACAGAACGCCGCAGCCGCGCACGCATGTTGCGGAGATTCCAGGCGGTAAGAATCCAGCTTTGACGAATTGCATTTTTCATATCAAGCTTTCCGCAGCGCGTCGGCTACGCGCAGCCGCGTGACCCATTGCACCGGTATCAGCGACACCAGCAATCCGAACAACACGCTGAGGATCAGGCCGCCTGCAACCGCGTTCCAGCCCATGCCGAAAGTCTGCAAAAAATTGCTCGCGCCGGGCGTGAGCAGGCGCACGGCTTCAAGTCCCAGAATCAGGCCGGCGATGCCGCCCGCCACTACCGGCAGCAGAGTTTCCTGCATGACCAGCAGGCTCAAGCGCAGGCGCTTGAAACCCAGCGCTCGGAACATGGCGAATTCCGCGGTGCGCTCTTGCACCGATTCGATCAGGGAATTGCCGATGATGAGCAGCAGACTGAAAAATACAGCGATGCCCACATAAATCACCATGGCGGTGACATTACCGAATTGACGCGCATAATCCACCGCCTCGGCGGTTTCCGGTTCCGTCAGCGTCTGAATGGAGGCATTCGCGAACAATTTATCTATCGCATCTGAAACCTGCGTAACATCACGTGGATCGCCGACTCGTACGCTGTAGGTGTTCACTTGGTCCGGCAGCGTGCCGCCGATGCCTTCCTGGACATACTGATAATGTCCCAAGAACAGACTCTGGAAAGTCGCGGGCAAGTCGGCTTGGTAAATGCCATCCACGTGAAAATACCAAGTGGTGCTGCCATCCTTGTGAGGCAGCTTCGACTGGATGGGAACGGTGTCGCCCACTTTCCAGCCCATGCGCTTCGCCAATGTCGGGCCGACAATCACGCCCTGACGGTCAGCGAACCAGGCTTCTCTTTGCGCCGCTGGCAGTTGGTATTCCGGATACACCTTGAGATAGTCGCGCGCTTGGGTGACGATGACATGCACGGCGTTTTTCGGATCCCTGAAATGGCCGGGGAAACCGTTAAAGTAGTCGACCGCAACCACGCCCGGCACGCTCACAATCTTGTCGTAATAACTAAGAGGCATGGGCGCACCCGGGGACACTGCGCTCAGCGTGTTCAGTCTTCCCGCGCTGGCGATACTCATCTCCGAGGTACCTTGGCGCACCGCCGCCAGCACGCTGAACAATACAAACGCCACCACCACGGACAGGAAGGTGAACAGTGTTTGCGCCTTATGACGTTTAAGCGCGCTCCAGATCAGCGTGGCGATATTCACGCTTCCGGCTCCTGGCCGAGCACACCCTTGTTCATGAACAGCGTGCGCTGTGCCTTGGCGGCGGCATGCGGGTCGTGCGTCACCATGATGATGGTCTTGCCGTGTTCGGTGTTCAGCAGTTGCAGCAACTCCAGGATTTCATCGCCGGCCTTGCGGTCCAGATCACCGGTCGGCTCGTCGCAGAGCAGCAGCGTGGGATCGGTGACGATGGCGCGCGCGATACCGACGCGTTGTTCCTGTCCGCCGGAGAGTTCCGAAGGCTTGTGCTTGGCGCGCTCCTCGAGACCCACGAGCGTCAAGGCCGCGCGCGCGCGTTTCTTGCGCTCGCCGGCACCGAGATGCGTGAGCATCAGCGGCAGCGCCACGTTCTGCTCGGCGGTCAGTACCGGCAGCAGGTGATACAGCTGGAACACGAAGCCCACGTGACGCGCGCGCCAGGCGGAGAGCGCGCTGTCGCTCAGTTTGCCGATGTCCTGGCCGTCCACGATCACTTCGCCGGCGGTCGGACGGTCGAGACCGCCGAGCAGGTTCATGAGCGTGGTCTTGCCGGAGCCGGACGGCCCCATGAGCGCAAGGAAATCGCCGCGCGGCACTTCGAGATCGAGGCGCTTCAGCACCTCGACGGTTTCGGAACCGCGCTTATAGAGCTTGGTGACGCCGCGCAGGCTCACCACTGTATCGGATTCTGTCTTCTTGCCAGCCACCACTGCGTTCATAGCGTTCTCCTGAAAACATCGCCCAAAGGTTCAAACTTCAAAAGCAGGTACACCAAGGTTTGCTCGGGATGGAGTTCTGCCTGCTGCAAAAACTGCCGGGTGTGATGCAGCGCCTGCGATATCCGCGGGGAGCACAGTACCGGCAGACAATACCATGCGATCGCGACGCCCAGCGTCAGCACCATGCCATGGCGCGCTTCCGTGCTCATGGCAATTCACTGCGACGCCACGCGCACGGCTTCACCGTCGTGCAATGTGGAGGGCGCAGTGGTTACCAGAGTTTCCCCGCCATTCAGGCCGGACACCACCGTCACCTGGCCATTGGCGCCGGGCAGGGTTTTCACGCTCTGTTGCTTCACCTTGCCGTCCACCACCAGATACACGTACTGACCGGAGCCGCTGCCGTGCAGCGCGCTTTGCGGGATGGAAATCGTGGCGGTCTGCGCCTGCGCCTTGGTGTTGGGCTCGGCGTAGAACCACACCTGCACGCCCATCTGCGGCAGGATGCGCGGGTCGAGCTTGTCGAAGGCGATGCGCACCTTGACCGTGGCTTTCTCCTTGTTGGCGGTCGGCACCACGCTGATGACGTGCGCGGGAATGTGCCAGTTGGGGTAGGCATCGAGCACCGCGTCCACGCGCATGTTGTTGTGCACGCGCTGGATGTAGGCCTCGTTCACGTCCACGTCGATCTCGAGCGACGTCATGTCCACCAGCGTGCAGATGCCGGTCTGGGTAAAGCCGCCGACCGCGGCGGGCGAAATCATCTCGCCGGGGTGCGCGTATTTCTCGGTGACCACGCCGTTGAACGGTGCGCGAATCACGGTGTAACTCAGAGCAATCTGCGCCGCCTGCAGGTTGTCCCGATCCACCTTGACCTGACCTTCGGCGTGTGCCAGCGCGGCCTTGTCCATGTCCACCGCCGCCTGGGCATTGTCCAAGTCCGCCTGGCTCATGAGGTGTTGCCTGGCCAGCGCCTTGGTGCGCGCGAGATTCTGCCGGTCCTTGAGCAGCTGCGCCCGGTTCTGGGCCACGAGAGCCTGATCGGCCAGCAACACGCTTTGCGCGGCGGCCAATGCGGCGCGCATTCCACGGTCATCGAGTCGCGCCAGTACCTCGCCCTGCTTCACGCGCATGCCTTCCTGCGCATACACCTCGGTAATCATGCCGGTGATCTGTGAGGACACCGTAGCCTGCTGTTCCGCCACCACGTAGCCGGAGGCGTTCAGGATGCTGCCGGAATTGGAATCGCCGCCCTGCACCGCCACCGTCTGGGCCTGAACGGCCACGGTACGCGGATAGAAGATCCACCCGCCGGCCACGATCAGCAACACGACCAATACGGCAATGATGCCGCCCAGCCACCATCCACGGCCGCCGCGGCCGGGCGCCGGGGCCGCGTCGCGGTCAATTTTCAGGGCGTTCAAAGCATCTTTCTTGTCCAAGGGCAGCGGCCTCGTATAAACATGGCGCTAAATCTAGATAGATACGGCAAGTCTCACAATCGAATTGTGACGAACCGTGGCCGGCATGGGACGAAGTGCGGGTTCACCCAAACAGATGCAACAACGGATCCCCCTTCGGCAACGATGTGTTGCATTACGCCGTCCAGACCGGCCGCTTGGTGGCCAACCACGGCACATCGCGATAGGTGTCGGCCACGAGCCAAACGCCAGCAGCGATCAGGAACGAAATGATGAATGCAGTGGTTGCCGTCCGGCCGGTATAAAGATCAGGCGCCCAGTAGGCGACGGCGATGATGCCCAGCATGACAGCTTCCGTGGTCGCGGCAAGCCGTGGCCAGACCCCGAACAGCAATGCCAGACACGTCGCGATGCTTCCAACCCCGGTCAGGCAAGCCCAGGCCATCGGGTCGGGCAACCACTGTAACCACGGTTGCATGACCTTGTCGCCGGCCTTCACCGCATCCACGATGACCTCGACGCCGATCATGGGCAGCGCGACGACGAGCAACCAGCGCGCGTCGCGAGTGCCACCCGATCCGGCCGCGAAATCAAAGCTTCGCGTCCCCGCATGCTTGGCGAACAGACACCACGCTCCGGCCGTGATGATCGCGATCTCCCCGAAACTGCCCCAACTGCCTGCATCCCGCGGGAAATGCACCACGACCGGGACGACCAGCAGCACGAGCCAGAGCACCATATATGGGAACAACACGCGGCACGTCGGTGTCAGCGTGCGTTTGAAGAGCAAGCCGAGGCCCAATGCCAGCTCAATGATGGCGCAGGCATACGCAATGATGGCGCGTGCCGGCAGGTGATGAATCGGAACTCGCTGCCACGCGAGCGCGAAATCGCCGTTGACGAGGCCCGTGATGCCCAAGGCAATCATGGCTGCGGCAAACAACACACGGCTGGGCTGTAGCATCGTATTCACGTTGTCACCTCCTGGTTCGTGGCTGGGGTGGGACGGAATGCCGGGCCGGAACAGGCCGGCTACGGAGTTATCACACCGCACCCAGGGCGGCGCGGGCTTTTTCGCGGTAGGAACGGCTCATGGTCAATTTGGCGCCGTCGTGCAGGATCACCACGCGGTCGCCGTTGAACAGCGGCTGGATTTCGCGGATGGCCTCGATGCGCACCATGGTGGAGCGGTGGATGCGCACGAACTTCGCGGGGTCGAGTTGGGTTTCGAGCTGATTCATGGTTTCACGCACCACGTGGGTGTCCTTGCCGGCGTGCAGGCACACATAGTTGCCGGCGGTCTCCAGCCAGTCCACGCTCTCGGAATTCACGAACACCGTGCGGCCCACGGATTTGACCGCGATGCGGCTCAAAAAGGTCGGTGCCGGAGCGCTTTCAGGCGCCGGCACGGGCGCGGCCGGCGGTTGCAGGTGTCGCTCGGCAAGATACTCACGCACGCGCTTCAATACCTGCGTCAGGCGCTCGCGATCGAAGGGCTTGAGCAGGAAGTCCACCGCATGGGCCGCGAACGCCGGCACCGCAAATTCGTCGAACGCCGTCACGAACACTACCGCCGGACGGCGCGGCGCGGGAATCTTCTCCAGCAGGGCCAGGCCGGTCATGCCCGGCATCTGCACGTCCAGCAGCAGCAGATCCGGCGCGAGCCTGTCAATGGCCGCGAGCGTCTGCTCGCCGTCGGCGCACTCGCCCACGATCTCCACGTCCTCGACCTCGGCGAGGTAGCGGCGGGTACGCTCGCGCGACAGCGGCATGTCGTCAACGATCAGCGTGCGGATTTTCATCGAACGCATAAGCCTCGTGGAAGGGAATGTAGATACGCGCGGTCAAGCCCTCGCCCGGTTGGCTGTTCAATTCGAGCCCGGCCAATTCTCCATAAAGATAGCTCAGCCGCGCGCGCGTGTTGCCAATGCCGATGCCCTCGCGCCCACCGCGCGGCGCCGCGATCACCAGGCCCCAGCCATTGTCCTCGATTTCGATCACCAGGCGCTCGTCTTCGCGCTGCGCGCGCAACCGGATACTGCCGCCGCTGCTGCTGCGGCCGATGCCGTGGGTCACGGCATTTTCCACCAGCGGCTGCAGGATCATGCCCGGCACGCGCGCGTTCAATACGTTGTCGGCAACATCGAACTGGATCTGCATGCGCCCGCGTTGCAGGGTTTGCTGGATGTCGAGATAGCGGCGCAGGAAATCCAGCTCGTCGCGCAAGGCGATTTCCTGCTGATGGCTGTCATCCAGCGACTTGCGCAACAGCCCGCTCAACTGGGTGATGGTGCGGTCCGCGGCTTCGGGATCCGTATAGCCAAGTTCGGATATCGCATTCAGCGTATTGAACAGGAAATGCGGATTGAGCTGGGTGCGCAGGCGGCGCAGCTCGGCGCTCACCAGTTGCGCCTTGAGACGCGTGTAGCGGCGCCACGACCACCCAATCTGACATGCGCACCAGAGCGCGACATACAGCGCGAGGCCGCGTGGCCAGCCTGAGGCCAACGCCGCGGATAAATCCGGCATCTGCAACACGTCCGCGAGTCCCAGCACCGGCCAGCTCCACCAGCGGACCAAAAGCAGCAGTACCAGTATCAGCACCACGCCAAAGGCCAGATGGGTTGCCAGCCAGGCGACACCCTGCAACCGGCGGCGGTTCAGCCAGGCACTGAATACCAGCAACACAAGTGCGCACGCAGCCCAACCCAGACTGGCCACAAAGGCTGCGCCGAGCGCCGTGTCCACGTACGGCGTCTCTCCGGCCGCCGCGCTGCGCAGGTAAAACCCGGGTGCGCACAACAGCGACAGGATGATCCAGCCGAGGACGACATACGCCACGTAGCGCATCCTGAAGCCCTTGCCGTCAGTGGACACTCGCGCCTCGCTTTATCCAGCTGCCGCGGAACCTGACAATTGTCACACCATTGGATCGTTAAAGACGCCTGCCGCTGCGCCCGAAACCGGCGACTCGCCCCATGCCGGCCACACTTCATCACATTCCGGTAGCGGTCGCCGCACCCGTACACTAGAGTCGCCGCAGGCCCGGCAGACGGCGGCACATATTCCGACATACGGCCGCGCCTTGCCAAGCTGAACCGAAGTCCTTACGCTTGGCGGCTCTTTTCAGCCTGTTTTTCGCGGGAAACCTCATGGATACTGAACTCGCGCGCGCGCAAATGGTCAAGCAACAGGTGCGCGCCTGGGACGTGCTGGACCTGCGGGTGCTCGACCTGCTGGACGTGTTACCGCGCGATCAATTTGTGCCACCCGCCTACCGCAAGCTGGCCTATGCGGACATGCAGATACCCCTGGCGCACGGCGAGGTGATGATGGCGCCCAAGGTGGAAGGCCGGCTGCTGCAGGCGCTGGACCCGCAGGCCGACGAGAGCGTGCTCGAGATCGGCACCGGCAGCGGTTTCGTGACGGCGTGTCTGGCCAGACTGGCGGGCGAGGTATTGAGCCTGGACATTCATGCGGACTTCAACGCCGGGGCGGGCCGGCTGCTCGCGGATCTCGGTATCCGCAACGCGACCCTGGAAACCCGCGACGGCACGCGACTCGACGGCATGACCCGCCGTTTCGACCTGGTTGCAGTCACCGGCTCACTGCCGGCCTATGACGCACGCTACGCCGAGCGCCTGAATGTGGGCGGCCGGCTGTTTGTCATCGCCGGCCAGCCGCCGATCATGGAAGCCCTGCTGATCACGCGGGTGACGGAAACCGCGTGGGCACGTGAAAGCCTGTTCGAGACTTCACTGCCGCCGCTGGTGAACGCACCCGTGCCCGCGGCGTTCCATTTCTGAGGGCATGCACGTGCCGGTGCGCTCGTTGACGCCGCACGAGGTCGCGGAACTGCAAGCGAAATCCGGCGACAGGCTGACGCTGCTCGACGTGCGCGAACCCTGGGAATATGAACGCGTGCATCTGCCCGATTGCCTGCACATTCCCATGGATGAAGTGCGCGTACGGCTCGCCGAACTGGATCCGCAGCGAACCTATGTGGTGCTCTGCCATCATGGCAACCGCAGCCAGCAGGTGGCTGCGTTTCTGCAGGCGCACGGTTTCAGCCAGGTGATCAATCTGGCGGGCGGCATCGAAGCCTGGGCCACGGAGCTGGCACCGCAAATGCCGCGCTATTGATTGGCGGCACCGCCGGTGTGCGCACGCAGCGAGTGGAAACAGTTTTTGCGGTCTGGCCGGCGACCGTTGCGCGGCACACAATTTAAGTGTTATATATGACTAATACACCCAGGTGTACAGGAGTTCAGGTGAACGCATTACGCAGTCTAGTGGTCATCCTCGTGGTGGCCGGATTCGCCGCTGCCACGCAGGCGCGCGGCGCAGATTTGTGGGACGTCTATCAGCTTGCGCTCAAGAACGATCCCACCTTCCAGCAGGCCGAGGCCAATTACCAGGCCACGCTCGAGAACAAACCGATCGCGCGCGCCGGTTATCTGCCGAACCTGAGCCTGAACGCTTCGAAGTCCTGGTCCACGACGTACGGCACCTCGCTCAACCAGACGGGCACCACGCCGACCGGCCAGCCGATCTTGGGCAACGTCTATAACAGCACGCCGGGGCGCGACACGCAGTACGGCCTGCAATTGACCCAGCCGATTTTCAACTGGGCCGCGTGGGAAAACATCAAGCAGGCAGACGCCTCCGTGGCGCAGGCCGAAGCCCAGTACTTTGCGGCGCAACAGGATCTGATCGTGCGCACCGCGACCGCCTACTTCAGCGTGATCACCGCGCGCGACACCCTGTCCGCCGACCATGCCGCCACCGAGGCCAACGGCAAACAACTGGAACAGGCCAAGGCCCAATACAAAGTCGGCACTGTGGCCATCACCAACGTGGAACAGGCGCAGGCCGCCTATGATCAATCGGTGGCCAACGAAATCGGCGCGCGCCAGCAGGCCATCAACGCCGAGGAATCGCTGCGCGCCATCACCGGCGAACCGGTCGGCGAACTGCAGGAGCCCGCGCCTGACATGCCGTTGCACAGTCCGGATCCCACCAGTGCGCAGCAATGGGTGGACACGGCACTCAAACAGAATCCCAACCTCATGGCGGCACAGGCCGCGGCCGAAGTGGCCGCCCGCACGGTCTCCATCAAGCGTGCGGGCCACCTCCCGACTCTGGGCCTGACCGCGAGTTACGGGCGTGACAATGCGACCGGCACCATCTTCAACACCTTCCAGACCAACCAGAAGCAGCTCATGCTGAATTTCAGCATGCCGTTGTTCTCGGGCGGCGGTGTAAGCGCGCAGGTGAGCCAGGCGCAGCATCAATACGACGCCGCGCAGGATCAGGCACAACTGGTCACGCGCCAGACGGTCCAGCAGGCACGCACCGCCTACCTGAGCGTGCTCACCGGCATCTCCCAGGTGCAGGCCTTGCGCCAGTCGGTGAAATCCAACCAGACCTCGTTGCAGGCCACGGAAACCGGCCTGCGCGTCGGTACCCAGACCATCGTGAACGTGCTGTTGGCCGTGCAGAATCTGGCCACCGCGCAGACCAGCTTTGCCCAGAGCCGCGACAACTATCTGATGAGCGTGCTGACACTCAAGCAGGCGGCCGGCATCCTCACGCCCAAGGACCTGCAACAGCTCAATGCGCTGCTCGTAGTACCCGCGCCCACCCCGGACCTGAATAGCATGGATGTGCCCCCCGAGGCAGCGACTTCGGTGCCGCCGCTGGGTGGCGGCGGCTGACCGGAGCCCGGGTCCGGCAAGCCTGACACACGCTGCGCCCGGTCACGACCGGGCGAGTTGTTCTTCCACCAATTTCATGGTGCGGGCGAGCGTGCCGCGGTTGGCATTCACGCTTTGTTGCGCCGCCTGCCCGATATGCTTGCGCGTGACCGGGTTGGCCGCCAGCCACAGGAACGCCTGAGCGAGCGCGGGCGCATCGGGCACGACGATCAACCCTCCGGCAGCGCGCAAGAGTTCCGCGATGTCCGTCACATTGTCGAGATGCGGACCGGCCAGGACGGGCAGACCGAGAGCCGCCGGCTCCAATAGATTGTGGCCGCCCACCGGCACCAAGCTGCCGCCTACATAGGCGACATCCGCCGCCGCGTAAAACCGCAGCAGCTCCCCGAGCGTATCCAGCACCAGCACCTGACCAGCCTTGAGCGGCGCCGCGCCCGCGCTGCGCCGGTGGACAACCAGACCTGTCGCCTTGACCAACTCGGCCACCAAGGCCCCGCGCTCGGGATGGCGCGGCGCCAACACCAGCGTGCAATCCGGTTGTTTGGCGAGCAGCGTCTGAAAGGCCTGCAGCAACAGCGGCTCCTCCTGTTCGCGCGTGCTGCCCGCTACAATCACGGTGGCGGCCGGGAACAGCCCGGCGCGCAGTGCCTGACCTTCGCCCATCAGCGTGTCGGGAAATTGCAGATCAAACTTCAGATTGCCGCCCACGCACAGACGTTCGGGAACCGCACCGAGCTGGCGAAAACCCTCGGCGTCGCCCTCGGTCTGCGTCGCGATCATCGCCACCTGGCGTGTGGCGCGGCGCATGAGCCGGCGAAAACGCCGGTAGCGATCCAGCGCCCGCGGCGACAGGCGTGCGCTCACCATGAGCAGCGGCACGCCGCGGCGCGTGCAGGCCGCGAACAGGTTCGGCCAGATTTCGGTTTCCATGATGATGCCGAGTGTCGGGCGGATGCACTTGAGCCAGCGGTTCACGCAAAACGGCAGGTCGTAAGGCAGCAGCGCGATCAGCGCGCGCCCGCCGAACAACGCCTGCGCCTGGTCACGGCCGGCGGCGCTGAAACTCGTGATCAGCAACGCGTGCTGCGGATAACGCTGGTGCAGAGATTTCACCAGCGGTGCGGCTGCACGGATCTCACCCACCGACGCACCGTGTACCCAGATGAGCGGGTTGCCGGACAACTGCGGCGAGCTGCCGAGGCGTTCACCGAGTTTGTCGGCATGTCCGGTCTGGCGTAGGCTGCGCCACATGAGCCAGCCCAATGCGAACGGCAGGAGCAACAGCAGGGTCAGCGAGTACAGCAGGCGCACGGTTATTGCTTGAGCACTTCGATGATGCGCGAGGTGGAGCGGCCTTCGAGGAACGGCAGCACGCGCACCTCCCCGCCGTTCTTGGTGACGCACGCGTAGCCCGCGACCTGTTGTGGCCGGTAATCGCCGCCCTTGACCAGGACATCCGGCAACACCCGGCAGATCAGGCGTTCCGGCGTGTCTTCCGAAAACGGCACCACCCAGTCCACGCATCCGAGCGCCGACAGCACGCGCATGCGATCGGCGAGCGCATTCACCGGCCGTTGCGCGCCTTTCAGGCGCTTGACCGAGGCGTCGTCGTTCACCGCCACGATCAAACGGTTGCCGAGCGCGCGCGCCTGCTCGAGATAACTCACATGTCCGGCGTGCAGGATGTCGAACACTCCGTTGGTCATGACCACGCGTTCGCCCAGGCTGCGCGCGTGACTGACGGCGTCCATGATCGCCGCTTCATCCAACACCCCGCCGCCGTTGCGCGTGTGGGCCGCGAGACGCAGCTCCGCCGGCGTAACGGAAGCGGCGCCGAGCTTGGCCACCACCAGGCCGGCGGCAAAGTTGGCCAGTGCCGCGGCTTCGGCAAACCCAAGGCCCGCGCCCAACCCGGCCGCCAGCAGCGCAATTACGGTGTCGCCGGCGCCGGTAACGTCGGAGACCTCGAGTGCATCGGCCGGCAGATGCAGGGGCGCGCGGCTGGCTTCGAGCAGCGTCATGCCACGTTCGCCGCGCGTCACCAAAAGCGCCTGCAAACCGAGCTCGGCGCGCAGCTTGTCGCCTTTGCCGACAATGGCGGCGTCGTCCGGGCAGTCACCCACCACCGCCTCGAGTTCGGCCAGATTCGGCGTGATGGCACTGGCGCCGGCATACTTGCCGAACTCGTGTCCCTTGGGATCGACCAGCACCGGCTTGCCGGCTTTGCGCGCCGCGGAAATCAGCTCCTGCACGCCGCTCAGGCTGCCCTTGCCGTAATCGGACAGAATCACGACCGCGGCATCGGCGAGCGCGCGCTTGAATTCCGGCAATAGCGGTGCGCCCGCAAGCCCGCCGAAGCTCTCTTCGAAATCCAGACGGATCAACTGCTGATGACGCGATAACACACGCAGCTTGGTGATGGTCGCGGAATTCTTCAAGCGTGTAAGCCGGCAGCGCACGCCGCGCTGCTGCATGCTCTCGGTCAGGGCCGCGGCCGCGGCGTCGTCGCCGGTGATGCCGAGCAGCGTGCAGTGCGCACCCAGGCTCGCCAGGTTCACCGCTACGTTGCCGGCGCCGCCGGGGCGTTCTTCGATGTCGCGCACGTGCACCACCGGCACCGGCGCCTCGGGCGAGATGCGTGCGGTCGCGCCGAACCAATAACGGTCCAGCATCACGTCGCCCGCCACCAGCACGCGCACCTGGTCGAATTGCGGGATGCGGATGTTCATGCCTGCCCCAAGCGCCGTGGGAAAACGCGCCGCATCATAGCATGCGGCCGGTGGCAGTCCGGCCCCTGTACCCGGTGTGGCGCGTGCCGCTACACTGCACGCATCCCGGCAGTATTTCATCCGCATGTCCGAACACCGACTGCATCCGCGTTACTGGTCCACCTGGCTACTGTATGGCCTGCTGCGCACAGTGGTACATCTGCCCTACGCCGGACAGCGCTGGCTGGGTGCTGGCTTGGGCACCATCCTCAGGACCGTGTCGCCGCGGCGCCGGCGCATCGCACAACTCAACATCGCACGCTGTCTGCCGGAACTCGATGCACGCGCGCAACGCGCTCTCGTAAAAAAACATTTCCACGCGCTCGGGTTGTCGTTCCTGGAAACCGCGGACGCGTACTGGATGCCGCGCAGGCGACTGCGCGCACTCGTGGAGTTTTCCGGCCTGGAAAACCTGCACGCGGCGCTCGCGCTGCAACGTGGTCTGTTGATGCTGACCGCCCATTTCACCACGCTTGAGATCGGCGGCGCGCTCATCCATTTCGAAGTGCCGCGTCTGCATGCCGTGTACCGGCCCAACCGCAACGCGCTGCTGGATGCACTCATCAAGCGCGGGCGCGAGCGCGTCGCTGAGCGCGCCATCCCGCGCCACGATGTGCGCGGCATTCTCAAAAGCCTGAAAGATCACATCCCGCTGTGGTACGCGCCCGACCAGGGCTACCGCGGAGCGCAAAGCGCCATGATCTCGTTCTTCGGCCATCCCGCACCCACCACCACAGCAACCTCACGGCTGGCGCGCACCAGCGGTGCGCCGGTGCTGCCGTTCTTCGCCGAGCGCCTGCCCGGCAACCGCGGCTATCGCCTGTGGATCGAACCCATGCTTGCGGATTTCCCCAGCGACGACCCGGTGGCCGACACCGAACGCCTGCATCGCGTACTGGAGCGGCAGATCCGGCGCGCGCCCGAGCAATATCTGTGGAGCCACGACCGCTTCAAAATCCTGCCCAGAGCTTAACCGCCGCGGTAACCTTCCAGCAGTTTGTTCCAGACGTTGGTCTGGATCACGCTGGACGGCGCAAGCTTGCGCAGCGAACGCCGCAGCCTGCGCAGGTTGGCGTGCTGCCACGCGGCGGCCGGCGTGCGGCGCAGGCTCTTGTCGAAATCAATCAGAAAAACACGCTCATGGTCATCGAGCAGGATGTTGTGCGCATTCAGGTCAGCGTGCTGCACGCCGGCCGCATGGAAGCGCTGCAGGCATGCACCGATGGCGCTCCACGGGAGGCCTTCGATGCCGGAAGTTTGCAGGCGGTTCGCCAGCGAGCGGGTGTCCGGAATCCGGCGCGTGATCAAATCGCCGCGGTACAGGAATCCGTGACGCCGCACCTGGGCCGCGAGCGGCTGCGGCACCGGCAATCCCTCTCTATATAAGGAATACAGCAACCGCCATTCGCGCCACGGCCGGCTGCGCTCCAGCCCGGTCCACGCGTAGTAATCGGTACTGAGCTTGGCCGCCCAGCCGCCACGGCGGTAGTGGCGCAGCACCCAATCGCCGTCCGTGCCCGTGACCATCCAGGTGTCGCCGCGCCCGCCGCCGGCGCCGCCACGTAAACGGCGTTGCCGTGCCCAATGCTGCGCGGAAAACCAGTCTGCGCCCGCATGGCCCGCGAGCTCATCCTCGTATAGGATGAATCCCCGTTCCGTAACCAGCGTGCGTTCAGCCATCCCGCATGTCCCTTGACCTGTCCCTGCCCGCTTCGGTGTGCATCCTGCGGCTCTCAGCCGTGGGCGACGTGTGCCACACGCTGCCGGTGGTGCGCAGCCTGCAGCATGCCTGGCCGGATACGCGTTTCACCTGGATCATCGGCAAGCTCGAAGCCACGCTGCTCGGGGATATACCCGGCATCGAGTTTATCATCTTCGACAAAAGCCTAGGCTGGAAAGCGACGCGGCAACTGCGACGCACACTGCAGACGCGCCGGTTCGATCTGCTGCTGCACATGCAATTGTCGCTGCGCGCGAGTGTCGCGAGCCGCGGGGCGCACGCGCCGATCCGGCTCGGCTTCGACCGCCAGCGCGCGCACGACTGGCAGTGGCTGTTCACCAACCGGCGTATTCCTTATATACCGCGCCAGCACGTCATGGACAGCCTGTTTGGTTTTGCCGAGACCTGCGGCGTCAAACAAAGGGTGTTGCGCTGGGACATTCCGCTGCCGCCCGAAGCCCAGGCCTTTGCGCAGCTGCAGATTCCAGATGGAACCCCGGCACTGATCATCAGCCCCTGCGCCAATGCACGCTTCCGCAATTTTCGCAACTGGCGTGCAGAGCGCTACGCTGAGGTCGCGGATTACGCTGCAAAGAAACTGGGTCTGCGGGTAATCCTCACCGGCGGACCGAGTGCGGCGGAACGCGAGTACGGCGCGCACATCGAAGCGCGCATGCGCAGCGCGCCGCTCAACCTTATCGGTCAGACCAATCTCAAACAGTTGCTGGCCCTGCTGCAACGCGCCGCAGTCCTGGTGGCGCCGGACTCAGGGCCGGCGCATATGGCCACGGCCGTCGGCACGCCGGTCATCGGCCTGTACGCCAGCACCAACCCGGATCGCGCGGCACCCTACTTCAGCCGGCGCTGGTGTGTGAACCGTTATCCGGATGCCATGCGGGAATTCAATCGTCAGGACGTCGCAACCGCGCGCTGGGGCACGCGTGTGCGCGATCCACGCGCCATGGATTTGATTACGGTTTCAGATGTAACGGAACAGCTTAACGGGCTTTTGAAAGCACGTGCGCGCGGTGAAATGCTTGCCGGGACGGCATACTAATTCTTTCTCGTACAGTACGTAACAAAAAAACCTGGTTCCGGCAGTCCGACAGCGGTACATAGGCGTGACTTACGTGGCTGAACTTCACAGACCCATCCCTGGTGTGTTGACCAGCCCGGATATCCTATCCGGGCGTGAAGCCGGAGCAAACAGCCACCGGCTGTTTGCAAAAAGCACCGGCTTCACCCTCACCCCTCACCCCTTACTTCTTTTACCCGCGGCAATTCCAGCACGGCTTCCAGGCCGCCTTGTGGATGATTGCGCAGCGTGAGGCTGCCGCCGTGCAGTGCGGCAATGTTGCGCGCGATGCCGAGTCCAAGGCCGTTGCCGCCGAGCTCGCGGCTGCGCGAGTCGTCCAGGCGGTAATACGGCTCGAATGCCTTTTCCAGCTGCACCTCCGGAATTCCCGGACCTGCATCGCGCACGCGGATGATCACGTCCGCCGCGCCTTCCTCCACGCGGATGTCCGCACGCTTGCCGTAGCGCACCGCGTTGCCCACCAGATTTTCGAGGCAGCGGCGCAGCGCCTGCGGCCGAGCGTCGAAGTCGCCGTGCACGCGGCCGCTGACCGTCACCGTCTGGCCGATTTCTTCCGCGTCGGCCTGCACGCTCTCCAGCAGCGCCATTAAATCCATGGGTTGCGGCGCTTCGCTCACGTCCAGCCCGCGCAGGAAATCCAGCGTGGCGTTGGTCAAGTGCTCCATGTCGTGCAGGTCATGGATGAATTTGCCCTTGAGCTTCTCGTCTTCGAGCAATTCCGCGCGCAGACGCATGCGCGTGATCGGGGTTTTCAGATCATGTGAAATGGCGGTGAGCAGGCGCGTGCGGTCCTCGATGTAACCTACGAGCCGGGTCTGCATATCGTTGAAGGCGCGGGCCGCATGCCGCACTTCCGTGGGGCCAGTTTCCGGCAGCGGCGGCCGGCGGATGTCGCGGCCGAGTTCACTGGCCGCGTGCGACAAGGACGACAGCGGGCGCGTCACCCAGCGCACGGCGATCAGCGACAACAGTATGATCGCGATCAGCAGCACCGCGATATCCGCAAGCAGCGGATACGGCCAGCCGGCGAGCTGCAGCGGCCGCAGATAATCCATGCGCAGCCAGGCGCCATCCGCCAGCTGTACCAAAGTAATGCTGCGGGTGCGGTAACCCACCTCGAAGGGAGCGGTACGGCTGGCGCGCGGCACCGGTACGTGCAGCATGTAACCGCGAACCGTGTGACCCGGCAATTGATGGCGGAGTCTTGCCTGAAAGTCGGCGGCATCTGCGTCCGGTGACAGAGCGCCCGGCGGATCGTCACCCTGCGGCGTGAGTGTGACCGTAAGTCGCGGACCGGTGAGAATGCGTACCACCTGCTCACGGTCTGCGACCGGAAGATTTTCCATCAATCGCACGGTATCCACATCGCGCTGCACGAATTGCTCGTCGCTGAACGTCACCAACGCCTGATCACGCTCGTGCAGACTGAGGTAGGCAGCGGCGATCTGTGCCACGATCAAGCCGATGACCAGCACCAGCACCAGCCGCCCGAACAGCGAACGCGGCCACAGGCGTTTCATCTTTCCACTTCCACGGGCAGCGCGAACACATAACCCTGGCCGCGCACCGCGCGCACGATGCCGGGTTCGCGGCCGTCGTCGCGCAACCGCTGACGCAGGCGGCTCACCTGCACGTCGAGACTGCGGTCGAACGGCAAATTGTGCTCGCGGCCGTGCAGCAATTCGGTAAGCCGGTCGCGCGACAGTACGGTGCCTGGATAGCGCAGGAAGACGCTCAGCAGCCGGTATTCGGCGCCCGACAAGGGCACAGCCACGCCGTCGGCGGTCTGCAATTGACGCGTAGCGGTGATCAGGCGCCAGCCGCCGAAGCGGAACGTGCGTACGTCCTCGACCGCCAGATCCTGCGGCAGGCTGCGGGCGCGCCGCAGCACGCTTTTGATGCGCGCCAGCAGTTCGCGCGGATTGAAGGGTTTGGCGAGATAATCGTCTGCGCCGGTTTCCAGACCCGCGATGCGATCACCCTGTTCGCCACGCGCGGTGAGCATGATGACCGGAAGATTGGAATGCAGCCGCAGTTTGCGGCACACGCTGATGCCGTCTTCACCGGGCAACATCACATCCAGCACCACGAGATCGAAATGTGCGTCCTCCATGGCCTGTTCCATGGCCGGCCCGTCGGCCACCGCGGTCACGCGCAAACCCTGGCGCGACAGAAACTCTTCCAGCAATGCGCGGATTTCGCTGTCGTCATCCACCACCAGGATATGGTCAGGCGTACTCATGTGTGCCGTAATCGCAGGATCAGGCGCTGCGATTGTAGCCCGCCACGGCACGCCCTCTTTGTATCAAAGTGTAACAAGCCGCATGCCGCCGCCTGTGCATGGGAAAATAGCCTGCCGGTGAGCTGAACTAATGCGCGTACCGGGCGTCACAGCTTCACCACCCTTGCCGGGTTTGCACATTCCGCGGATACCACTACGTCATGTCCTGGCTTCGAACCCTTGGTTATCTGTCCATGACCACGCTGCTGAGCACCTGCCTCGCGGGCGCGGCGCTGGCCGCAGCGGATACCGGCACCGGACCCGCGCCGCAGTTCTCGCATCCTTTCACACTGGTGGAACTCACCGACATGGCGCTCAGCAACAATCCGCAGACCAAACTCGCCTGGGCCGAGATCCGCGCAAGCCAGGCGGGCGTGGAGCTGGCGCGCGCCGGCTACTGGCCGCAGATCAGCGCCGATTACAGCATCACGCGCAGCCGCACGGTGAATTTCTCCGGTGCGTCCAACAGCGCCCAAACCCGCTATTCGCCGAGCATCAGCCTGAGTTATCTGCTGTGGGACTTCGGCAACCGTTCCGGCTCGCTGGATGCCGCCCAATATGCTTTGACGGCCGCCGAATTGAGCAACAACCAGACCATGCAGGACGTGATCCTCGCGGTCGAACAGGATTACTACCAGGTGCTCGGCCTGCAGGCGCTCGAACAGGCCGATGAATCAAGCGTTAAGGACGCGGAAACCAGCCTGGATGCCGCACAGCAAAACCAGAAATCCGGCCTGGCCACGGTCGGCGACCTGTACCAGACAGAAGCCGCACTCGCCGGCGCGCAGCTCGCCTTGCAAACCGCGCAGGGACAACTCGCCGTGGCAATGGGCACGCTGGCCGTGGAAGTTGGTCTGCCGGCCAACACCGGCATCACGCTCGCGCCCTGGGACAAAACCGTGACGCCAGTGATGCCTACGCAAACCATCGAAGAACTGCTGGCGCAGGCGCGCCAGGCACGTCCCGAATTGCTGGCCTCCAAGGCGAGCGAACAGGCGGCCATCGGCAATCTGGAAGCCACCAAAGCCCGCGGACTGCCGACGCTGGCCTTGAGTGCGTCTGCCGGGCAGACGCGCACTGCGAGCGCCGGTTTCAGCCAGACTGCGAACAATTACAGCGCCGGCCTGACGCTCAGCATCCCGCTGTTCGCCGGCTTTGGCGACGAGGCCGCCAACAAGCAGGCGCAAGCTGCGGTGGACATCAGCCAGGCCACCACGGCGCAGTTGCAACAGACGGTGGAACTGGAAGTGTGGCAGGCATATCAAAACCTGCATACCGCCGCGGTGACACTGCGCACCACCGAGGTGCAGCTCAAGAGCGCGCAGCAAGCAGAAGCCGTGGAAACCGCGCGATACCACATCGGCCTGGATCCCATACTGAATCTGCTGACCGCACAGACCACGCTCGCGAGCGCGCGCGTCCAACAAGTGCAGGCGCGCCTCAACTGGTTCACGGCGCTGGCCGCACTCGGCCACGCCATCGGCGGATTGAATGCGCCCAGCGAAACCGCGACTCCGGAGTCACCTTGAACAAGAAAGCCAGAATCCTGACTGTCGGCGGACTGATCGTCGCCATCCTCATCGTGCTCGTGGCCTGGCGCGTGGTCAGCTACTCGCACGCGGGACGCAACAAACTCGATGATGCCCCACTCACGGTCGACACCGCCATCGTCACCCGCAAGCCCATGCCGGTTCAGTTGCAGGCCGTGGGCCAGGTGCAGTCGGAACACACGGTGAACATCCAGCCGCAGGTAAGCGGCGTGCTCAAGCAGGTGTTCTTCACCGAGGGCCAGTACGTGCACAAGGGCCAGCGGTTGTTCCAGATTGATCCCGCGCCGTTTGCAGCCGCGCTGGCATCCGCCAAATCCGCATATATGACCGCCAAAGCCCAGGCCGACCGCGAAGCGCCGCTCGCGGCCAAGGATTACATCTCGCCCCAGGACTACCAGAGCGCCGTGGCCACCGCCACCCAGGCGCAGGCCGCGCTGCAGCAGGCCGAGATCAACCTTTCCTACACCAGCATCGTGTCGCCGATTGACGGCCTGACCGGCAACCTCGCGGTCAAAGCCGGCAATGTGGTGTCGCCTACCGGCACCACGCCGCTCGTGACCATCAACCAGATGAAACCTATCCTGGTGCAGTTCAACATTCCGCAGAACTTCCTGCCGCAGGTGCGCCAGTACGACAGCGGACGCGGCATCCAGGTGTTCATCACGCGCGAGGACGGCACCAGCGACCTCGGCCAGGGCAAGCTGGTATTCATCGACAACACCGTCAACACCAGCACCGGCACGGTGATGCTCAAGGCCGAGGTGCCCAACAAAAACGTGCAGCTCTGGCCCGGCCAGTATGTGGGCGTGACCATGCAACTCACGGTGCAACCGAATGCGGTGGTGATACCGAGCACCGCGATCCAGTCCAGCGAGCAAGGTAATTTCGTTTATAAAGTGGTCGATGACACCGCGGTGGTGCAGCTGGTCACCGTCAATCGCCAGATCGGCGACCTCGTGGTCATCAACTCGGGCCTGAACGGCGGCGAACGCGTGATCACGCGCGTATCCCGCAATCTGCGGCCCAACATGAAAGTGAAGCCCAACACCACAGCCGCACCTGCCGCCGGGGCGCCGGGCATAGCACTGCCATGAAAGCCAATCTCTCGGCGCCGTTCATCCACCGGCCGGTGATGACCACGGTCATCATGTCGGCGCTGCTGATTTTCGGATTGGTGGCCTACTTCACTCTGCCGATCAGCGAACTGCCAAATGTGGATTTCCCCACCATCCAGGTGCGCGCCAGCCTGCCCGGTGCCGATCCCAAAACCATGGCCTCGTCCGTGGCTACGCCGTTGGAGAAGCAGTTCACCACCATCGCCGGCCTGCAGTCCATGAATTCGACCAGCAGCACCGGCTCCACCGAAATCACCCTGCAATTCGATCTGTCGCGCAACATAGATGCCGCCGCCCAGGACGTGCAGACCGCGATTTCTCAAGCGACCCGCCAGTTGCCGAACAACATGCCGACGCCACCGACGCTGCGCAAGGTGAATCCAGCGGATTACTCAGTGGTGTACTTGGGCCTGACTGCAGAGCATGTGCCACTCACGCAACTGGACGAATACGCCGAAACCATCGTGGCTGAGCGCCTCTCCATGGTCCCGGGCGTGGCCCAGGTGAACGTGTTCGGCTCACACAAGTACGCCGTGCGCCTGTACATGAACCCCTACGCACTCGCCGCACGCAACCTGTCACTCAACCAGGTGGTCACGGCGGTGCAGAACGGTAATACCAATCTGCCCTCGGGCACCATGTATGGCGCTACCAGCACTTACACGGTGCAGGCCTCGGGACAACTGACCAACGCCAACGCCTACAACAAGTTGATCGTGGCCTATCAAAACGGCGCGCCGGTGCACCTCGACGACGTTGGCCAGGCGGTCAACAGCATCCAGCAGGACAAACAGGTCACGTATTTCTTTGACAACACCCAGGGCAACCATCAATTGCAGCCGGCTATCGTCCTTGGCGTGCAGCGGCAGCCTGGTTCCAATACCGTGCAGATCGCCCAGGATATCAGCAAGCTGCTGCCAGACCTGACGGCGAATGCACCGGGCGACGCCAGCCTGCATCTGATATATAGCCGCGGCACCTATATCAGCGCCTCGATTCACGAGGTCAAGTTCACGCTGATCCTGGCCATTTTCCTCGTGGTCATCGTGATCTTCGTGTTCCTGCGCAACATTCGCGCCACGGTGATCTCGGCACTGGCGCTGCCGACCTCCATCATCGGCACCTTCGCGGTCATGAAGGCGCTCGGCTTCAGCCTCGACAACCTCTCGCTCATGGCGCTGGTGCTGGCGGTGGGCTTCGTCGTGGACGACGCCATCGTCATGCTCGAGAACATCGTACGCTACCGTGAGAAGGGCGAACCCACGCTGCGCGCCGCGCTCATCGGCAGCAAGGAGATCGGCTTCACGGTGCTGTCCATGACGCTGTCGCTGGTGGCGGTGTTCCTGCCAATCCTGCTCATGGGCGGCCTGCTGGGGCGTCTGTTCCGCGAGTTCGCCATCACGGTATCGGTCGCCATCCTGATTTCGGGGCTGGTATCGCTCACGCTCACACCCATGTTGTGCAGCCGCTTCCTCAAGGAGAGCGGAACGCACGGCAAGCTCTACGCCACGCTGGAAAAGGCCTTTGACAAATCCCGCGACTGGTACGTGAAGACGCTCAGCTGGTCGGTGGACCACTGGCGCAGCATGCTGGTGGTGGCGGCGGCCATGCTGGTGCTCACCTTCTATTTCTTCGCGGTAGTGCCCAAGGGCTTCATTCCTTCGGAAGACACCGGCCAGGTGTTCATGAGCACCGAGGCGCCGAGCGGCATCACCTTTGACGAGCTCAAGGCTTTGCAGACGCGCGTTACCAAAATCGTGCAGCAGAATCCCGGCGTAGCGAGCGCCATGTCGAGTGCCGGCCAGGGCCACGGCGCTTCGGCGAGCAGCTACGGCGGCTGGGGTATGATCGGTTTGAAACCCGAGAGCGAGCGGCGCTACAGCGCCGACCAAATCATCCAGCAGTTGCGCAAGGCGGTGGCGCCGGTGCACGACATGCAGGTGTACTTCCAGAATCCGCCCGCCATTCGCATTGGAGGTTTCTCCGGCAACGGCGATTTCACCTATATATTGCAAGGCTTGGACGTGGATTCCCTGGACCAGGCGGCCACAAAATTCCTGCCCAAACTGCAGGCGGTGCCGGGTCTGCAGGACGTGGATAGCGATCTGGTGCTCAATAATCCGCAGATCAATATCAACATCCTGCGCAATACCGCCTCCACCCTCGGTGTGAATGCCACCGCCATCCAGTCCACGCTCTACAACGCTTACGGTGGCAACGAGATCAGCACCATCTTCGGTTCCAGCGACGAGTTTTACGTGATGATGCAGTTGGCGCCGCAATACCAATCAGACATACAGGCGCTGAATGCCTTGTACGTGCCCTCGGACACCGGCAATCTGGTGCCGCTGCGCACGGTCGCCGATCTCACGCCCGGCGTGGGTCCGACGCAGGTGGACCATTACCAGCAGCTGCCGTCGGTGGCCTTCTCCTTCAACCTCGCGCCGGGAGTGTCGCTGGGTGAGGCCGCAAGCCGCGTGCAACAACTTGCCGCGAGCGCTCTACCCTCCGACATCACCGGCGTGTTCGCCGGCAACGCCGCCACCTTCCAGGATTCCCTGGTGCAACTTCCGATCCTGCTGATCATCACCGTGCTGGTGATCTACATGGTGCTGGCGATCCTCTACGAGCACTTCATCCACCCGATCACCATTCTCACCGCCCTGCCGCTCGCCATGGTGGGCGCGCTGCTCACGCTCATCCTGTTCGGCCAGCAGCTCGACATCTTCAGCTTCGTGGGCCTCATCATGCTGGTGGGGCTGGTGAAAAAGAACGGCATCATCATGGTGGACTTCGCCATCCAGATGAAACGCGACCACAATCTGAACGCCCGGGATGCAGTCATCGAGGCCTGCAAGGTGCGCTTCCGGCCCATCATGATGACCACCTTTGCCGCAATTCTCGGTGTGCTGCCGATCGCGGTGAGCACCGGCATGGGCACCGAAGCGCGCCGGCCGCTTGGCATCGCCGTGGTCGGCGGCCTGATCTTCTCGCAGGCGCTGACGCTCTACATCACCCCAGCCTTCTACGTGGCCATGGAGCATCTGTCGGAAAAGCTCCGCGGCCCCTCGCATACGCATCCGCCGATCGCCAAACCGCAGGAAGGCGTTTGATTTATTGTGGGAGCGGCGATATTCGCCGCGATTCTTGCGCTTCCGAAAGCGCGATCGGAATATTGACTCCGGCAGGAGGGCAACATGAGCGATTCCACCAACGTAAAAATCAACGCCAGCCTGGATGGCTACGCCGTGCACCCCAAGGGCAAGGGTCCGTTTCCCGGTCTGGTGGTCATGATGGAAGCCTACGGCATCACCGGCCACATAAAGGGCGTATGCGAGCGGCTGGCGAAATCTGGCTTCGTGGCCGTGGCACCGGATATCTTCCACGGCGAAGTCATCAGCTACACCGACACCGCCAGGATCATGGCGAAGATTCCGACGCTCAGTGACGCGCAGATACTGCAGGAAATCGGCGCAACCCTCGATTGGCTCAGCGCACAGAAGAACGTCAACCAGGACCGGCTCGGCACCATCGGCTTCTGCATGGGCGGCCGCCATGCCTTCCTGGCCAACTGTCGCTACCCGGACCGAGTCAAGGCGGCGGTGGGATTCTACGGCGGCGGCATCGCGGCGGAAGGTCCGAAAGATCGTTTCGGCCGCACTCCGCCAATTGGCGAGGCCGACAGAATGCAGGCACCGGTGTTTCTGGGCTACGGCGCCGACGACACCGGCATCCCGCCCGTGGAACACGCGCGCATCGCGGAGAAACTTTCCTCACTCAAAAAACGCTACACGCTCGCGGTGTATCCCGGCGCCGGTCACGCATTCCTGTGCGAGGAACGCGTCAACTATGCCCCGGCCGCAGCCGCGCGCGCCTGGTCGGAAGCTCTGGAATTTCTGCGTGTGGAACTCAAAAGCTGAAACAGCGGCACTGCTCAGGCGATACACTCGCTGAGCGGCCGCAAACTGTGGAAGTGATTGCCGATTACGCTGCGGGCGGCGTGGTGTACGACGCAGCCGAAGGCGGCGGCCCGGATGTTGGCGCAGATGGCGGAGGCGGCGCTGAGCCGGGCGGGGGCGGGGGTGGCACATAGGACGGCGCCGCATATCCCGGTATCTGATTGCCCTTGGCGTACATGCACTGCGCGTAGACGATGTTGTAGCGCCGCTGCAATCCATAAGTAGTCTCGCCGGCGGCGCCCGCGCCCGCGGCGGTCCCGAACAGCAATCCGGTGGCGGCGCCCGCGCCCGCGGCACTGCTGTTACCGCCCAGCAATGCACCCGCGGCGGCACCGATGGCCGCGCCCGCCACTGCGCCTCCCGCGACCTGATCACCTGCGACCTTGTTCGGATTCACGCCGAGTGCCTGCTGCGCGTATTGCTGGCACACGTAGTTGTCGCGCTGGAATACCTCGAAGGGCATCCCGGGCGCCGGCATCACGGCGATGGTCGGGCCCACCGGCATTTGTGCACAGCCTGCAATCGCTGCGGCCACAGCGGCGGCAAGCACACTTTTATGTATCAGCATGGAGAGCTCCTTTTATGATCCAGGGTGATTGGCCGCAGCCGGCGGCGTCACGGGTACAGGCTGCCAGCCGCCCGGACATTCCGCGACATAGGGATAGTAGGCTTTGGAAGCGGCACAGTAATACCAGTATTGTGCAGGTGCGGGACCGGGCGTGGCCGGCGTGGTGTTGATTACCACGGGTGGAACGTAGGGATTGGGATAGGGATAAACCGGCCCCGGGTAGTAGTACCAAGACGGCCCCACCACCCACCACCAGCCAAAACGCGGACCGTACCAGCCGTGATTCCAATGGCCGCCCGCCCAGACATGCACCGGATAGCGCGCAGGATAGCCGCCGCGCACGCCGATACCTACACGAACATGAACTTGGGGCGCCGCCTGCACCGGCAACGCCGGCAACATCATGAGCCCGGCTGCCAATGCACCGCTCCACGCCAACACCTGGATTCTGCCCATACACGCCTCCTGGCCGTCACCTGCCAGTCACACGAATGCGCAGCCGAGAGCCGTGCTGCCAAACAAGTCTAACGGATGACAGGCCCGGACGTTTACGCGCCCTGCCCGCCTGCTGCTTGGACCACGGGCCGGCCCGCGAGTTTCGCCGCGCCGGCTACGTACTAAGAGCACCAACAAAAGGACGGTTCGTGACAAATCCCCCTGCGCGCAGAGCGCGCTCCCCCCTTTATCAAAGGGGGGTCAAGGGGGGATTTCATGTGCGCCGGACTCACCCCCTCACGCTTTGTTCAACGCTCTGAAGAATCTTGCGGGACTTTTCTTATGCCTTCCGCTGGAAGACATTCGGGTACTGGGCGACATACGACAACAAAATCACCGGTACGCCGCGGAATCTGTCCTCCCGAAAGCGGGATCTGCTCACGGCCCTGCCCCTCACTCCCGCGTCGTCCGCAAGAGCGAGGGGCAAGGCCGGACGAGCCCGGATTCAGGGCTTGAGATAAATCGCCGGCAGACTGAGCGCCTGAATTTTGGCATTCAACGCCGGCAGCGCACCGGTTTTCACTGACTGCCAGTGCGCCAACTGCGTGTCGGTTTGCGCCTTCAGCTCCTCGTACACCGCCTGATCCTGGGCGGTGGGCCGTGAATTGCTGAACTCCACGCTGGTCAGCAGCGCCGCCAGCTTGTTGTTCAGGCGGATCGGATAATTCAGCACGTCTTCGCTGGCGTGGGCCTTGCTCTGGATGAGGGCATCTTCGATGGCGGTCAACTCAGCGAGCAGCGGCTGGGCATCCTCGCCGAGTGCCTTGGCCTGCGGCGACTTGGCGTAACGGCTCTCCACGTCGTTGATCTGCGAGCGCAGACTGCGCAGGCCGTTGATGGCCTTATTGGTCGCATCGAACTCGGCGTAAATCTGCATGAGCAGTGCCTGGCGCGCGGTCAGATCATCCGCGCTCATTTTCGAGCGTGGATCATTCAACACCGTGAGCGGCTGGCTGTAGGTCTGGCCGGCCACCGTGAGTTTCACCGTGTAGCTGCCCGGCAGCACGCGCGGGCCGCGCTGGCTGCCGAACCACAGCACTGCATCGGACACGTGCGTCACGTCGGGATAACTCAGGTTCCAGGCGAAGCGGTTCATGCCGGCCTTGTCCGGCAACTGGCCGGGTTGTGGCTTGCCGCTGGTGTGGAAGTCCGGCTCCGCTTTTACCGGCTCGCCGCTGGCGTTGGTCTTGCTGGTGTACTCGCGGATGAGTTTGCCGCCCGCGTCGTAGAAGGCGAGCTTGATCTCCTGGCCCGCGGCCGGCGCGGATTCCAGATTGTAGTAAATCACCGCGCCGTTGGGCGGATTCTGGCCTTCACCACCGCCGCCAAAACCGAAGCCGCCGTTCAACAGGTAAGCGTGCGCCGGCGCAAACACATGCGTCGCGCCTTTCTGAACGGACGCAAGCTGGCGCAAATAGCCGAGATCGTCCAGCGCCCAGAAGGCGCGCCCGTGAGTGGCAAGCACCAGCGTGCTCTCGCGCGGCTGGATGGTCATGTCCGAGACCTGCACCGCCGGCAGATTCAGTTGCAGCGATTGCCAGCGCGCGCCACCGTCGAACGATACGTAGGCGCCGCGCTGAGTGCCGGCGAACAGCAGGTTGGGATCCTGCGTGTCCTGGCGAACGGTAAACGTCGGTTCGTCCGCCGGAATGCCGTCGTCAATCGCCGTCCAGCTTTGGCCGTAATTCGTGGTCCTGAACAGATACGGATGGAAATCATCCTGCCGATAACGATAGGCGGCGAGATACACCGTGCCCGCATCGAAGTGCGAGGGCTCGATGATGGCCACCGTGCTCCATTCGGGCAGTCCCTTGGGCGTGACGTTCTGCCAGTGCGCGCCGTCGTCGGTGGACACGTGCACCAGGCCGTCGTCGGAGCCGGCCCACAGCACGCCCGCCTTCACCGGCGATTCCGCCAGCGCGAACACCGTGTCGTAGTACTCGACCGAGGTATTGTCCTTGGTAAGCGGGCCGCCCGCGGCGATCTGTTTGGCCTTGTCGTTGCGCGTGAGATCGGGGCTGATCTGCTGCCAGCTCATGCCGTCGTCGCGGCTGCGGAACACATATTGCGAACCGACATAAATAGTATGCGGCTCAATGGCCGGCACGAGAATCGGATAGGTCCATTGGAAGCGCTGTTTGAGGTCGGCCGCGGCGTGTCCCATGGGATTGTCCGGCCAGGGATCCAAGAGCCGCGACTGCCGCGTGCACTTGTCGAGTCGCTCGAGCAGGCCGCTGTAACCCCCGCCATATACCACGCAGGGATTTGCGGGATCGGGCACGATCCAGCCGCTTTCGCCGCCGGCCGACGGCTGCCAGTCGCTCGGGCCGATGCCGCCACCCTCGCCGCGGTTGGCGATGTCAATGCTGGAGTTGTCCTGTTGGGCGCCGTAGATATGGAACGGGAATTCATTGTCCACGGTGACGTGGTAAATCTGCGCGGTGGGCTGGTTGTCCTCGCTGCTCCAGCTCTTGCCGCCGTCGTAGCTCACGGTCGCGCCACCGTCATTGCCTTCCACCATGATCTGCGGATGCTGCGGATTGATCCACATTACATGATTGTCGCCGTGCGGCGTGTCCAGCGGCGTGAAGCTCGCACCGCCGTCCACCGACTTGAACAGGCCGTCCACTTGCGGCGCGTACACCACGTCGGCATTCTTGGGATCGGCGTAGATGCGCATGTAGTACCAAGCGCGCTGCGTCAGTTCCGCGCCGTGGAACTGCCGCTGCCAGGTCGCGCCGCCGTTGTCCGAGCGGAATACGCCACCCTCCTTGGCTTCGATGAGGGCGTAAATGCGGTTGGGATCGGCGCCGGATACCGACACGCCGATCTTGCCGAGGATGCCGGTCGGCAGGCCGGGGCTCGTGGAAATATTCTTCCAGGTTGCGCCGCCGTCGGTGGATTTGTACAGGCCGCTGCCCGCGCCGCCGCTTGAGAACGTCCACGGGCGCCGGTACGTCTGCCACATCGAGGCAAACAGGATGCGCGGATTGTGCGCATCGATGGCAATGTCCGCGCCGCCGGTTTCATCGTTCACGTACAGGACTTTCTTCCAGGTCTGGCCGCCGTCGATGGACTTGAATATGCCACGCTCCGGATTGGGGCCGAACACGTGGCCCAGCGCCGCGACGTACACGGTGTTCGCGTCGCGCGGATCCACCGCGATCTCGCTGATCACGTGGGTGTTCTCCAGCCCGATGTGCTCCCAGGTCTTGCCGGCGTCGGTGGATTTATACATGCCGTCGCCGGTGATCATGTCGCCGCGGATGAAGGACTCGCCCATGCCGGCGTAAATGACGTTGGCGTCCGAAGGCGCGACTGCGAGCGCGCCGACCGGCGCGGTCTTGAAGAACTTGTCGGACACGTTGTGCCAGGAAATTCCGCCGTCGGTGGTTTTCCACAGCCCGCCGCCGGTGGCGCCGAAGTAAAACGTTTGCTCCGCGCTCGCCACGCCTGCCACCGCCACCGAACGGCCGCCGCGGAACGGCCCGATCAGCCGCCATTGGAGAACGCTCAGATAGGGATCGACCTTGGGTGCCGGTGCCGCCGCATAGGCCGGAGCCAGCAGCAGCAGAATCAACAGCGGTAACAGCAAGCGGCGGGGCTGGCGCATGATGGTTCTCCAAACCGGCAACAAGGCCGGACAGCGAATGGGGATTGCGGAATCGGGGTGATACCCGAGCGGCGGCTAACTTAGCACAGATGCACGCCGGGGATATGGCCAAGGGAGACTATGTCTGCACACGCACCGGCTGGTCACCGGCATGGGAATGGTGTTACCGGGTAAGCGTGCGCGGCTGCCGCGTCCACGCCGGACCGCCCCGGGATCCGCAGGCTCAAATAATGCGGTTGAGACTCAAACGCACCAGCCGCTCCTGCAGGGCGGGCGCATCTTCGTTTAGCAGGTGGTCGGCCGCGCGGCTCCAGCCGAGCAACATGATCGCGGTCTTTTCGTTCACCAGCAGCAGGTCGCCGGCCTGGTCCGTGGGCACTTCCCAGCCGGGCGCTGCCAGCACCGCGCGCGCTTGCACCGGATGGTTGAGCAGGCGGCCGCAAAGTTCGGACAGCAGATGTGCGCCCTGTTCGACCTCCCCGGCGACATCCGGCAGGTTCAGTCCATCCTGGAATTCCAGTGTGCGGCCGTGCAAGCGTACGACGTTCAAGTTCCGCTTGGGTCTGCGCGCCACGGTGCGGATGACAAACAGGCCGCGCGGTCCCACCACGACGTGCTCGAAACGTTGCTTGCCCAGCGCCACATCGTGAAACACACGGTGTCCCTGCATCGCCAGCCGGTCGAGCGCGGCGCCGATGGCAACGTCAGCACGCGCTGCAAAGCGACAGACGTGCCAGCGCCGGAACCCACGCACCACAAACACCGCCCACACGACGATCAACACGCAGGCAATGATGAATGTCACCCACATCAGTACCGTGCCGACGCCCGGCTTGGCCAGCAGGGCGAGCGCCACGAATCCGCCCACCGCAGCGCAGGCGGCTGCGCCGAGCAGCAGCATGTTGCGCGCAGCGCGCGCCAGGTTTTCCCGTGCCAGCTCGCCGGCAGCGTTCAGCACCAGACCGCCAAACCCAAGCTGGAAACGCAGCAGCGGCGCAACGCGCACCAGCGCCTGCAACAGGAGCCAGCAGAGCACACCGCTCAACACACCGCCGGTAATCGCATTCAACAGATGGGAGACCTGCATAAGCTCTTTGTTATTGGTTGGGATGCGAAAATTCTAGCCGATTCGCGCGCCGTTTCGGATTTACAGTCCAGATTGTTACGACCAGTCATTTTATGTCGCACTGAAACTTGGCTCAGCTTTCCAGGATGACGCCCGCATCACTGTTCATGGCGCACACGGGCATGTGCTTGGAATTGCGTGCAAAGCCCGCGTGCCCTTCGCCATCCATCAGGATTAATCCGGCTTCGCCCCGGGTTTTCTCCTTGAAATACGCGAGCGCCTTGCGCGCGGCGGCCGCGGCATCCATGCCTTGTTCACATAGATAGGCGGCATGACGCGCCAGCGTAGTGCGCATGATGTCTTCGCCCAGACCCGTGCAGGACACCGCGGCATGCCCATCGGCGTAGGTGCCGCAACCGATGAGCGGAGAATCGCCCACGCGTCCTGGCAATTTGTCGAACACCCCGCCGGTAGAAGTAGCCGCGGCCAGATGTCCATGTACATCGAGCGCCACCGCACCGACAGTGCCGTGCTCCTTTTCCCAGTGCTCGCGCTGCGCCGGCACCACGAGGTCCTGCGGATCGCAGAGTTCAATGCCGTGCTGTAGGGCAAAGCGCTGCGCGCCCTCACCCATCAGCAACACGTGCGGGCTTGCCTCCATCACCGCACGCGCGAGCCTCACCGGATTGCGCACGCCGCTGACCGCAGCCACCGCGCCCGCCCTGAGTGTGGCGCCGTCCATGACCGCGGCGTCGGTTTCCACGCGCCCGTCGCGATTCAGGGTGGAGCCCCGCCCGGCGTTGAACAGCGGATTGTTTTCCAGTTCCACCACGGCCGCCTGCACCGCATCCAGCACACGGCCGTTGCCTTTCAGCACTGCGTAACCGGCTTCGGCCGCCGCGCGGCAACCCGCCAGGCGAGCGGGTATGCCCGCCGGGTCAATTTCACCTGCGCCGCCGTGGACAATGATGGCGAAGCTCATGCAGAGGATTCCTTGTCGGCTGAGTAATCCGAAGTGATCTCTATGTTGGAACGGCGATGCTGTGGGAGCGACGGTCCCGTGGGAGCGGTCGTCCCGACCGCGATAATTCTCGGAATCACGGCGAGTATCGCCGCTCCAACAATATCCGGATCATTCACCCTTGAAGATTTTCACTGTCACATGCCCGCGCGTGTCTATCCAGCCGCGGTACATGCCGGTGGTGTTGAACGCGGTCACGATGTTGCCCTTGCGGTCCAGCGCGATCAGGCCGCCGGAATTCTTGCCGCCGAATTTCACCAGCTTGTCGTAGATTTCGTAGTCCACGGCCTGCTTGAGCGACCAGCCCTTGTATTCCATGAGATCGGACACGTCCTTGGTGAGATTCAGGCGCATGTAAAGCTCACCGGTGCCGGTGCCGGACTCGCCGCAGGTGAGATTGTTGGCGTAGGTGCCGTCGCCCACGATGGGCGAATCGCCCACGCGCCCGTCCATCTTGTTGGTGAGCCCGCCCGTCGAGGTGCCCGCGGCGATGTTGCCGTAACGATCCAGCGCGACCGCGCCCACGGTACCGAAGCCGTGTGCCGTGGTGCCGGGATATTGCTCCTGCACCGCAGCGGTTTTGTCGCCTTCCTTCTTGAGAGCGCGCTGCAGCTCATCCCAGCGCTGTTTGGTATAGAAGTAACTTGCCGGCATCAATTCCATGCCCTGACTCAGCGCGAACTTTTCTGCGCCATCCGCCACCAGCAGCACGTGCGGCGTCTTCTCCATCACCAAGCGCGCGAGCGCGATGGGATTCTTGATGTGTTGCACGTCGGCCACCGCGCCGGCCCTGAGCGTGGCGCCGTCCATGATGGCGGCGTCCATCTCGTTCTTGCCGTCGTGGGTGAACACCGCGCCCTTGCCGGCGTTGAACAGCGGCGAGTTCTCCATGATCTCGATGGCCGCCTGCACCGCATCGAGACTCGTGCCACCCTTCTTGAGCACGCCGTAGCCCGTGTCCAGCGCCTTGCGCAGCATGAAGCGGTATTCGGTCTCGAGCGCCGGCGTCATGTCCTTGGGACTGATGGTGCCGGCGCCACCGTGAATCACGATGGCGATGGGATGGTTGTTGGGTGCGGGCGCACTCGCGGCCCACACCGCGCTGGTGCACAGCGCCGCCAGCAAGACCAGACTCAGGCTCAGGATGCGCATGGCGGGGATCCTCATGTTCCGGGGAATGTAACATCCTAAGACAATCCGTGCGGCTGCGCCGCAGCCTTTATCAAGATAGCGGGATTCCGTCCCGCAACCGGGTGACTTTCTTTGGACGTGCAAAGAAAGTCACCAAAGAAACACGCCCCGGGGATTCCGCGCCTGGCTGAAACCGCATGGAGGGACCATCCGGTTTCCGCCGCGTTCCCTCGCGACTCGCGTCCTCGGGGCCGCGCTCACGGCACCTCCCTGTGCCGGTCGCGCGGTCGGGGCGCTCCTTCGCCCCGACCTGCTTCGCAGGCTCTTCCCTGCGGGCGCTGCGCGCTCGGCGCAATCCACGGGGGCCTGAAGAGCAAGAGGCAC